>NZ_JABWDV010000306.1 GCF_013362995.1 Streptomyces sp. TRM64462 | reverse complement strand
ATCGGCCTGGGCCGGTTCGGCAGCTCGCTGGCGCACGAGCTGACCCGGCGCGGCTGGGACGTGCTCGGCATCGACACCAGCGCGCAGCTCGTCCAGAAGGTCAGCGACGTCCTCACCCACTCGGCCGTCGCGGACTGCACCGACCCGGAGGTGCTGGAGCAGCTCGGCGTCCACGACTTCACCAGCGCGGTCGTCGGCATCGGTACGGACATCGAGGCGAGCATCCTCATCGCCTCCAACCTGCTGGAGGCGGGCGTGCCGAACATCTGGGCCAAGGCCATCAGCCGCCAGCACGGGCAGATCCTCGAACGCCTCGGCGTCCACCACGTCGTCCTGCCCGAGCACGACATGGGCGAGCGCGTCGCCCACCTCGTCACCGGGCGGATGCTCGACTTCATCCAGTTCGACGACGACTACGCCCTGGTCAAGACCGTCGCCCCGGAGATCGCGACGGGCGTCCCGCTCGGGGAGAGCGCCGTCCGCAGCACGTACGGGGTCACGGTCGTCGGCATCAAGCGGCCGGGGCAGGACTTCACGCACGCCACCGCCGAGACCGTGATCGAGAAGGGCGACGTCATCATCGTCACCGGCAAGACCAGTGCCGTGGAGAGCTTCGCCGAGCTGAGCTAGACACGACGCGGCCCGCCTCCGTTCGACGCGCGCCGCCCCACACCCGTCGTTAACGTGGCAAACCGGACCAACGAACCGTTCCTGACTTGTAAGGGGATCGTCATGGCCGGACTGCCCGAGGGCACGCCCTGCTGGGTGGACGCGATGTTCACCGACCTCGAAGGCGCCAAGCGCTTCTACGGCGACGTGCTCGGCTGGACCTTCGGCGAGGCGGCGACCGAGTACGGCAACTACACGCAGGCCTACGCCGACGGCAAGGCGGTCGCCGCCGTCGTACCGCCCATGCCCGGCCAGGAGGGCGAGGAGCCGCAGTCCGCGTGGTGCCTGTACTTCGCGTCGCCGGACGTCGAGGCCACCGCGCGCAAGGTGCGGGACAGCGGCGGACAGCTCCTGATGGAGCCCATGCGGGTGGGGGACTTCGGGTCCATGCTGCTCGCCCGCGAGCCGAGCGGCACCGTCTTCGGCGTCTGGCAGGCCGGCGCCCACGAGGGCTTCGAGGCGCGGGCGGTGCCCGGCGCGTACTGCTGGGCCGAGGTGTACACGCGGGACGCGGACAAGGCGGACGCGTTCTTCCGCGAGGTCTTCTCGTTCGGCGCCAAGAAGATGGCGGACGCGCCCATCGACTTCAAGATCTTCGACCTCGGGGCAGAGCCGGTGCTCGGCCGGATGAAGATGGACGAGAACTTCCCGCCCGACATGCCCCCGTACATCAACGTGTACTTCACCGTGGCCGACTGCGACGCGGCGATCACCCGGGCCACCGACCGCGGCGCGAAGCTGCTCTTCGGGCCGATGGACAGCCCGTTCGGGCGGTTCGCCGCGCTGATCGACCCGCAGGGCGCACCGTTCTCGCTGATCGACGTGACGCGGACCGAGGGCGAGATGCCCGCCATGACCGACGAGCCCTGACGACGCCGCGCCGTGCGGACGGCCCTGTCCCCGGGCGCGGGGGCAGGGCCGTCTGTCATGACTCCAGGTGGGCCATCCCCACCTCGTACCTCTCCACCGAGACGACCGTCATCGCGTCGCGCTCCGCGCTCTCCCTGCGGATCGCGTCGGCCCGCTCCTCGCTGGCCCGCATGGCCTCCTCGTCCTCCCAGAGGGTGAGCGTCAGGGCCTTCCCGCGCTCGCGGTCGATCAGGTAGTAGACACCCTGGAAACCGGGGATCTGCCGGGCCTGGTCGAGGGCGGCCTGGTTGGTCGCCGCAACGTTTCTGTCGGCGGGGACGGGGGTGCCCTCGTAGGTGGTCAGTCGTGCGTACATGGCGTGCTTCCTTGGCTTCCTTGGCTTCCTTGGCTTCCCTTGGCTGTTTGCGCAGGTGGTCGGCGCGCATCTTTACCTCAGGACATATGCCACAAAACAGGCTTACGGTAAAAGCATCCGAACCCTCCGACTCACGGGAGGCGGGCGCCATGACGTTCGTCCAGGTCATCGACTGCCGCACGCAGCGGGTCGATGAGCTCAACCGACTGATGGACAGCTGGGTCGAAGCGACTCAGGGGAAGCGGACGGCCACCCACTCGATCGTCGCGAAGGACCGCTCCGACTCCGCGCACGTCGTGGAGATCGTCGAGTTCCCTTCGTACGAGGAGGCGATGAAGAACTCGAACCTTCCCGAGACCGACCGGATCTACCGGGAGATGGTGGCCCTCTGCGAGGGTGAGCCGTCGTTCACCGACCTCGACGTGGTCCGCGACGAGCAGCTGAACAAGGCGCTGGTGCGCCAGTTCTGCGAGACGCTCGCCAACAAGGGGGACATGGACGCGGCGTACCGGCTGTGTACCGACGACTACATCGAGCACGATCCGTCGCTGTCCTCGTACGATCTGTCGGCCTCGCAGGTCAAGCGGGAGAACCAGGAGATCCTGACCGCTTTCCAGCCGACCATGCGCATCGAAAGCCTGTGCGCCGAGGGCGACCAGGTGTGTGTGCGGTTCAGCTACGGCGGCCGGCACGTGGGGGCGTACCAGGGCATCGAGCCGACGAACCGGGATGTCTCGGGCACCGGCCAGGCGACCTTCCGCTGTGAAGGCGGCAAGATCGCCGAGAGCTGGTGGAACACCGACGACCTCGGGCTGATGCGCCAGCTGGGCGTGATCGAAGGCTGACGGCCCGAGCGAGCCGCCCGGCGGCCGCACGCGGCGGCGGCCCGGGCGCGACGGCACCCCGGCCGCGCCGGGGCGGTACGGCGCGACGCCGACCGCACCCGCACGGCCGGGGTGACCGGCAGGCGGGTGAGGCGTCGCGGCAAGGCGGCGGAGACGGCCCCGGTTTTGGGCGCCGCGTCGGTACATTCCGGCGCGAAGCCGAAAAGGAGGGCCGGACATGGTACGAAGCGGAATGCGGGCGCGCCCCCGCGGGAACACGGTGGTGGCGCTCGCCGTGCTGTGCGCCGTCGCGGGCATCGGGGCGGCCGCCCCCGTCCCGGGCAGCGTACGGATCGAGAGCGCGGCGGCGGGCCCGACCGGGCGCACGGCCGCCGTGACGTACACGTATCTGTGCGAACCGGAGCAGGAGGCGGCCTCCTTCGCGGTCCGGCTCAGCGCCCCGGCCACCGGTGCCGTCTCGGGCGTCACGCACGTCCGCGAGCCCCAGGTGTGCGACGGCCGCCGCCACACCCGCACCGACATGGTCGCCGCCGACCCCGCCGCACCGGACTTCCGGCCGGGCGACAGCGTCGTGGCGCGGGTACTGATGACCGTGGCCGGCAGCGGGGTCGCCGCCGCCGAGCTCACGTCGTCCAACGCGACGGCGAGCGCGTCACGCGCGATGGTCCTGGACTGAGCGGCCACGGCATGACGCTCGACCAGTTGACGGCGGCATGACGCTCGTTCAGTTGGCCGCGGCGTGACGTACGTTCAGTCTGCCGTGGCCTGAAGCTCGTTCAGCTGTACGAGCCCTGCCCCGCCGCCGTCACCGCGCGGTCCGCGTCCCGCGCCGTCAGCAGCCCCTCGTCCGCCCACGCCCGCGCCACGGAATCGACGTGCCGGACGAGGGCGCCCTTGCCGGGGAAGGGCGCGGCCGCCCAGACGGCGTCGAGGAACGTCGTGCCGTCGAGCCGCGCCGGGTTGGCGACGCCCGCGTCGACGCCGCCGAAGACCACGCGGGGCTCGGCGCGGCGCACGTACACATGCGACGGGTCCTCGGTGCCCTCGTGGAACGGCGCGAACTCGACGCCGGCCGCGCCGGCCGCGCCGTCCGCGCCGTTCAGCAGGAAGTGCAGGGGCTTGCCCGGCACGGGCGTGAGCCCCGGGGCCAGGTCGCCGGACAGGGCGGCGCCCGGGTACAGCGTGACCGGCAGGAACGTGCGGCGCGGGTCCCGGGCGACCAGGTTCACCGGGCCGTACAGCAGGGCCTGGAGCGACGGGTCGTCCGGCGTGCCCTCGGCGCGCAGCCGGAACGGCACCGCCACGCGCACGGTGTCCCCCGGGCGCCAGGTCCGGGCCACGGTGACGTAGCTGCCGGGCGCCGCCGTGACCGGCACCCGCCGGCCGTTCACCGTGACACGGAACCCGTCCGCCGCCGGGGACGCCCAGGACGGGACCCGCAGGCGCAGGGCGAACTCCGCCGTCGCGCCGCCGAACACGAGCGTCGAGCCCTGCTCGAACGGGAAGTCCGTCGTCTGCGTGACCGTCACGCCCCGGGCTGCCCACGTCAGCGTGGACGCGCTGTAGAGGTTCACGTACAGCTCGGAGCCGTCCGCCGCCGCGAAGTACACGGAGTCCTGGTACTTGGTGGCGCTCTCCATGCCCGTGCCCTCGCAGCAGGTGGTGCCCGCCTTCGGCGTGTAGTCCCGCACATGGCCGGGCAACAGCCCGATGAAGTACGTGACCAAGGGCTTCTCGGCGTCGGCCTTGTCCTGCTTGGAGCCGAGCACCTGGTTGAACAGCGCCCGCTCGTAGTAGTCCATGTACGCCGGGTCCCGGTCGTGCAGGAACAACGCGCGGCTCAGCTTGAGCAGGTTGTACGCGCAGCACGTCTCGGCGTTCGCGTCGCTGAGCGTGCCCGCGACCGACCCGGCGGCCTTCCAGAACTCGCCGGTGCTGGTGCCGCCGATCGCGTACATCCGGGGCGGGATCACCATGCGCCAGAAGGCGCGGGCGGCGGTGAGGTACCGCTGTTCGCCGGTCTCCTCGTACAGCCTGACCAGGCCCGTGAAGATCGGGATGTGCTGGTTGGCGTGCAGCCCGTCGAGGACGTCCTGTCCGGCGGCGCACGCGTCGATGAGCCGGTCGAGGTCGAAGAGGCGGGCGAGCGCGAGGTGTTCGGGGCGGCCGGTGCGGGCGTGCAGATCGCAGACGGCCTCGACGATGCCGCCGAACTCGCCGCTGGAGAAGAGCCCCCACATCCGCTGGAGGGTGCTCGCGGGCAGCCGGGACAGGCGCGCGTGCATCCAGTCGCCCATGCCGGATGCCAGGTCGAGGGCGCGGGCGTCGCCGGTGGCGCGGTGCGCGTCGAGCAGCCCACGCAGGATCTTGTGGGCGGTGTAGTACGGGGCCCAGACCCGCGTGTAGTCGCTGCCCGTCATCGACTCCAGCGCGATGAACTGGGTCTCCGGGTACGCGGCCAGGAACCCGGGGTGGCTCGGCCCGCCCCAGGTGCGGCGCAGCGTGGCGTGCTGCCCGCGCCCCGAGCCGTCCGCGAAGGTGCCGCCGGCCGTCTCGTCGAAGCGGTACGAGGCGAGGTCGCCCCGGCCGCCCGTGGTGCCGGTGCCGTGCAGTTCCGCGACCTCGGCGGCGGTCAGGGCCCGGGACCAGAGGTCCACGGCGTCGACGGCGCCCGCGAACAGGGGGTCGGCGCCGAAGTGCGAGCGGCCGATCCAGTGGTCGCGCAGCGCGCCGAGGGCCGCCGGGGTGAGGGTCATGGCGGTGTTGCGGGCGACTTCGGCGCCGTCGACGTACAGGACGCCGGTGGCGCCGTCGAGGGTGACGGTGAGGTGGCTCCACCGGTGGAGGGGCAGCGGTGCGGTGCCGTCGATGCCCTGCTCGCGCCCGGGCCCGCCGGTGGTGAGGGCGAAGCGGGGCGCGCCGCGGGAGTTGCGGACGGCCAGGTAGAGGTAGCGGGTGGTGTCGTCGCCGAAGTCCGCGACCCGGGCCCAGTTCGCGTCGTGCGCGGGCTTCACCCAGGCGGAGAGGGTGAGCGCGGCGGGCAGGGGGTCTCCGAGGACGGTGGGCGGGAGGTCGGCGTACTGGTACGAGCCCCGGAGCAGCTCGGCCGCCCGGGTCCCGGCGGTGCGGCCGGGGACGCTCAGGACCCGCGGGTCCCGGCGCAGGGCGGCCCGTACCTGGGTGAGGGCGGTCACTATGCGGTCGGTCTTCTCGCGGAACACGTCCTCGCCGGTGCCGGCGTACGCCTGGGCGAGCATGGTGAGGAAGTGCCCGGTGTAGTGGCCGCGCAGATTGCCGTTGGCCTCGCCGTCCAGGCCCTCCCAGCCGCCCGGCGCGACGGCGCCGAGCGTGGGGAGTCCGGCGTTCGCGCGGAAGACCTGGAGGAGGCGGTCGACGTCGTAGCCGCGGGCGTAGTCGAGCATGAGGGCGCGCTTGGCGGCGAAGACGCCCCGGTCGCCGAGGGCCACGTCCTGGAGCGCGAAGGCGCGCAGGGCCGCGGGCGCGGCGGGCGCGGCGGGTGCGGCTGGTGCGGCGGGGGGAGCGGC
>NZ_JABWDV010000036.1 GCF_013362995.1 Streptomyces sp. TRM64462 | reverse complement strand
CCGGGGGGCGCCGAGCCGGGGGGCGCCGAGCCGGGGGCGGAAGCTGGGGTGGGCACGGGGGTCATCCGGGTGCTGCCTTCCACGAGTGCGTCACATTGCGTGAGCCAGCGTGTACCCGGCGTGCGCGGCACGGGCGTCCTGCACAGGATCGGCACCCGAACGAGGGACGGTGCCGTTTCCCCGTACACGTGGACGCACCCGGCGGGGCACGGCATCCGGAAGCCCGGCCTTCACGAACGCGGCGGTTCGTGAAGGCCGGTGGGCACGTGCCGTGTGCGGCGGCTCCGGGTCAGGCGGTGCGGGTGGGGGCGGTGGTGGTGGTGGTGCGGACGTGGAGGGCTCGGCGGAGGTCGTCGAGGCGGTCGACGAGTTGGCGGTGGAGGGCGGGGGTGAGGTCCGGGTCGGTGAGGTGGGTGTGGCCCAGGTCGAGGTTCTCCTGGGTGACGGCGTACGCGGGGAAGGCGTAGCGGCCGGCGGCCGTGGCGATGGCCGGGCCCCGGCGGGTGGCGAGGGCGGTGGCCTCGGGGTAGTAGCGCGGGACGTAGGGGGCGAGGACGTCCGCGTGCTCGGGCTGCCAGAAGCCCTCGGCGGTGGCGTTGAACAGGTAGTTGGAGAGGGTGTCGTCGTGGAACATGCGCTGCCAGGCCGCTTCCTTCGCCTCGGGCGTGGGCAGGGCGGCGCGGCAGCGGGCGGCGCCTTCCTGGCCGGTGGCGCTGGGGTCGCGGTCGAGTTCGGCGGCGATGGCGGCCTCGTCGGCCGCGCCGAGTACGGCGAGGCGCCTGAGGATGCGCCAGCGGAGCTCCGGGTCCAGGTCGGGCCCGCCCGGGACGCTGCCGTCGGCGAGCCAGCCGTGGAGGGTGCCGGTGCGGTCCGTGCTGTCGATGAAGTGGCGTACGGCGGTGAGGCGCAGGCCCGGGTTCGCGCCGTCCTCGGTGCGGCGGATCAGGTCGCGGGTGAGGTCGGTCAGCGTGGCGCGGGCGTCGGCGCGGCCGGCCGGGGGGAGGTAGCGGTCGGCGATCTGGTGGAGCGCGAACCCGAGGACGTTCTCGACGATGGCGACGTCGGTCTCGGCGGGCAGGTGCGCGTGGGCGGTGGTGAGGTAGTCGGCCGGGTCGAGGTCGCCGTCGCGCACCATGTCGCGGAACGTGTTCCACAGGACGGACCGGGTGAGGGCGTCGGGAACGCCGGAGAGGGTGCGGAGCGCGGTCTCCTCGGAGACCGCGTCGAGGCGGATCTTCGCGTACGTGAGGTCGTGCTCGTTCGGGACGACGAGGGCGGGCCGTGGCCCGGGCCGGCTCTCGGGCGCCGCGCCGGTGTCGGGGATGTCCGTCTCGTACCGTTCGCGGACGACGAGGGTGCCGCCGTCGCTGAGGTCGCGGTCGTAGACGCCGATCGTGGCGCGGTGCGGGCGGGTGCCGTCGTGGTGGAGGGCGAGGTTCCAGCGGCCGGGGCCCGTGGTGACCTCGGCGGTGACGGTGTCGATGCCGGTGGTGCGGAGCCAGGCGTCGGCCCAGGCGTGGACGTCGCGGTCGGTGGCGGAGGCCAGGTTGTCGATGAAGTCGGCGAGGGTCGCGTTGCCGAACCTGTGGCGCGCGAAGTGGTTGTTGATGCCCGCGAGGAACTCCTTCTCGCCCATCCACGCGACGAGTTGGCGCAGGGCGGAGGCGCCCTTGGAGTACGAGATGCCGTCGAAGTTGAGGAGGGCCGAGGCCGTGTCCGGTACGGCCTCCGGGTCGGGCGCCACCGCGTGCGTGGAGGGGCGCTGGTCGGCGTCGTATCCCCAGGGCTTGCGCTCGACCGCGTAACCGATCCAGGTGTCGGGGTAGCGGGTGGTCGCCTCGTTGACGGTCTGGTAGCCCATGTACTCGGCGAAGGACTCGTTCAGCCAGATGTCGTCCCACCACTTCAGCGTGACGAGGTCGCCGAACCACATGTGCGCCATCTCGTGGGCGATGACCATGGCACGGCGCTGGCGCTCGCTGATCGTGACGGCGGAGCGGAAGACGAACTCGTCGCGGAAGGTGACGAGGCCCGGGTTCTCCATCGCGCCGGCGTTGAACTCGGGGACGAACGCCTGGTCGTAGGAGTCGAAGGGGTACGGCTCGTCGAACTTCTCGTGGTAGCGGTCGAAGAGCCGCCGGGTGACGTCGAGGAGTTCGTCGGCGTCCGCGTCGAGGTGGGGCGCGAGGGAGCGGCGGCAGTGGATGCCGAAGGGCAGACCCGCGTGCCGGGTGCGGACGCTGTGCCAGGGGCCGGCGGCGACGGCGACGAGGTAGGTGGAGATACGGGGCGTGGTGGCGGCCGTCCAGCGGCCGTCGGCGTCGCGGGTGGCGGTGCTGTTGGCGAGCACCGTCCAGTGGTCGGGTGCGGTGACGGTGACGTCGAAGACGGCCTTGAGGTCCGGCTGGTCGAAGGCTGCGAAGACGCGCTGGACGTCGTCCAGGAACAGCTGCGTGTAGACGTACGTCTCGCCGTCGCTGGGGTCGGTGAAGCGATGCATGCCCTCGCCGGTGCGGGAGTAGCGCATGGCGGCGTCGACGCGGAGCTCGTGCGTGCCCTGGCTGAGGCCGGTGAGGGGGAGGCGGTTGTCGGTCAGGGTGGTGAGGTCGAGGGGCTGCCCGTCGAGGGTGGCGCTGCGCAGGGTTTCCGGCTTGAGCTCGACGAAGGTGTCACCGGGGGTGCGGACGGTGAACCGGATGAGGGTGGTCGAGTCGAAGGTGTCGTCGCCGGTGGTGAGGTCGAGGTCGATCGTGTAGCGATGGACGTCGAGGAACCGGGCTCGGGTCTGCGCCTCTTCGCGCGTCAGTACGGGCATGGGTTCATGCTGCCCGATGGGCTGGGCGCGGGGCAGGGGGGTTGCGGAAGTGGG
>NZ_JABWDV010000305.1 GCF_013362995.1 Streptomyces sp. TRM64462 | reverse complement strand
GGTGCCCCGGCCGGCCCGGCGGCCCACCCGGCGGGGCCGGGCCCGTGGCGTGGGCGTTACGCCTTGCTGACGGCCGCCAGGATCTCCGGGAGGCGGGTCGACGTGCGGCGGGCGCCCAGGTGGAGGCCCGCCCACACCAGCAGCGCGCCCCACGACACGCCCAGCGGCAGCAGCAACCACTCCCCGGACGCGTTGTCCGTCACCCGCGCCCAGACCAGCAGGGCGACCAGCGGCGCGCACAGCAGGACGGACCCGAGCATGCCGCCGAGCATGGACATCCACGCCAGCCCGCCCTGCCCCGGTGCCGCGTTCTTGTACGCGCTGTCCTGCGGGATCGAGTACGGGAAGAACGCCGACGCGAACGCCCCCATGCCCAGCATCGCGCCGAGCAGCGCGATCGACAGGCCCAGCACCGCCGGCAGCGCCCCCCAGTGGCCCAGCAGCGCGGCCGTCACCACCGTCACGACCGTCACATACGGCAGGGTGATCAGCAGCAGCGCCAGCACACGCCCCCGCAGCTCCAGATACGCGTCACGCCGCGACGCCACGGTCATCGCGACCATCCAGAACGCCGACGTGTCCTGCCCGAACTGATTGAACATCAGCGAGCCCAGCATGCCCGCCGCGAAGCACGCCCAGTAGAGCGACCCCGAGCCCTGCAGCGCGTTGAACGCCGGGATGATCACGCCCAGCGCCAACGCCGTCACCCACGCCGACTTCGTCTTCGGGTCCCGCCAGCCGTACCGCAGGCTGCGCTGCATCACCGCGCCCGTACGGCCGCCGGGCAGCAGCCGCCCGACGCCCCGCGCCTGCGCCTGCCCGCGCTCCTTGCCGGAGTCCGCCGCCGCGATCGTCGAGGCGTCCGGCGCCGTCATCAGCTTCGTCAGGCTCCGCTGCCACCAGTGCAGCAGCGCCCCCAACGCCGCCCCCGACAGGGCGATCTGCAGCACCGCCGTGCCGTACGCGCCCCGGCTCGCCGAGTCGACCGCGCCGACCGCCGACGCCGGCGGGATCCACCGCGCCACCGCCGCCGCGGGCTCCAGCGGCGCGAGACCGGTCCCCGCCGCGCCCAGCCGCTGCGCCCCGAAGTTCACGAACTGGATACCCACCGCCACCACGAGACCGCTCAGCAGCGCCAGGTCACGGCCCTTGCGCGACGTCAGCAGCCGGATGTTCGCCGCCGCGACCGCCCGCGCCAGCGCCACGCACACCAGCAGCACCAGCGGTACGGCCACCACCGCCACGCCCACCGCGAACGCCCCGTGCGCCACGGAGACCCCCGCGCCCACCGCCACGCTCAGCGTGAACAGCGGCCCGATGCCCACCAGCGACGCCACCAGCAGCGCCCGCACCAGCGGCGCCGCGCGCAACGGCAGCATCACCAGCCGCGTCGGGTCCAGCGTCTCGTCGCCGCTCGGGAAGAACAGCGGCATCACCGCCCACCCCACGGCCAGCACCACCGTCAGCAGCACCGCCAGCGTCGCCGCGTGCGCGGACCCCCGCATCAGCAGCAGCCCCAGCAACTGCAGCGCCGCGAACAGCAGTGTGAACACCGCCGACGTGACGAACACCGCTGCCCTGCCCGTCGACTGCCGCAGCCCGTTGCGCAGCAGCGACAGCTTGAGCCGTACGAAGACGGACGTCAGGACGGACGTCGGGACGGATGTCTGGACGGACGTCGGGACGGATGTCGGGTCGGACGTCGGGTCGGATGTCGGGTCGGATGTCGGGTCGGACGTCGGGACGGATGTCGGGTCGGACGTCGGGACGGACGTCGAAGGCGTCTCCGCGGCCACCTCCGCGCCGCTCATCGCGCGCCCCCGCCCAGCCAGTCCAGCGACGCGCCCGCGTCCCGGCCCTCGGCGCCGACCAGCTCCAGGAACGCCCGCTGCAGCGTCGGCGCGTCCCCCCGCACCTCCGCGAGCGTGCCGTGCGCGCGGATCCGGCCCGCGGCCAGCACCGCGACCCAGTCGCACAGCGACTCCACCAGTTCCATGACGTGGCTGGAGAACACGACGGTCGCACCGGACGCCGTGTAACGCTCCAGCACACCGCGGATCGTCTGCGCCGACACCGGGTCCACACCCTCGAACGGCTCGTCCAGGAACAGCACGTCCGGGTTGTGCAGCAGCGCCGCCGCGAGCCCGATCTTCTTCCGCATACCGGTCGAGTAGTCGATCACCAGCTTGTGCTGCGCCCCCGCCAGGTCCAGCACGTCGAGGAGCTGCGTCGCCCGCTTGTCGACCTCGTCACCCGGCAGCCCCCGCAGCCGCCCCGTGTACGCGAGGAGTTCACGGCCCGACAGCCGCTCGAACAGCCGCAGGCCCTCCGGCAGCACACCGATCCGCGCCTTCACGGCGGCCGGGTCCTGCCACACGTCGTGGCCGGCGACATGGATACGGCCCTGGTCGGGGCGGAGCAGCCCGGTGATCATCGACAGGGTCGTCGTCTTGCCCGCGCCGTTCGGGCCGACGAGCCCGATGAACTTCCCGGCGGGCAGTTCCAGGTCCACACCGGCCACCGCGACATGATCGCCGAAGCGCTTCCAGAGCCCTTCCACACGAACGGCGGGCGGCGCCGCGCCCGGCGCCTCACCCGCCATGTCATCTGTCTGGTGCTGGTCCGGCATGGTCATGGCCTGGCCTCACTGTCCCCGTCGTGCGTGGTCGTACGGCGTCATGCGCGCCGTACTCGAACAACAGGACACAGCCTACGAACCCGCCGGTAGGTCCGCAGGTGAAGGATCCGGCAGTCTCCGCTGGTCAGCGTTGCCGGGCTCGTGCCGCGGCGGCCTCCCTGCCGCACGCGTACGCCAGCGGGCTGATCAGCTCCTCCGCGTCCGGCAGCCACCGGTTCGCCGGCGTCGGCCGCCGCGCCCACTGCACCGCGCCCTGCCCGCCGACCCGCGTGGGCGGCGCCGCCACGTAGTGGCCCTCGCCCTTCGCCACCAGGTCGATCCCGGTCGGCGACCACCCCAGCTTGCGGATCAGATCGGCCACCTTCACGGTCGCGCCCGGCAGGACGAAGAACAGCATCCGGCGGTCCGGGGTGCAGGTCACCGGGCCGAGCGTCATGTTCATCCGCTCCATCCGCGCCAGCGCCAGGAAGCCCGCCGACTCCGGTACGTCCAGCGCGTCGAACGTACGGCCCGTCGGCAGCAGGATCGACGCCCTGGGGTGTTTGCCCCACATACGGCGCGCCGCGACCGCGCTGCCCGTCGCCTGCGTCGCCCAGTCAGGCCTGGCCGGGTGCGCGCCGGGGGCGGGGCACGCCGTGTCGCCGCACGAGCAGCGCTCCGTGCCGTCGACGGCCTCCAACCACGTACCGGGGAACACGTCCCAGTGCCGCTCTTCCGCGTACCGCACGGCGCTGTCCAGCAGCTGCTCCCCGCGCTGCTTGGGGATCTGTGCGGCTTCCGTGACTCCGATGGTCTCTTCCACGGACAGCACAACTCCGCACCCCACCGGGGGTTACGGGGCGCAAAGGCGAAGGGCGAGATGCATCGATTCGCCATGTGGGGCGCATGGATGCACGGGCGGGGGCGCGCATGGGCGGCGGGAGCCGCGGACGGGTAGCCACATGCCGGGGGAAGGGCGTCAATGCGGGCGTCTCCGGTATTGCACCGTAATGCACTGCATTGTCGATGTTTTGGTATGACAGCGCCAGGTTCTGCATTCTCCGGACATCAGCCGGGCAGTGATCGACGGACTGATCGCCACCGGCACCACCAGGGGGTAGTCATGGCAGCGAGGCCGCTCGTCGCCCGTCAGCCGAACGAACGGCTGCAGGCTCTCATTCAGGAAGCAGGGTGCTCCAACGCCGGGCTCGCCCGCCGCGTCAACATGGTCGGCTCGGAACGCGGACTCGATCTGCGGTACGACAAGACGTCGGTGGCGCGCTGGCTGCGCGGACAGCAGCCACGGGGCCGCGCCCCCGGCATCATCGCCGAGGCGCTCGGGCGCAAGCTGGGCCGTACGGTCACGATCGACGAGATCGGGATGGCCAACGGCAAGAACCTCGCCAGCGGTGTCGGGCTGCAGTTCTCGCCGACCGTGCTCGGCGCCATCGAGCAGGTCTGCGAGCTGTGGCGCAGCGACGTGGGCCGCCGCGACTTCCTGTCCGGGTCCGCCGTCGCCGCGTCCGCGCTCGTCGAACCCAGCCGCGACTGGCTGATCACCGGCCCCGACGCGCAGGTGGCGCGCACGGCCGGGGCGCGCGTCGGGCTCTCGGACGTCCGGGCCGTACGCGCCATGACGGACGCGCTGGTCGACCTGGACCACCGGTTCGGCAGCGGGCACGTGCGGCCCGTCGTCGTCCACTACCTCAACAGCGTCGTGTCCGGGATGCTCTCCGGCTCGTACCGGGACGCGGTGGGCCGCCAACTCTTCGCCGCCGTCGCGCGGTTGACCGAGCTGGCCGGGTACATGGCCGTCGACACCGGGCAGCCGGGCCTCGCGCAGCGCTACTACATCCAGGCGCTGCGGCTCGCGCAGGCGGCGGGCGACCGGGCGTACGGGGGGTACGTGCTGGCCGCGTCCATGAGCCACCTCGCCGCGCAGCTCGGGAACCCGCGCGAGATCGCCCAGTTGGCGCGGGCCGCGCAGGAGGGTGCCCGCGGGCACGTCACGCCCCGGGCCGAGGCGATGTTCCTGGCGGCCGAGGCGCGGGGGCACGCCCTGCTCGGGGACGCCCGCATGTGCCAGGACGTGGCGGGGCGTGCCCTGAGCGCGCTGGAGCGCGCCGAGCCGGACGCGGGCGACGACCCGCCGTGGATCGCGCACTTCGACCACGCGTACCTCGCCGACGAACTGGCCCACTGCCACCGGGACCTGGGCCAGGCCCAGGCGGCCGCGCGGACCGCGGGCGAGGCATTGGACGGGCACCCCGCGAACCGCGCCAGGCGGCGGGCGATCGGCCTCGTCCTGCTGGCCACGGCGCAGGTCCAGCAGCGCGAGGTGGAGCTGGCCTGCCACACCGGGACGCGCGCCGCCGAACTCCTCGGCTCCCTGCGGTCGTCGCGCGGCGCCGAGTACCTCGACGACCTCCAGCAGCGCCTGGAGCCGTACCGGGACGAGCCCGCGGTACGGGAGTTCACGGCGCGGCTAGCGGCACAGGCGTCGTAGGGGGGCCGGTGGCCCGGCCCGGCCCTGCCCTGCCCGGCCGTGTCAACCGCCACACCCGTGTGCGGGGGATGCGATACACCCGGTAGCGTGAGCCGACGTTTCCGTAGGTTCACACGTAGGAGTCCCGGTGACGCAGAGCGGACACGGCCAGGAGGGCCAGTCGTGGGGTCAGCCCTCGGGCCGGCCCTGGGGTCCCCCACCCCCGCACCCCGGGACACCGCCGGCGGGCGGACAACTACCACCGGAGATGCCCCCGGCCCCACCCCAGGGCACGCAGCCGAACGCGTACCCGGGCGCTCAGCCGGGCCCCTACCCGGGCACGCCGCAGGCGGGCGGGCCGGGGATGCCCCATGCGCAGCCGGGCCCCCAGCAGGACGCACAGGGCGGCTACCCGGGCACGTACCCGGGCGGCCGGCCGGGCACGTATCCGAACACCCAGCCCGGCGCACCGCAGGGCGCACAGCCGGCAACGCCGCAGGGCGCCCACGGGGGCGGGCAGCAGGCGGGCTACCCCGGCCCACCGCAGGGCGGCCACCCGGGACCGTACCCGGGCGGCCGGCCGGGCGGGCACGCGGGCGTACAGCAGGGCGGCCACCCGGGCGTGCAGCCGGGCGGCGCCCCGGGTCCTCAGCCGGGCTCGGGCTCTCATCCGGGGATGCAGCAGGGCAGCCAGCCGGATTCCTATCCGGGCGGCCAGCCGGGGGCTCACGCCGGGATGCAGCAGGGCGGTCAGCCGGGGGCCTACCCGGGCGGTCAGCCGGGCGCGCACGGAGGCGCACCGGGCGGTCATCCGGGCGCGCAGCCGGGCGGGCACGCGGGCGTTCCGCAGGGCGGTCAGCCCGGTGGGCCGCAGGGTGGGGCCGCCGGTTCGCAGCAGGGGGTGCCGTCGCCCGCGGGTGATCCGGCGACGCAGTATCTGCGTCCCGTGCCGCCCGCCGAGAGCCCGGCCGAGTCGACGCAGTTCCTCGGGACCGGGTTCGGTGGGCAGCAGCCGCCCGCGCAGCAGCCGCAGCCGCCCGCGCAGCAGCCGCAGCCACCCGCGCAGCAGCCGTCCGTGGGGTCGGATGCCGAGGCCACGCAGTACATCCCGCCCGTGCCGGGGCGTTCCGGGCCGCCTGCCGAGTTCGACAACCTGTTCCGTGACGACAGCGCGGGCGCCACGCAGCAGATGCCGCGCTTCGACGCGGCGGCGCCCCCGCCCCCGTACGGTCAGCCCCAGCCGCAGGCGTACGCCCCGCAGTACGCGGAGCCCGATCCGTACTACGACGACGAGCCCGAGCCGCGCCGCCGCTCCCCGAAGCTGGCCATCGGCGCGGCCGTCGTCGTCGGCTGCGCGGTCATCGGGCTCGGCGCGGGCGCGCTGATGAGCGGCGGCGACAAGGCCGACGCCACCGACAAGGCCGGTGCCGTCACCGCCGTGTCCGCCACGCCGACGCCGGCACCCACGCCCAGCCCGTCCGCGGAGGAGAGCGCCGACCCGGCCGAGGCACAGGCCAAGGAGCTGGACAAGCTGCTCGCGGACAGCGGCAACAGCCGCGCCTCCGTGATCCGTTCCGTCGAGAACATCAAGCAGTGCCGCGAACTTGACCGGGCCGCCGCCGATCTGCGGGCCGCCGCGACGCAGCGCCGCCAGCTCGTGACCCGCCTCCAGGGCCTCACGATCGACCAGTTGCCGCAGCACACGGAGCTGAGCGCCGCGCTCACCGAGGCGTGGCAGGCGTCCGCGACCGCCGACGACCACTACGCGGCCTGGGCCACGCAGGTCAAGAAGCCGAAGAACTGCAAGGACGGCCGCGCCCGCAACACCAGCCGTACCGCGCAGGCGGCCGCGGCGAGCGGCGAGGCGACCGTCGCCAAGCAGAAGGCCGCACGTCTCTGGAACGGCATCGCCGAGACGTACGGCCTCACGAAGCGGCAGACCACCCAGCTCTAGCCGCAGCCGAACCGCCGGGCGCCCGCCGGCCCTAGGGCCTGTCTGACAATTCCCGCCTGCCCCGCGGCGCCTGGCACGCGCTCCCCCAAGCTCTCGGCTCCGCTCGAGCAGGGGGGACCCCCAGCCGCGTTGCCGAAACGCCCACGTGGCTCCGCCACGAGGGCGCTCCGGCGCCTTGCGATCGCA
>NZ_JABWDV010000304.1 GCF_013362995.1 Streptomyces sp. TRM64462 | reverse complement strand
TCCTCTCCGGCGCCTGCGAGGTGAGCTGTCGGGTTCGGGCTGGAGCTGCCCGGCCGCGCTGTTGGCGCGGCTTCACCCCGAGCCGTCCGGGAATTCCCGTCCGGCGAACTACCTGGTTCCCCCGCTCCTGCCACACGTGGGTGGGTGCGAATTCCGGGCGGTGGCAGGATTCGGCGGTCCGCCCGGCTGGACGGGACCGTAAACGAGTGAGGACGGCGGGAACAAGCGCATGGTTTCCGTCGTGCATTCAGCTCGGGTAATTCGCCGGAGAATTCCGGTCACCCTCCGTGGATTGCGGATCATGCATTCCCGTACCGGGCAGGGTTTTTGGCACCGGCAAGCGGCCACGGTCCGTCACTTTTATGACGCTGCTCACGCGCCGGACCCCATCTCCCTTGCTACCGGGGCACGTTACGCCTTACTCCCGCAATACGGACAGAAGCCTCACTAGGTAATGAGAGGCTCAACAGCGGCGCAAGCGGATGACCGTGGCATCGAGGTCGCCCCGCAGCCCGGTGGGCAAACCATGGTGAATCAGGACAGAACCCCGATGGCGGGCGCCGGTGTCCCGGCACGCGTACACCGCCGCCGGGTCGATCCCGCGCAGCCGCAGCGGAGCGGGCGGCTCCCCGTGATGCTGGGCCTGGAGCCAGGCGAGCACGACGGTGTCGTCGCCCCGTACGTACTGGACGGCGCTGAGCCCGCCCTCCGGGGGACGCAGCCGGTACAGCTCCCCGAGCTGCACCACGGGGCGGATCTCTTTGTAGAGGGCCACCCACCCGCGGGCCTCGTCCCGCTCCTCGTCGGTCCACCGGGTGAGGTCCCCGCCGACCCCGAGCACTCCCGCCATGGCGCTGACGAAGCGGAATCGGAGGCTGCTGATCCGCCCGTTGAGCTGGGTGTTGGGGCTGTCCGTGACCCAGGCGGCCATGACGCGGGCCGGGTGGAGCTGGCTGAAGCCGTGCTGGATGGCGAGCCGGTCGAGGGGGTCGGTGTTGTCGGAGGTCCACACCTGGTCGGTGCGGGCCAGGATGCCGAGGTCGACGCGTCCGCCGCCGCCCGAGCACGACTCGAAGGCGACCCCGGGGTGCGCGGCGCGCAGCCGGTCCAGCAGGCCGTACAGGGCGTGCACGTGCTCGGTCCACAGGCGCTGCGGGTACGGGTCGCCGGGCCAGCCGGCGTCGGTGAAGCAGCGGTTGAAGTCCCATTTGACGTAGTCGATCGGCGCGGACGACAGGAGGCCGTCGAGCTGTTCCCAGAGGTACTCCTGGACGTCGGCCCGCGCGAGGTTGAGCACGAGCTGGTGGCGGAACTCGGTGCGGGTGCGGCCCGGCTGGTGCTGCACCCAGTCGGGATGGGCGCGGTAGAGGTCGCTGTCGGGGTTGACCATCTCGGGCTCGACCCAGATGCCGAACCGCATGCCGAGGGCGTGCACCTCGTCGGCGAGGGGCTTCAGGCCGCGCGGGAAGCGGTCGGGGTTCGGGGTCCAGTCGCCGAGGCCCGCCCGGTCGCTGGTGCGCCGCCCGAACCAGCCGTCGTCGACCACGAACAGCTCGATCCCCATACCGGCCGCGCGCCGCGCCAGCTCGCGCTGCTGCTCCTCCGAGATGGCGAACTCCGTCGCCTCCCAGGAGTTGTAGAGCACCGGCCGCGTGTCGGCCGCGCCGGGGATCACATGGGCGAGCTGCCAGGCGTGCCAGGCGCGGCTGGCACCGCCGAAGCCGCCGTCGCTCCACAGTGCGGCGAAGACGGGGGACACGTACGCGTCCCCCGGTGCGAGCCGGACGAGCCCGGAGTCGTCGTGGCCGGCGCCGCCGGTGATCTGGACGAGCCCGTCGGGCAGCCGGTGGACGGAGATCCGCC
The DNA here is from genome assembly GCF_013362995.1 of Streptomyces sp. TRM64462. Taxonomy (GTDB): domain Bacteria; phylum Actinomycetota; class Actinomycetes; order Streptomycetales; family Streptomycetaceae; genus Streptomyces. The sequence goes on along the minus strand of NZ_JABWDV010000304.1, from coordinate 28,788 downwards.
ACGACCCGGACCAGGCGAGGGCGCAGCCGTACACCTCGCCGTACTCCTCGGTGGCGCCCTCGGCGTCGAGGGCCACCCAGGGCAGGTGCTGGTGCCCGGTGTGGCCGCGGCGGCTGCCGATGACCTTCTCGCCGTACGTGAGGGGGGCGCGGACGAGGCGGGTCTCGGCGGCCCAGCGGCCGTGCAGCTGCGAGAGCCGCCAGGCGTCGCGGAGCGGCAGGGTCCAGGTGGCGGCGTCGGCGCGGAGCAGCTCGACGGGCGGCGCGCCCTCCGGGCCGCGGTGCTCGGCGGTGATCCACCGTTCGACGACGTCGGTGTCGTCGCGCATCCGGTAGTGGAGGGTGAGGGCGAGGGGGCCGTCGAGGAAGCGGAGGCGGAGTTCGCCGGCGTCGGCGTCGGTGGTGGCGGTGTCGAAGCGCCACTCGGTGCCGCGTACGCCGACGGTACGGACGGAGAGGGCGGGGCGTACGAAGCGGGGGCCGCCTTCGACGGGGTACTCCTCGTGGCCGTCGAGCGGTGACTCGAAGGGCCGGTACGGGGCGGGCGGCCGGTCCGCGAGGGCCTCGGCGTCGGCGGCGGTGAGCCGCGGGCCCCAGTGGAGGTGGAGCAGCGTGTCGCCGTCCGCGAGGTGTAGGGCGTAGCTGCTGGACGGGCCGGAGAGAAGCCAGGTCCGCCCGTCGCCCACCGTCTCGATCATCCAGACTCCCCGATTCGTGTCACAGATTCGCGCATCTCTCGACAGTTCCGCACATCATGAGGGTCTGGCCAGGGGCAGGGCAACGACCCGGGGCCGGGTGGGGCTACGGATGTGCGAGCCGCAGGGACATATTTGCCCGGGGCAGCGATGTCGTATCGTCAGATCCGCGACCTCGTCGGCGGCCGTCGCCGACGGCAGACACGGAGGAGCCCCCGTGACGCAGCAGCTCCCGGACGTCCCGCCGACCACCGAGCCCCCGCTCACCGGAGTGCGCAACTTCCGCGACGTGGGCGGGCTGCCGGCCGGGGACGGCCGCCGGGTGCGGCACGGCCTGCTCTACCGCAGCGGTCACCTCGCGCACGCGACCGACGACGACGCGGCGTTCCTGGCAGGCCTCGGCCTGCACACCGTCTTCGACTTCCGCAACGCCGCCGACCAGGCGCTGGAGGGCCCGGACGTCGAGCTGCCCGGCGTACGGAACGTGAACATCCCGCTCACGGACCCGGCCGACGGGGCCGAGTTCTGGCAGATGGTCCGCGACGGCGACCTGGACCAGCTGCGGGACCTGCTGGGCGACGGCAAGGCGGCGGCGCGGATGCGCTACGCGTACCGGAGCATCATGACCGAGCGCACCGCCGAGCACAGCCGTGTGGTGCACGCCCTCGCCGAGGACAGCATGCCGGCGCTGATGCACTGCGCGGCGGGCAAGGACCGCGCCGGTCTGTCGATCGCGGTGGTGCTGCTCGCGGTGGGTGTGGAGCGCGACGCGATCGAGGAGGACTACCTCAAGTCGAACGACCCGCGCGGCCGGTACAAGGTCCACCGCAGCGACTCCTCGCCCGCCGGGATGTCCCCCGAGGTGCTGGAGCTGCTCGATCCGCTGTTCACCGCCCGCTCCGAGTACCTGGAGACGGCGTACGCGACGATCGAGGAGACCTGGGGGTCGACCGAGCGGTACCTCACCGAGGGACTGAAGCTCGCCGCCCCGACGCGGGAGCGGCTGCGGGCCCGGCTCCTGGACGGCTGACCCGGTCCGGGGGTGCGGCTCAGGGGTGCGGCTCAGGGGTGCGGCTCAGGGGTGGGGCTCAGCGGTTGGCCATGGCCTGTTTGACGAGGGTACGCCCGAAGTCCCAGATCAGGCCGCCGCCGCTGTGCGCCTCGTCCATGACGGCGGTGAACGCGTCGACGAAGCGGTCGACCTCCGCCTCCCCGATGACGAGCGGCGGAATCAGCTTGATCACCTCGAGCCGGTCGCCGGAGACCTGGGTGAGGATGCGGTGCTGCTGGAGCAGGGGCACCACGACCATCTGCGCGAACAGGCCCTTGCGGGCCGCCTGGAGCATCGTCCAGCGGCTGCGCAGCCCCAGTGACGAGGGCCTGCCGAACTCGATCCCGACCATGAGGCCCCGGCCTCGTACGTCGTGGAGCATCTCGTAGCGGTCGGTGAGCGCGGCCAGCCGCGACTTCAGCAGCTCCCCGGTGCGGCGGGCGTTGGCCACGACGCCCTCGCCGTCCATCACGGCGAGTACGGCCAGACCGGCCGCCATGGCCTGGGCGTTTGAGCCGAAGCTGGCGGAGTGGACGAGGACCCGGTCCATCGACGAGTAGACCTTCTTGAAGATCCAGTCCTTGCCGAGCGTGGCGCCCACCGGGACGTAGCCGCCGGACAGTGCCTTGGCTACGCAGACGAGGTCGGGTTCGACGCCGTCCTCGTGCTGGTAGCCGTAGAAGGCCCCGGTGCGGCCGAGGCCGGTCTGCACCTCGTCCGCGATGAGCAGGGCGCCGCGCTTGTGCAGCAGCTCCTGCGCGGCGCGCAGGAAGCCGGGCGGGGCCTCCTGGACGCCCTTGCCCTGGATGGGCTCCACGATGAACGCGGCCACGTCGCCGCGCCGCAGCTCGCGCTCCAGGGCGTCGAGGTCCCCGAGTGCGATGGCGGTGTCGGGCAGCAGCGGGTCGAAGCCGTCGCGGAAGCCTGCCTCGCCGTTGACGGACAGGGAGCCGGTGGTCAGCCCGTGGAAGGCGTGCGCGCAGTACACGACGCGCGGCTTGCCCGTGGCGTACCGGGCGAACTTCAGGGCGGTCTCGACGGCCTCCGTACCGCTGTTGCCGAAGAACACCCGGTCCAGGTGCGGCGAGTGGGCGAGCAGCCGCTCGGCGAGCAGGCCGGGCAGCGGCGCGCAGTCGAAGCGGGTGAGGTCCGGCAGCCCGGCGTCCAGGACGTCGTGCAGGGCCCGGCGGACGACGGGGTGGTGCCGGCCGAGGCCCATGACGCCGAACCCGGCCAGCATGTCGAGGTAGTCGTTGCCCTCGGCGTCCCAGAAGTAGGCGCCCTGGGCCCGCTCGTACATCTTGTCGAAGCCGATGGTGTGGAGCATGCGGGGCAACTGGTGGTTGAGGTGGCGGGCGTGCAGCTCGTAGCGCTCCGCGCCGCGGTCGGCGAGCAGCTTGCCCAGGTCGAACTCGTCGCTCATACGTCGCTCCGCACTCCGTTCCGTACGTCGTCACGCGCCGCGCCGCGCGGCTCGTCGGCGGGCCGCGGCACGTGCTCCGCGGGCGCGGTGGGGTCCTGCGCGGTGGTGTCCTGCGCGGTGGGGTCCTTGGCGGTCGGGTCCTGCGGGACGGACTCCTGAGGGGCGGGAGCATGGGCCGGGGCCTGGAGGGTGGCCGTCCGCGGGTGCAGGGCCGCCATGACGCCGGCCGCGACGGAGGCGGGCGTGAGGCCGATGTCGGCCAGCACCTCACCGCGCTTGGCGTGGCCCAGGAACCGCTCCGGAATGCCGAACGTGCGCAGCGGCACGTCCACTCCGGCGTCCCGCAGGGCCTGCCCGGTCGCCGCGCCGACGCCGCCCGCGCGGACGTTGTCCTCGACCACGGCCACCAGCCGGTGCCGGGCGGCGAGCGGTGCCAGGGCCTCATCGACGGGCTTGACCCAGCGCGGGTCGACCACGGTGCAGCCGATGCCGCGCTCCGCCAGCAGCCGGGCCGCGCGGACGCACACCGGCGCCATGACGCCGACCGCCACCAGCAGCACGTCCGGCATGCCGTCGGCGTCGCCCGGCTCGTGCAGCACGTCCATGCCGCCGGCGCGGCCGAGCGCCGGCACCGGCGGCCCCACGGCCTCCTTCGGGAACCGCAGCACGGTCGGCGCGTCCGCCACGTCGACCGCCTCGCGCAACTGGGCGCGCAACTGCGCGGCGTCGCGCGGCGCGGCGATCCGCAGCCCGGGCACGACCTGGAGGACCGACAGGTCCCACATGCCGTTGTGCGACGGCCCGTCCACGCCCGTCACACCGGCCCGGTCCAGTACGAAGGTGACACCGCACCCGTGCAGCGCCACGTCCATCAGCACCTGGTCGAAGGCCCGGTTGAGGAACGTGGCGTAGACGGCGACGACCGGGTGGAGCCCGCCGGTGGCGAGCCCCGCCGCGCAGACGGCGGCGTGCTGCTCCGCGATCCCGACGTCCCACACCCGGTCGGGGAACCGCTCAGCGAACCGCGTCAGGCCCGTCGGGTGGAGCATCGCGGCCGTCAGTGCGACCACGTCGGGGCGTTCGGCGCCGAGCTCCGCGAGGGCGTCCCCGAAGACCGACGTCCAGGAGGGCCCGGCGGCCGGGCCCAGCGGGGCGCACGTGAGCGGGTCCATGGCGCCGACCGTGTGGAAGCGGTCGGCCTCGTCCTCCAGGGCGGGCCGGTAGCCGCGGCCCTTCTCGGTGAGGCAGTGCACCAGGACGGGCCCGCTGAACCGCTTGGCGCGGTGCAGCGCCGACTCGACCGCGGCGATGTCATGGCCGTCGACGGGACCGACGTACTTCAGACCGAGGTCCTCGAACAGGCCCTGCGGGGCGATGAAGTCCTTCAGGCCCTTCTTCGCCCCGTGCAGCGAGCCGTACAGCGGCCTCCCGACGACCGGGGTGCGGCCGAGTACGTCCTTGCCCCAGGCCAGGAACCGCTCGTAGCCGTCCGTGGTGCGCAGCGTCGCCAGATGCCCGGCGAGTCCGCCGATGGTCGGGGCGTAGGAGCGCCCGTTGTCGTTGACGACGATGACGAGCGGGCGGTCCTTGGCGTCCGCGATGTTGTTCAGCGCCTCCCACGCCATGCCGCCGGTGAGGGCCCCGTCGCCGACGACGGCGACGACGTGGTCGTCCCTGCCGAGGATCTCGTTGGCCTTGGCGAGGCCGTCGGCCCAGCCCAGGACGGTGGAGGCGTGCGAGTTCTCGATGACGTCGTGCTCGGACTCGGCGCGCGCCGGGTAGCCGGACAGGCCGCCCCCGGCGCGGAGTCCGGAGAAGTCCTGACGCCCGGTGAGCAGTTTGTGCACGTACGACTGGTGGCCCGTGTCCCACAGGATCCGGTCCCGTGGCGAGTCGAAGACGCGGTGCAGGGCGATGGTCAGCTCGACCACGCCGAGATTGGGGCCGAGGTGGCCGCCGGTCCTGGCGACGGCGGGGATCAGGAAGTCCCGGATCTCCCCGGCGAGCTGGTCGAGTTCCTCACGTGTCAGTGCCGTGAGGTCGCGCGGTGCCCTGATGTTCTCCAGGAGTGTCACGCTCGGGCCCCCTTCTCGTGCGGTGGACTGACGGCGGGCGGTCAGGTCACGGCCGCCGGCTCGCGACGGTCTCGCGGGCGGCGCGGAGGGACTCGCGCAGGGAGCCCATGGTGGCGAGCACGGCGGTCGGCTCGTAGCCGCAGTGGGCCATGCAGTTGGCGCAGCGCGGGTCCTTGCCGCGGCCGTACTTGTCCCAGTCGGTGTCCTCGACGAGTTCCCGGTACGACGGGACGTAGCCGTCGCTCATCAGATAGCAGGGGCGCTGCCAGCCGAAGAGGGAGTAGTTCGGAATGGCCCAGGCCGTGCACGGGAAGTCGGCCTTGCCCTCCAGGAAGTCGAGGAAGAGCGGGGAGTGGTTGAGCCGCCAGCGCCGCCGGTTGCCGTCGGCGAAGGCCTTCCTGAAGAGTTCGCGGGTCTGCTCGACGCCCAGGAAGTGCTCCTGGTCGGGGGCCTTCTCGTAGGCGTACGCGGGCGAGATCATCATTTCGTCGACCTGGAGGTCGTCGTTGAGATAATTGAGGACCTCGATGACGGTCTGCGGCGTGTCGGTGTTGAAGAACGTGGAATTGGTGGTGACACGGAATCCGCGGCGTTTGGCTTCCTTGATGGCTTCGACGGCCTCGTCGAAGACGCCTTCCTTGGCGACGGATTCGTCGTGCCGCTCCCGCAGTCCGTCGATGTGCACGGCGAAGGCGAAATAGCGCGACGGTGTGAAGTCGTCGAGCTTCTTGCGGAGCAGCAGCGCGTTGGTGCACAGGAACACGTACTTGCGCCGGGCGACGAGCTGGCGGACGATCTCGTCGATCTGCGGGTGCATCAGCGGTTCGCCGCCCGCGATGGAGACCATCGGCGCACCGGACTCCAGGACGGCGCCGACGGCCTGGGCGACGGGCATGCGCTGCTTGAGCACACCCGCCGGGTGCTGGATCTTCCCGCAGCCCTCGCACTTGAGGTTGCAGGCGTAGAGCGGTTCCAGCTCGACGATGAGAGGGAACTTCTCACGCCGGCGGAGCCTCTGTCCGAGCAGATAGGTACCCACCCGGATGGTCTGGCGGAGCGGCATGGCCATCTGGCTCACCTCCTGGGGAGCAGCAAGGAACGGTGCCATTCGAGGAATGCGGGAAGGACGGCACGAAGAACACGGAAAGCCGATATTCCACCGCGTACCGTACCGATACGGACCAGTTCGTGCTCGGGGGCGTCCACGACCACTCGTACGGCGGCAACGGGCCGGGGCCCGGCGGCCAGGGCGGCGTGCAGCGTGGCGGCGGACTCCATGTCGACGGCGATGGCGCCCGTGGCGCGCAGGGCGGCGCGCTCCTGGCCGCGTACGACGTGGTCGGAGCCGATGAGCGGGCCGGTGTGCACGGTCCGCCCGGGCACGGCGCGGGTGAGGGCGGTGACGAGCGCCGCGGTGGCGGTGCACGGGGTCGCGCCGAGGGGGCCACGGGTCTCGTCGGCTACGACGAGGTCCCCGGGGTGCATGCCCGGGGCGAGCCCGGCGCAGAACCCGGACGCGACGACGGCGGCGCCGCGCAGCGTCCCGTCGGCCTGGAGTGCGGCGGTCACGGCGCGGTGGGCGCTGTCGGGGCCCATGCCGGTACGGAGCACGGTGACCGGGTCGGCGGCACGGGAGCGGCTGCGGGTGCGGCTGCGGCTGCGGCTGCGGAGGGCGAGTTGCTCGATGCCCAGGGCGCAGGCGACCAGCAGCGGCCCCGGCCCGGGGCACGTGCCGGAACCGGCGGGCCCCGGTTCGGCAGGCCCCGGTTCGGCAGGCCCCCGTTCGGCAGGCCCCCGTTCGGCAGGCCCCCGTTCGGCAGGCCCCCGTTCGGCAGGCCCCGGTTCGGCAGGCCCCGGTTCGGCAGGCCCCGGTTCGGCGGGTCCCGGTTCGGCGGCCATCAGCTCTCCTTGCCGATGGACGGTTCCCCGTGGACGTACCGGCCGAGTGCCGTGAGCGGGAAGACCTGCCGGTACAGGTGGTAGTTGATGGAGAAGTCCCAGGGGAAACCGGTGCCGGTGAAGTACGGCTCGTCCCAGGAGCCGTCCTCGCGCTGCGTCCCGGCGAGCCAGGCCACGCCCCGCTCCACGGCCGCCGAGTCCCGCTCCCCCGCCGCGAGGAGCGCGAGCAGCGCCCAGGCGGTCTGCGACGCGGTGGAGGCGCCCCGCCCCACCCACTTCTCGTCGCGGTACGAGCGGAGGTCCTCGCCCCAGCCGCCGTCGTCGTTCTGCACGGCCTCCAGCCAGGCCACCGCCCGCCGGACCGCCGGGTGCGACACGGGCAGCCCGGCGGCGGTGAGCGCGGGCACCACCGAGCCCGTGCCGTACACGTTGTTGACGCCCCAGCGTCCGAACCAGGCGCCGCTCGGCTCCTGTTCGGCGAGAAGCCAGGCGATGCCGCGGCGCGTGCGCGGGTCGTGGGCGAGACCCTCGTGGGCGAGCATCTCCACGACGTGGGCGGTGACGTCGGCGGACGGCGGGTCGATGACCTCGCCGAAGTCGCAGAACGGCAGCCGGTTGGGGAAGGGGCTGGTGTTGTCGGCGTCGAACGCGGCCCAGCCGCCGTCGCGGCACTGCATGCCGAGCGTCCAGCGGACGCCGCGGGCGACGGCCGCGTCGAGGCGCTCCGGGTCGGGGTGCTTCACGCGGCGCAGGGCGAGGAGGACCTCGGCGGTGTCGTCGATGTCGGGGTAGGTGTCGTTGTGGAACTCGAACGCCCAGCCGCCGGGCGCGACCCGGGGGCGTCGTACGGACCAGTCGCCGGGGCGGACGATCTGCTCGGCGATGAGCCAGTCGGCGGCCTTGACGAGGGCGGGGTGGTCGGGGGCGAGGCCGCCGTCGGCGAGGGCGATGGCGGCGAGGCAGGTGTCCCAGACGGGTGACTGGCAGGCCTCGATCATCCGGGCGCCGTCCTCGCGCCACACGGCGAACCGGTCGAGGGACGCCAGGCCGGCGCGCATCACGGGGTGCCCGAGGTCGTAGCCGAGGAGGTGGAGGGCGATCAGCGAGTAGACGGCGGGGGGCTGGATGCCGCCCCAGCAGCCGTCGTTCTCCTGCCGCTCGATGATCCAGCGGGCGGCCGTGTTCATGGCGGCCCGGCGCAGCGGGCGCGGTGCGACGCGGTGGTAGGCGTGCAGGGCCTTGTCGAGGCGCTGGAACAGCCCTTCCCAGCTCGCGGCGGGGGCGAGCGGCCGGGGCGGGTTGGGCCGGCGCGGGTCGGTGTGCAGCTCGTCGAGCGCGAAGGGCGCGGGGCGGACGGGCCGCTTGGCGGAGACGATGGTGAGCGGCACGACCGTCTGCCGCGCCCACTGCCCGAAGTCGTAGATGTTGAGCGGGAACCAGTGCGGCAGGTAGATGAGTTCGGGTGGGAGTTCCGGCAGGTCGTCCCACTTCCACCAGCCGAACAGGGCGAGCCAGATCCGGGTGAAGACGCGGGCGGCGGCGATGCCTCCGCGCTCCCGGATCCAGGCGGCGGCGCGGGCCATGTGCGGGGCGTCGGGCGAGTCACCGGCCAGGCGGAGGGCGACGTACGCCTCGACGGTGGCGGAGAGTTCGCCGGGACCGCCGTAGAAGGTGGCCCAGGTGCCGTCGTCGCGCTGTTCGCCGCGGATGTGGCGGGCGGCGGCCTCGGTGGTGGGAGCGTCGCGGATGCCGAGGAACTCGCGGAGGAGGAGGTCCTCGGCGTCCATGGTGACGTTGGTCTCCAGGTCGCCCTTCCACCAGCCCTCGTCGTGCTGCCGGGCGAGCAGGTGCTCGACGGCGCGCCGGGTGGCGCGTGCGGCGGCGGCGCCCACGTCCTCGGTGGACGTCGCCGTGCCCAGACGCGCGCCCGTACGCGTGCCCGTACGCGTGCCGGCGGTCGCGGCGGTGCTCGTCCTGGTGCTCGTGTCGTTCGCCGTGGCGGAGGCGATCGTCCCGGGGCCCGTGGCCCCGGCGCTTCCGTCGGTCGTCGCTGTCATGGCTTCCCCTTCGTGCAGTGGATGTGCTGCTGCTACGGGTCTGCCGTCGACCGGTGCCGTACGAGAGGTGGGCACCGGCCGGCGACCGCGAACTCATATGCGCGGGAACGTGCTCCTCGGCGGGGGCGTGAGCGTGGTCCGAATCGTGATCATCTCTTCCGTACGACGACGAAGTCGGCGAGCGCGGTGAGCTGCGCCCGCACCCGGGCCGGCATGTCCACCCGGTCCAGCGCCTCGATGGCGACGGTGTGCTGGCGGCGGGCCTCCTGGGCGGTCCACTCGCGGCCGCCCGCCTCCTCGATGAGGGCGGCGCGCGTGGCGAACTCCTCCTCGGAGAAGGTCTCCAGGTCCTGGCTCTTGGCGTCGGCGGCGAGCAGTTCGCCGAGCCGCTCGGAGGCCGGGCCTCCGGCGGCGAGTGCGGCGACGACCGGCAGCGACTTCTTGCGCTGCCGCAGGTCGCTCCAGGTCTGCTTGCCGGTGGACTCCGGCTCGCCCCAGATGCCGAGGAGGTCGTCGATGGCCTGGAAGGCGAGGCCGAGGTGGTGGCCGTACGCCTCCAGGGCGTCGGCGGTGCGGTCGTCGGCGCCGCCGAGCACGGCGCCGATGGAGGCGGAACAGGCCAGCAGGGCGCCGGTCTTGTTGCCCTCCATCTCCAGGCACTCCTCGACGGTGACCCGCTCGCGGTGCTCGTACGAGATGTCCTGGGCCTGTCCGTCGATGAGCTTGCGGGTGGCGGTGGTGAGCCGGCGCGTGGCGCGGCCCGCCTCGACGGTGCCGAGCTCCAGCAGGATCTCGTTGGCGAGGGCGAACAGCGCGTCGCCGACGAGGATGGCCTGGGCGGGGCCGTGCACCTTCCACACCGTGTCGCGGTGCCGGCGCTGCTCGTCGCCGTCCATCAGGTCGTCGTGCAGGAGCGAGAAGTTGTGGACGAGCTCCACGGCGACGGCGCCCGGCACCCCGGTCTCGGCGGGCGCGCCGGCGGCCTCGGCGGACAGCAGGGCGAGGGCCGGGCGTACGGCCTTGCCGCCGTCCCCCTCGGCGGGCCGCCCGTGGGCGTCGATCCAGCCGAAGTGGTAGGCGGCGACGGTGTCCATGGGCTGTGCGAGCCGGTCCACCGCCGCCCGCAGCACCGGGGTGGACAGCGCCCGCCCGCGGTCGAGCAGCGCGGCCACCTCCTCGGCGTCGACGTCAGGGTTCACCGGGGGCACAGTCGGCACGGTCTCTCCTCTAGTTCCGGTACTCGGTCTCATGCCGCCTCCTGGAGCGGATGTACGTGGGGGCGGCCGAGGGCCGAGAGGGCGGCGGACGCGGCGGTGAAACCGCTGCGCACCGCTCCCTCCATGGTGGCGGGCCAGCCGGTGGCGGTCCACGCGCCGGCGAGGTACAGGCCGGGTGCGTGGGTGCGGGTGCCGGGGCGCAGCCGTCCGACACCGGGCGCAGGCGCGAACGTCGCTGTCCGCTCCCGGGTGACGAAGAAGTCCTGGACGCGGGCGTGCCGGGCGGGCGGCAGGAGCCGCTCCAGCTCGGGCAGGTAGCGCTCGCGGAGCTCGGCGACCGGCGCGTCGATCTCGTCGTGCGCGGCGGACTGGGACAGGGCCAGGTACTGGCCGCCGCCCCGGTGGCCGGACGCGTCGGTGCGGTCGAAGACCCACTGGACGGGTGAGCCGAGCGCGGCGAAGAAGGGGCGGCGCAGCACGGGCCGGTCGTAGAGGACGTGGACGTTGAGGATGGGCGCGGTGCGGATCCTCAGCAGGGCGGCGGGGTCGTCGAGGGCGCCGGGCGGCAGCAGGTCGTGGGTCTCGCGCTGCGGTACGGCGAGGACGACGGTGTCGGCGTCCAGGGTGTCGCCGGGCACGGCGACGCTCCAGCGGCCGCCTTCGCAGGGGGTGAGGGAGCGGGCCTTGGTGCGCAGCAGGGTGCGGACGCCGGCGGCGTCGAGCGCGGCCTGCGCGAGCGTGTGGTGGAGCCGGCCGAGGGGGACGCGGGCCCAGCCGATGTCGGCGGCGCCGGGCTCGGAGAGGAGTCCGGTCTTGAAGACCATCGCGGCGAGCCCGAGCGAGGAGTGCGGCGCGGTGGCGTTGAGCGTGGCGACGCCGACGAGGTCCCAGAGGGCTTCGACGGTGCGGGGCGACTGGCCGTGGCGGGCGAGCCAGGTGGCGAAGTCGGTGTCGTCGAGCGCCGGGTCGTCGAGGTCGAGGGCCTTGAGGGCGAGGGCGGCGCGCCCGACGCTCGCGCGTTCGGCGAGGGAGAGGTGGGGGTACGTGGCGAGGCTGGCCGCCAGGTGCAGCGGTACGGGCAGGGCGGCGCGGCGCAGCCGTCCGAGGCGCCGGCCTGCCGGGCGGGCCGCGTCGAGGACGGGGACGTCGAGCCGGTCCTGGAGGGGCGCCAGGTGGGCGCCGCCGACGCGGTCGAGGAACCAGCGGTAGGCGGTGCAGCAGCGCAGGTAGACGTGCTGGCCGTTGTCGACGGTGAGGTCGCCGCGCTGGAAGGAGAAGGCGAGGCCGCCGAGGCGCGGCCGGCCCTCGAGGAGGGTCACGCGCACGCCGGCTTCGGCGAGCCGCAGGGCGGCGGTGACCCCGGCGAGGCCACCGCCCACGACGACGGCGCTCTGCCCGGCCCGCGCCCCGGTCCCGCCGCTCACCGGCTCTCCCCCGGGACGGCGGCGGTGCGCCGCCCGGCGCGGCGGTGCGCTCGGCGGGCGCCGGGTGCGGTCGCCGCGGGCGGCACGCTCCGGGTGACGGGGCGGGTCGTCAGGGCGGGTGTCACGCGCGCCTCCTGGTGGTGCGGCGGGAGATCGTGCGGGTGTCGAGGCCGGAGAGGCCGCGCACGGCGACGTACGCCTTCTCGCGTCCCGGCAGCGAGACGCGGCCGCGCAGGACGGCCTCGGGGTCGCGTTCGATGCGGTCGAGGAGGCGGCGGTAGATGCCGGCCATGGCGGCGACGCAGGCGCCGCTGCGCCGGTCGAGCATGGGCAGCAGCCGGTAGCCCTCGGTGAACAGGGCGCGGGCGCGCCGCACCTCGTGGTGGACGAGCCCGGCGAAGTCGGCGTCGGGGGGCGGGGTGGCGGTGCGGAAGCCCTCCGCGCAGCCGAACTTGGCGAGTTCGTCGGCGGGGAGGTACGTACGGCCGTTGGCGGCGTCCTCGCGGACGTCGCGGAGGATGTTGGTGAGCTGGAGGGCGAGGCCCAGCGTGTCGGCGTATTCGGGTGCGCGTTCGACGTCGCGCGCGCCGGGTGCCGTGCCGAACACGCCGAGGGACAGGCGGCCGATGGCTCCGGCGACGCAGCGGCAGTAGACCTTCAGGTCGTCCCACGTCTCGTAGGTCTCACCGCGTACGTCCATGAGGACGCCGTCGATGAGTTCGTCGAAGCCCTCCAGGGGCAGCGGGAAGCGGCGGGCGGCGTCCGCGAGCGCGACGGCGACCGGGTCGGTGTCGTCGTCGGCGACGCCGCCCCGGCGGACGCGGTCGAGTACGTCGCGGGTGGCGGCGAGCCGGCTCTGCTTGGCGTCGGGGCCGAGGCCGCCGTCGCCGATGTCGTCGATACGGCGTGAGAAGGCGTACAGCGCGGACATGGCCTGCCGCTTGTCGTGCGGCAGGAGCCGGATGCCGTAGGCGAAGTTGCGGGCCTGCGTCCCGGTGACGGCCTCGCAGTAGCGGTAGGCGGCCTGGACCTGCGGGGACAGGTCCGTCGTGGTCGTCTGCACCGTTCTGCTCACCCCTCTCCCCGTGCGGTCCGCAGCACCGCGCCCATGCGGCGGATCAGACGGTGCTTCGCCGCCCTGGGCGGTCCTGGGAGTACGTCGTACCGGGCGTCCCTGATCGCGTCGAGGGCCGCGTGTCCTCCGGCGACGAAGCCGGCGAGGAGCAGCCGGAGCCTGCCGTGGACGCTACCCACCAGGGGGGTTCCCTCATTCAGGAGCTCGCGGGCGCGTTCCGCCTCGTACGCGACCAGGGCGCGCGCCGACGCGCCCGCGGTGGGGCGGGCGAGGTCGGCCTCGGTGACGTGGAAGCGGGCCATGTCGTCGGCGGGGAGGTAGACGCGGTCGCGGCGGAGGTCCTCGGCGACGTCCTGGAGGTGCTCGACGATCTGCAGGGCGGTGCAGACGGCGTCGGAGCGGCGGACGCGCTCGGGCGTGGTGGTGCCGGTGATGCCGAGGACGAGCCGGCCGACGGGGTTGGCGGACAGTTCGCAGTAGGCGGCCAGGTCGTCGTAGCGCGCGTAGCGGCGTACGTGCTGGTCCTGGCGGTTGGCCTCGACGAGGGCGAGGAACGGCTCCGGGGTGAGGCCGTGGCGGCGCACGGTGGGCCGCAGGGCGCGCAGCAGGGGGTGCGCGGGCGCCCGGCCGCCCGCACGGTCGAAGACGCGCAGCAGGTCGGCCTCGAAGGCGTCGAGCAGGGTCAGCGGGTCGGCGTCGCCGGGTACGCCGAGGTGGCGGGCGTCGGCGCCGCCGGGGGCGAGGTCGCTGTCGCCGATGTCGTCGACGAGGCGGGCGTAGCCGTAGACGGCCATGAGGTCGTCGCGCCAGGCGCGGGGCAGGAAGAAGGGGGCCACGGGGAAGTTCTCGTGCGCGGCCTTGTCGAGCGTGGCGAGAGGGGTACGCGCGGAGGCGTCGGGGCGCACCTGTCGGACACCCGTCACAGCGGACTGCCCGCCGCGGGGACGGCGGGACCCTCGGCGAGCTGGAGATTCTCCGTCATGGCCGTCACATCTCCCGTTCTACACTGCGGATCCAATACATCCCATTTCGGACACGCCGCCGGTCCTCCGGAGCTATCGCCGCACTTGGCGTGAATCACAACTGGGCCAGCTTACGTTGTACAGCGCCGGGGCCTCGGAGCGGGTGCTTCCGCGCGTGGGCGCGGTGCGGGGCCCGCCGGGCCTACCGGCGGGCTCCGCTGCGCCGAACTGCGCTTCTGTCCCGGCGGGCCGGCCGGGCCGGGGCGGCTCCGGCTATCTGCCGGTTTCCTTCCCGTAGGCCCGGAGGACCTCGTCGGTCGGACCGTCCATGAGGAGTTCGCCCTTTTCCAGCCACAGGACGCGGTCGCAGGTGTCCCGGATGGACTTCTCGCTGTGGCTGACGAGGAAGACCGTCCCGGCCTCCTTGCGGAGTTCGCGGATGCGCTGCTCCGAGCGGATCTGGAACTTGCGGTCGCCGGTGGCCAGCGCCTCGTCGATCATGAGGACGTCGTGGTTCTTGGCGGCGGCGATGGCGAAGCGCAGGCGGGCGCCCATACCGGAGGAGTAGGTACGCATGGGCAGCGTGATGAAGTCGCCCTTCTCGTTGATGCCGGAGAAGTCGACGATGTCCTGGTAGCGCTCCTTGATCTCCTCGCGGGACATGCCCATGGCGAGGCCGCCGAGGATGACGTTGCGCTCGCCGGTCAGGTCGCCCATCAGGGCGGCGTTGACGCCGAGGAGGGAGGGCTGGCCGTCGGTGTAGACCTTGCCCCGCTCGGTGGGCAGCAGCCCGGCGATGGCGCGCAGCAGCGTGGACTTGCCGGATCCGTTGGTGCCGATGAGGCCGATGGCCTCGCCGCGGTACGCCGTGAAGGACACGCCCCGCACGGCGTGGACCTTGCGGACGCCGCGGCTCTCGCCCTTGCCGCGCCGCACGATGCGACTGAGGGCGGCGGTGGCGCTGCCCTTGCCTGCCGAGCCGCCGCCGTTGACCCGGTACACGATGTGCACGTCGTCGGCGATCACGGTGGGGACGCGCGGACCGACGGCGCGCGTGTCGTTGGTGTCGTCAGCCACGGCCGTACTGCTCCTCAGCCTTCCAGAAGTACACGAAGCCGGCGACGCCGACGACGACCGCCCAGAGCAGGCCCGCGCCCCAGACGTGGTCCGGCAGGTTCGCGGAGGTGTATCCGTCGATCAGGGCGAAGCGGACGAGGTCCATGTAGATCGCCGCCGGGTTGTACATCAGGACGTCGGCGATCCACGCCGGCTTGTCCTGCAGCATGATCGGGATGGAGAACATCACGCCGGAGCCGTACATCCACGTGCGCATCACGAACGGCATCAGCTGGGCGAGGTCGGGCGTCTTGCTGCCGAGCCGCGCCATGGCCATCGCGAGGCCCGTGTTGAACACGAACTGCAGCGCCAGCGCCGGCAGGATCAGCAGCCAGCTCAGCGACGGGTAGCTGCCGAACGCGGCCGCGATGACGAACAGGACGATCATCGAGTACATCAGCTGCTGGAGCTGCTGCAGCGCCAGCGAGATGGGCAGCGCGGCGCGCGGGAAGTGCAGGGCCCGCACGAGCCCGAGGTTGCCGGAGATCGACCGCACCCCGGACATCACGGACGTCTGCGTGAACATGAACACGAAGACACCCGTCACGAGGAACGGGATGTAGACCTCCTTGGGCATCCCCCGGCCGGCGCCCAGGATCAGGCCGAAGATCAGGAAGTACACCGCGGCGTTCAGCAGCGGCGTCGCGACCTGCCACAGCTGGCCGAGCCGCGCCTGGCTGTACTGGGCCGTCAGCTTCGCCCGGGAGAACGTGAGGATGAAGTGGCGCCGTCCCCACAGCTGGCGGAGGTACGCCGGCAGCCCCGGCCGGGCGCCGCTCACGGACAGCCCGTACTTGGCGGCGAGCTCCGCCGGGGTCAGTCCGTCGTCGGGAGAGGGCGGGACACTCACGGCGACCGCTCGGTCGTGGGTTGTCTCACTCACAGGTCGAAACTTTCGTGTTCACGATGCGGGGGGGGCGGTGGAGGTTGTTCCGGGGTCCGAGCTTGTCAGATGACGGGCGGGCGGCCCAGTCTCGTGAGGCGCCACACAGTACGCCACCTCATCGGCCGCCGGGGGCCGCACGGTGTCGTCCAGCCCTCCTTGAAGCCGCCGAACCACGCCTTGAGTCCGTCGGCGGGCGGGCGGCGGACGAGGGTGAGGAGCAGCCACACGCCCAGGTACAGGGGTACGAGGGGCGCGGGCAGGTTGCGGCGCGCCAGCCACACCCGGTTCCGGGCGACCATCCGGTGGTAGACGGCGTGCCGGGAGGGAGCGGTCGTGGGGTGGTGGAGCACCATGTCCGACCGGTAGTCGATCAACCAGCCTGCGTCGAGCGCCCGCCACGCCAGGTCGGTCTCCTCGTGGGCGTAGAAGAACGCGGCGGGCAGCTGCCCGGCGTCGGCGAAGACCTTCGTACGGACGGCGCTGGCGCCGCCCAGGAAGGTGGTGACGCGGGAGGAGCGCATCGGGTCGGACGCGCGCAGCCGGGGGACGTGGCGGCGCTGCGTCACACCGGTGTCCGGGTCCGCGATGCGGAAGCTGACGATGCCGAGTTCCGGGTCGGCCTCGAAGGCCTCGCGGACGAGCCGCGCGGTGTCCTTGTTCGGGAGCAGGCCGTCGTCGTCGAGGAAGAGGATCGCGTCGACGTCGGAGCCGTTCGGGCCGAACGCCTCGATGCCGGCGTTGCGGCCGCCCGGGATGCCGAGGTTCTCGGGCAGGTCGACGCTGCGCACCCAGCCGGGGACGCCCCGGACCGGGGCGCCGTTGCCGACGACGACGACCTCGACGGGCTCGCCGTCCTGGCGGGCCACGGACTCGATGAGGGCGTTCAGGTCGTCGGGGCGGTTGCCCATCGTGATGATGACGGCGCCGAGCTTCATGGGGGCCACCGCGCTCACCTCAGCCTGCTGGAGGCGAGGATCGACACCAGGTGCAGCAGGGTCTGCAGGAGGGCGATGCCCGCGAGGACGGCGATGCCGAGGCGGCTGAAGAACAGGTCGCCGTGGAAGTGGTCGGCGACGGCCAGGACCAGGATGAGCAGGCTGGCCTCGATGCCCAGGACGAGCCGGTGGAACTTCAGCGCGGCCGCGGCCTTGCGGGCCAGCGCCAGGCCGGACGAGCGGGGCTCGGCCGCCGCCTCCTTCACCGGCGGCAGGCCGCCCTGGTGCCGGGCGACGCCCACGAGGTCCGTCTCCGCCTTGATCAGGATGGCGCCGAGCGCGGCGAGGGTGCCGAGGAAGGCCCACAGCCAGTCGACGCGCCCGCCGCCCCACAGGTCGGCGCCGCGCAGGCCGAAGCCGACCAGGACGGCGGCGTCGCACAGGTAGGCGCCGACGCGGTCCAGGTACACGCCGCCGAGCGAGAACTGCTTCTTCCAGCGGGCGACCTCGCCGTCGACGCAGTCGAGCAGCAGGTAGAGCTGCACCATGAGCACGCCGAGCAGCGCCCCGGGGATGCCGGGGACGAGCAGGGCCGGCGCGGCGAGGACGCCGGCGACGGTCATCACGTACGTGAGCTGGTTCGGGGTGACCCGGGTGTGGACCAGGTGCCGGGTCACGCGCAGCGAGATCTCGCGCATGTAGAGGCGGCCGCCCCAGTGCTCGCCGCTGCGCCGGTCCTTCACACCCGGGGGGTGGACGACGGGGCGGAGCTCAGCTACCGATGGCTTTGGCATAGTCGGCGTACGCATCCCTGATCTGGTGGGTGGACAGGTCGAGGTGTTCCAGGATCGTGAAGCGCCCGGGGCGGGTCTGCGGCGCGTACGCCACGGTCGCGGCGAACTCGTCGGCGGTGAACCCGATCTCGTCGGGCAGCACCGGCAGGCCGTGCCGGCGGAGCACCTCGGCGAAGAGCCCGGCCTGCTCGTGGGCGCCGCGCAGATGCATCGCGAAGGCGGCGCCGAGGCCGCACTGCTCGCCGTGGAGGGCGCGGCGGCGCGGGTGGAGCAGGTCGAAGGCGTGGCTGATCTCGTGGCAGGCGCCGGAGGAAGGCCGGCTGTCGCCGCTGATGGACATGGCGATGCCGCCCAGGACGAGCGCCTCGGCGAGGACGACGAGGAACTCGTCGTCCTCGATGCCGCCGGGCTGGCGCAGCACGGACTCGCCGGCGGTACGGGCCATGGCGGCGGCGAGGCCGTCGACGTTCTCGCCGGTGACCTGGTGGGAGAGCTGCCAGTCGGCGATCGCGGAGATGTTGGAGATCGCCTCGCCGATGCCGGAGCGGACGTACCGCGCCGGTGCGTCCCGGATCACGTCGAGGTCGATGACCATGGCGATCGGCGAGGGCACGCCGTAGGAGCCGCGGCCGTTGTCGTTGTCCAGGGTGGAGATGGGCGAGCAGATGCCGTCGTGGGAGAGGTTCGTCGCGACGGCGACCATGGGCAGGCCGACGCGCGCCGCGGCGTACTTCGTCACGTCGATGATCTTGCCGCCGCCGACGCCGACGACCGCGTCGTACCGCTTGCCGCGGATGGCGTCCGCGAGCCGTACGGCGGAGTCGATCGTGCCGTCGTCCACGGTGTACCAGTGGGCGTCGGGAAGGAGCGGTTCGAGCTTCTCGCGCAGGGCGCGGCCCGAGCCGTTGCTGATCGCCACGGCGAGCTTGCCGGATGCGGAGATCCGCTGGTCGGCGAGGAGGCCGGCCAGGCGGTCCACGGCACCGCGGCTGATGTCGACGACGACCGGCGAGGGGATGAGCCGGGTCAGTACAGGCACGCGATCTCACGGCCCTTCGCGAGGTCGTCGTGGTTGTCGATCTCGACCCACTTGACGTCCCCGATGGGTGCCACGTCGATCCGGAAGCCGCGGTTCACCAGCTCCTGGTAGCCGTCCTCGTAGTACAGGTCGGGGTCGCGCTCGAAGGTGGTCTTCAGGGCGTCGGCAAGGTCGGCGGCGGCCGAGGGCTCGATGAGGGTGACGCCGATGTACTCGCCGGTGGCGGTGGACGGGTCCATGAGCTTGGTGATGCGGCGCACACCGAGGCCGTCCTCGGTGATGACCTTCATCTCCTCGTCGGCGAGGGACTTCACCGTGTCGAGGGCGAGGATGATCTTCTGGTCGCCGCCGCGCGCGGCGAGGAGGGTCTGCTCGACGGAGACGGGGTGGACCGTGTCGCCGTTGGCGAGAATGACGCCTTCCCGCAGTACGTCACGGGCGCACCACAGGGAGTAGGCGTTGTTCCACTCCTCGGCCTTGTCGTTGTCGACGAGGGTGAGCTTCACGCCGTGCTTCGCCTCCAGGGCGGCCTTGCGCTCGTACACGGCCTGCTTCTGGTAGCCCACGACGATCGCGGCCTCGGTGAGGCCGACCTCGGCGAAGTTGCCGAGGGTGAGGTCCAGGACGGTGGTGGCGCCGTCCACGGGCACGAGGGCCTTCGGGAGCGTGTCGGTGTAGGGACGCAGACGCCGTCCGGCACCGGCTGCCAGTACGAGGCCGATCATGCGGGTTCTCCTTCGTCGTGTACTGCGGGCGCCCCGGAGGACACCCAGAAGCGGATCGACTCCGCGAGGCCCACCAGCGCCACGGCGCCGGCGAGGACGGTGAGCGCGACGGTGAAGCGGTCGCCGCCGCCCGTCGCGAGGAGGGCGGCCAGGACCACCACGAGCAGGGTCCGTCCGTCGTGGCCGCCGAGGGTGCGCACCAGCCAGGCGGGCGGCGCGCCGGTGCCTCCGCGGATGCGGTACACCGTGTCGTAGTGATGGTAGGCGACCGCCCCGACCAGGCCGAATGCCGCGGGGAGCGCCCCGGGGGCGTCCGAGCGGGCGGCGAGCAGCAGGATCGTGCCGTACTCGGCGACGCGGAGGACCGGCGGGACGAGCCAGTCGAGGGCGCCCTTCAGGGGGCGCGCGACGGCGGCGCCCGAGGTGAGGACGTACAGGACGGCCGCCAGGACGACGGGGACTCCGGCCGGCGCGGTGGCGGCGGCGTACAGCAGCCAGCCCGCGCCGAAGGCGGCGTACAGGGTGCGGCCGCCGAGGGGACGGGCCCAGCGCCCCGGCCCCTTGGCGACCAGTTCCGCGAGGGCGCCCGTGTCGGCCAGGTCCGCGAGGGCGCGTGCGGCCCGGTCGGTCCTCTTCGCCTTGCGGGTGAGGGAGCGCAGGACGCGGCCGGCGGTGGTGTAGCAGGCGGCGAAGGCGCAGCCGATCAGCAGGGCGTAGAAGACGACGCGGGGGGTGGTGAGCGCGGTGAGGACCGCGATCATCGCCCAGCGTTCACCGATCGGCAGCACGATCATGCGGCGGATCCAGACCGTCCAGCCGACGCTGTCGAGCCGGTCGGAGAGGGCGGCGGTGGGGCTGGTGTTGCCGTCGGCGTCGTGGTTCGCCTCGTTGAAGGAGAAGTCGACGACGTGGCGGCAGGTCTGGAGGACCATCGCGCCGAGGGCGAGCGCCCATACGTCGTCCCCGCCGCGCGCGGCCCCGAGGGCGAGGCCCGCGTAGTAGGCGTACTCCTTGACCCGGTCGAAGGTGGCGTCGAGCCAGGCGCCGAGGGTGGAGTACTGGAGGGAGTAGCGGGCGAGCTGCCCGTCGGTGCAGTCCAGGACGAAGGAGAAGAGGAGCAGCAGCCCGGCCGCGACGAAGCCGCCCCGGGTGCCGGTGGCCGCGCACCCGGCCGCGACGAGCGCGGTGAGCAGGGACGCGGTGGTGACCTGGTTGGGGGTGAGACCCCGGCGGGCGCACCAGCGGGCGAGGTAACGCGAGTACGGGCTGACGCAGAACGTGGTGAAGAACCCGTCGCGGGACTTCACGGCGGAGCGGAGCCGTACGGCTTCGTCGTCCACGGCCGCGACGGCGTCCCGGGCCTCCTTGCGGGCCTGCGGCTCGCCGGGGACGGCGGCCACGAGCGACCCGAGCTCGGGGCGGTGCACGTCGGTGCCGCCCGCCTCCAGGGCGGCGGCGAGCGCGTCGGGGAGCACGGCGGTGGCAGTCGTGCCGGTGGCGGTCGTGCCGGTGGCGGTACGGACGGTGCTGTCCGTGCCGAGGTCGGCGACGGGACCGGCCGGGGCCGTGGTCGTGGCCGCCAGGGCGGCGGTGAGTGCCTGCCGTGCCTGGGGCTGGACCGTGAGGGCGCCCGGGGCAGCGGCGGCCGGGAAGCGGGGGTCGGTCAGCGCGAGGCGCAGGGCGTGGACGTGGCCGACGAAGCGCGGGTCGACGACGGCGACGCGCTCACCGGCGGGGACGGCGGCGAGCAGCGCGGCGGTCCCGGCCGGGGCGTCGGCGGTACGGACCTCGAAGCCCAGCGACCGGAGATCGCCTTCGAGCGGCGATCCGGGTACCGGCGGGCCGGTGAGGATGGCGGTCGACAGACGAACTCACTCCTTGGCGCTGACAGGGCTGGGTGGTGCGCGGCGGCTCGGCCCGGTCGCGGGCGGCGGCACGTCGGGAGAGGCTATCGGATGACCGGAAGCCGGAGTTCACCGAGGTTTCCGCCGACGGCGGCCCGGCGTCCCACGGGCGGGATCATCATTGTCGATCAGCCGTCCGCCCACAAACCCCTGGTCGGCGGGGTGATGAATCCGCAGGTCAGAGCATATGACAACGGTGTTCAGCATCAGCTTGCACATACCCCCCACCCGTAGTTGACTGGCCGGCCGGACCGCAGTTCGGGCACCAGAGAAAACGGGAGGGACCATGGGGATCGGTCACGACCACGGGCATACGCACGGAGGGCCTCCGCCCGCCGGGACCGCCGGGGCGGCACACCGGTGGCGGCTGCGGGTGGCGCTGGCGATCACCCTGTCCGTGATGGTGGTGGAGGTCGTCGGAGGTCTCCTCGCCGACTCGCTCGCGCTGATCGCGGACGCCGCCCACATGGCGACCGACGCGGTGGGCCTCGGGATGGCGCTGCTCGCGATCCATTTCGCGAACCGCCCGCCGACCCCGAAGCGCACGTACGGTTACGCGCGCGCCGAGATCCTCGCCGCGCTGGCGAACTGTCTGCTGCTCCTCGGCGCCGGCGGCTATGTGCTGTACGAGGCGATCCAGCGGTTCATCACGCCGGCGGAGACCAAGGGCGGGCTCGCGATCGTCTTCGCGCTGGTCGGTCTGGCCGCCAACATGGTGTCGCTGTCGCTGCTGGTGCGGGGACAGAAGGAGAGCCTGAACGTACGGGGCGCCTATCTGGAGGTGCTGGCGGACGCGCTGGGCTCGGTGACGGTGCTGGTGGCGGCGGTCGTCATCCTGGCCACGGGCTGGCAGGCCGCCGACCCGATCGCCTCGCTGGTGATCGGCCTCATGATCGTGCCGCGCACGCTGAAGCTGATGCGCGAGACCCTCGACGTCCTTCTGGAGTCCGCTCCCAAGGGCGTCGACATGATGGAGGTACGGGAGCATCTGCTGGCACTGCCGGGGGTGCAGGACGTGCACGACCTGCACGCGTGGACGATCACGTCGGGCATGCCGGTGCTGTCGGCCCATGTGGTCGTGGACGCGACCGCGCTGGACGCGGTGGGGCACGAGAAGACGCTGCACGAGCTCCAGGAGTGTCTGGTCGGCCACTTCGACGTGGAGCACTGCACGTTCCAGCTGGAGCCGAGCGGCCACGCGGAGCACGAGGCCCGGCTCTGCCACTGACGCCGGGCGGGCGGTTGCGCGCCGTCGGGCGGGCGTGCGGTGGCGCGCCGTCAGCCGTCCGGAGGATCGCGCTCCGGTACGCGGTTGGCGCGGTGCGCACCCGGGCACGATCACCTTCCCGCCCTCGTCCGGTGGAGCGCACTCCGGCGCGTCGCGGCCCGTACGCGCGGCCTGCTGTGCCGACAAGCGGCTTTTGTACGGCAGACTGAGGATTGCCCCACCGGGCCGACTACCGATGCGAAGGATGGTTATGCCGACCACACCTGCCACCGCGGCACACAGCCCGTCGACCGGAGCGTCGACCGGGACCGCGCCCTCGATCATGCTCGAACTGGTCGACGAGAACGGCAGCACCATCGGCACCGCCGAGAAGCTCTCCGCACACCAGGCGCCCGGTCAGTTGCACCGGGCGTTCTCCGTCTTCCTGTTCGACGAGGAGGGGCGCCTGTTGCTGCAGCGCCGGGCCCTGGGCAAGTACCACTCCCCCGGTGTCTGGTCGAACACCTGCTGCGGGCACCCGTACCCGGGCGAGGCGCCGTTCGCCGCGGCCGCGCGCCGGGTGTACGAGGAGCTGGGTGTGTCGCCGTCGCTGCTCGCGGAGGCCGGCACGGTGCGCTACAACCACCCGGACCCGGCGTCGGGCCTGGTCGAGCAGGAGTACAACCACCTGTTCGTCGGGATGGTGCAGGCTGCGGTGCGGCCGGACCCCGATGAGGTCGAGGAGACCGCCTTCGTGACGGCGTCGGAGCTGGCGGAGCGGCACGCGTCGGCGCCGTTCTCGGCCTGGTTCATGACGGTGCTGGACGCGGCGCGCCCTGCCGTGAAGGAGCTGACGGGGGCCGCCGGGGGCTGGTGAGCCCCGCCGTACGGAGTCGTACGGAGTCGTACGGAAGGAATGGACCGCCCGGCCGGGCTCGGTGTACCGGCCGGGCGGGCGGGTCAGAGGGGCAGGGCGGCCCAGATGATCTTTCCGCCGGTCGCGGTGTGCTCGACGTCGCAGGTGCCGCCCGCCTCGCGGGTGACCTCACGGACGAGGAGCAGTCCCCTGCCGCCCGTCTGCCCGGAGTCGGTCTCCAGGGCCTTGGGCCGGTAGGGGTGGTTGTCCTCCACGGCGACCCGGATCCACTCGGCGCCGATCGCGACCTCCACCGCGACCTGCGGGGAGAGCAGCGCCGCGTGCCGTACGGCGTTGGTCACCAGCTCGGAGACGATCAGGAGCAGCCCCTGGACGATGTCGTCGCGCACCGGGACGCCCTGGCGGTTCAGCAGGTCACGGACAGCGTGCCGGGCCTGCGGTACGGAGGCGTCGACCGCGGGAGCGGTGAAGCGCCAGACCCCTTCGTACGACGGCGGCCGGGCCGGGACGCTTCCGCGGCTCTCCATGGTCCGGCTCCCACCCTCGTGCTCGATTGTCGCCACGGGATCGAGTGTTGGGCCAGGGACGCCG
This sequence comes from Streptomyces sp. TRM64462, assembly GCF_013362995.1. GTDB lineage: Bacteria > Actinomycetota > Actinomycetes > Streptomycetales > Streptomycetaceae > Streptomyces. Next base: position 4,837 of record NZ_JABWDV010000304.1, on the reverse strand, counting down.
GACCCGGGCGGGTGAGCGGAAGTAGCCCGCTTTCAGAAGGCTTTCGACCGTTCGGGAGCGGATTCTCTAGCTTTCCGACCGGTCGGGACCGTCTTCTGGCCTGTCCCTGTTCTCCCGGGGGCCGTCCTGGGGGGTGTCGCCCGGCTCCTTCGGGGGCGCCATCTGCTCGGAGACCATACCGACGATGCGGCGCCCGCCCATGCCGATCGCGATGAGGCCGAGCCCGTCGAAGAGCAGCGCGAGCGAGAAGAAGGTCCCCAGCACGTACAGGCTGCTGCGCGGCCAGTCGAACAGCACCAGCAGGCCCAGCAGGATCCCGAAGGCGCCCTGGAGCAGCGTCCAGCCGAACTGCGGCCCGCGCACCACGACACTGCCCACCAGCCGGAACACACCGCCCGTCAGGAACAGCAGCGCGGCGAACATGGTGAACGCCGCCGCCGACGCCCCCGGATGGCGGATGATGACGAACCCGGCGGCGATGTTCAGCGCGGCCACCACGACACCCAGCCAGAAGAAGCTGGTCCCGCGGGACTCCAGGGCGTGCAGCAGGCCGACCGTGCCGCCGATGAGCAGCAGCCAGCCGAAGAGCAGCATGGACGTGAGCGTGGCGAAAGCGGTGTAGAGGAGCCCGAAGACCCCGGCGATCGCCAGGATCACACCGAGCAGGGCCAGCCAGCCGAAGCTGCGGCTGAGTTTCCTGCCCGCACGGGCGGGGTCGTCGCGCGTGGTCCCAGACATCAGAGCGCCTCGCTTCCCTTGCTGCCCTTTGCTTCCCTTTACTGCCCTTGTGCCTTGTTCGCGGCGCCCCCTTCTTGATCGTACGGTCGGGCTTCCCGGATAGCATCCGGCGCATGGAGCCGAGCAGCCCGCAGCAGTCGAGCCCCCAGCAGCCGAGCGCGCGGCTGAAGCACAGCGTCAGCGGGGGCGTCGCGACCGTCGTCATCAGCAACCCCGCCAAGCGCAACGCCATGACGGCGGCCATGTGGCGGGCGCTGCCCGGGCTGCTCGCGGAGCTGGCGGCGGACCCCGGCGTACGGGCGCTGGTGCTGACCGGCGATGGCGACACCTTCTGCGCCGGAGCCGACATCTCCACGCTGAGCGAACCGGGTGACGAGCAGCAGGCGCTCGCCGTACGGGCCGAGGAGGCGCTGGCGGCGTTCCCGAAGCCGACCGTGGCGGCCGTGCGCGGGTACTGCGTGGGCGGCGGCTGTCAGCTGGCGGCCGCCTGCGACCTGCGGTTCGCGGAGGAGGGTGCGCGGTTCGGGGTGACGCCGGCGAAGCTGGGGATCGTCTATCCGGCGTCCTCCACGCGGCGGCTGGTGTCGCTGGTCGGGCCGTCGGCGGCGAAGTACCTGCTGTTCTCGGCGGAGCTGATCGACGACGCGCGGGCACTGCGGACGGGCCTGGTGGACGAGGTGCTGCCCGGCGGGGAGCTGGAGGGGCGGGTCGCGGAGTTCGCGCGGGTGCTGCTGTCGCGGTCGCTGCTGACACAGGCCGCGGCGAAGGAGTTCGCGGCGGGGCGTGCCGACCGGGCCGGGCACTGGGCGGCGGAGGCGCGCAGGAGCGACGACACGGCGGAGGGCGTGGCGGCGTTCCTGAAACGGCGGGCGCCACGGTTCACGTACGGGGCGGAGCAGGGGGCGTTCGGCGGCTGATGCGGCGACGGCTGGTTCCCGCCTCTCACTCCGTACCGACCGGTCGGTAATCTGCGGCCATGACGACTGACCTTCCGGCGCAGGCCGGACGCCGCTGCCAGCATCCCCTCAACCTGTTCCACGCGAGCGTCTACTTCTCGCCCGAGAGCGCCCAGGAGCTCGCCGCGCTCGGCATCGAGGACGCGCACGCCGCCTACCTCGCCGTACGGTCGGCCGCGCTGGGCGCCGTCGGGCCAGGGGCGGTCACCGCCGCGTTCTACAACTTCAACCACGAACTGATAGCCCGTCATCTGCCGGCGGTGTGGCAGATCGCGTCGCCGGAGCAGGTGCTCGCGGCGCGGCTGCGGGGCGCCGACGCGACGCTGCGGCGGCTGCTCGGCGAGGACGTGGTCGCGTCGGACGAGCTGGCGGAGGCCGCCGGGCTGGCGCTGCGCGCCACGGAGGCGTGCACCCGGCAGGCCCGGCCGCTGTACGCGGCGCACGCCGACCTGCCGGTGCCCGAGGCACCGCACCTCCGCTTCTGGCACGCGGCGACGCTGCTGCGCGAGCACCGGGGCGACGCGCACCTGGCCGCGCTGCTGAGCGCCGGACTGGACCCGCTGGAGGCCCTGGTGAGCCACGGCGCGACCGGTACGGGCATCTCGCGTCGCTGGGTTCTGGCCACCCGCGGCTGGGAGCAGTCCGACTGGGACGCGGCGGCCGAACGTCTCCGCAAGCGCGGGCTGCTGACGGACGCGGGGGACCTGACCGACGCGGGCCGCTCGCTGCGCGACGAGGTGGAGGAGCACACGGACCGCCTCGACGCGGCGCCGTACGAACACCTCGGCACGGCGGGCGTCGACCGCCTCACGGCCCTCGCCAAGCGCCTGCTGGCCACCGTCGCCGAGGCGGGCGCCTTCCCCGGCACCCTGACGAGCCGCGACTGACCCGACGACCGGCCGCCGCACCGGGGGATGCGGCGGATCCGGGCGTGAGCAGGCAGAATGCGAGCGCAAGCTGGAGGCGACGAGAAGGCGGGTCGGACACACCGTGACGACGTCCATCGAAGGCAGGATCGCCGAGGAGCTCGGCGTACGGGAGCGGCAGGTCAAGGCGGCCGTGGAGCTGCTGGACGGCGGCTCGACCGTGCCGTTCATCGCGCGCTACCGCAAGGAAGCGACCGAGATGCTCGACGACGCGCAGCTGCGCACCCTCGAGGAGCGGCTGCGCTACTTGCGGGAGCTGGAGGACCGGCGGGCCGCGATCCTCGACTCCGTACGTGAGCAGGGCAAGCTGACGGACGAGCTGGAGGCGCGGATCCGGGAGGCCGACACCAAGGCCCGCCTGGAGGACATCTACCTGCCGTACAAGCCGAAGCGCCGCACGAAGGCGCAGATCGCCCGTGAGGCCGGGCTGGAACCGCTGGCCGACGGGCTGCTCGGCGACCCGGGCGTGGAGCCGGCGGCCGCCGCGGCCGCGTTCGTCGACGCGGACAAGGGCGTCGCGGACGCGGCGGCCGCGCTGGAGGGCGCGCGGGCGATCCTCACCGAGCGGTTCTCCGAGGACGCCGACCTGATCGGTGAGCTGCGCGAGCGGATGTGGACGCGCGGGCGGCTGGTCGCGAAGGTGCGGGAAGGGAAGGAGGAGGCGGGCGCCAAGTTCGCCGACTACTTCGACTTCGCGGAGCCGTTCACCGAGCTGCCGTCGCACCGCGTGCTCGCGATGCTGCGCGGTGAGAAGGAGGACGTGCTGGAGCTGGTCCTGGAGCCGGAGGAGCCGGTCGAGGGCCCATCCACGTACGAGGGGGTGGTGGCCCGCCGCTTCGGGATCGCGGACCGGGGCCGGCCCGCCGACAAGTGGCTCGGCGACACCGTGCGCTGGGCGTGGCGGACCCGCATCCTGGTCCACCTGGGCATCGACCTGCGGCTGCGGCTGCGGACGGCCGCCGAGGACGAGGCGGTGCGGGTGTTCGCGGCGAACCTGCGGGACCTGCTGCTGGCGGCGCCCGCCGGGACGCGGGCGACGCTGGGGCTGGACCCCGGTTTCCGTACGGGTGTGAAGGTCGCCGTGGTCGACGCGACCGGCAAGGTCGTGGCGACCGACACGATCTACCCGCACGTGCCGCAGAACAAGTGGGACGCGTCGCTCGCCACGCTGGCGCGGCTCGCGAAGGAGCACGCGGTCGAGCTGGTCGCCATCGGCAACGGCACCGCGTCGCGCGAGACCGACAAGCTGGCCGCCGAGCTCGTGGCCAGGCACCCGGAGCTGAGGCTGACCAAGGTCATGGTGTCGGAGGCGGGCGCCTCCGTGTACTCGGCGTCCGCTTTCGCCTCGCAGGAGCTGCCCGGTCTCGACGTGTCGCTGCGCGGCGCGGTGTCGATCGCGCGGCGGCTGCAGGACCCGCTGGCCGAGCTGGTGAAGATCGACCCGAAGTCGATCGGGGTCGGCCAGTACCAGCACGACCTGTCCGAGGTGAAGCTGTCGCGGTCGCTGGACGCCGTGGTCGAGGACTGTGTGAACGGTGTCGGGGTCGACGTCAACACGGCGTCGGCGCCGCTCCTCTCGCGGGTGTCCGGCATCGGCGCCGGGCTGGCGGAGAACATCGTGGCGCACCGGGACGCCAACGGCCCGTTCCGGTCGCGAAAGGCCCTGAAGGACGTGCCGCGCCTGGGTCCGAAGGCGTACGAGCAGTGCGCGGGCTTCCTGCGGATCCGTGGCGGTGACGACCCGCTGGACGCGTCCGCCGTGCACCCGGAGGCGTACCCGGTGGTGCGGCGGATGGTGAAGACGACGGGGGGCGAGGTCGCGTCGCTGATCGGCAACACGGGTGTGCTGCGCTCGCTGCGCGCGGACGACTTCGTGGACGGGACGTTCGGTCTGCCGACGGTCACGGACATCCTGCGGGAGCTGGAGAAGCCGGGCCGCGACCCGCGTCCGGCGTTCCGTACGGCCAGGTTCAAGGAGGGCGTCGAGAAGATCGGGGACCTGGCGTCCGGGATGGTGCTGGAGGGTGTCGTCACGAACGTGGCGGCGTTCGGGGCGTTCGTGGACGTCGGTGTCCACCAGGACGGTCTGGTGCATGTGTCCGCGATGTCCAGGACGTTCGTCAAGGACCCGCGTGACGTGGTGAAGCCGGGCGACGTGGTCAAGGTGAAGGTGCTCGACGTCGACGTGCCGCGCAAGCGGATCTCGCTGACGCTGCG
>NZ_JABWDV010000303.1 GCF_013362995.1 Streptomyces sp. TRM64462 | reverse complement strand
GGGACGGTCCCGTCGAGCCCTCGGGCAGGGGCGTACCCGCCCGGGAGCCTGACGCCGACGGCTCAACGGGCCAGGCCGGAGAGGCCCCTGCCGCAGCCCAGTCGGCGGACGGAGCGGGGGACGGTCCCGTCGAGCCCTCGGGCAGGGGCGTGCTCGCCGGGGCTCCTGGTTCCGATGGCTCAATGCGCCGGGAGAGAGGCGCTGTTGCCGTGGTCCGAGTCGCGGGCAGGGTCGTGTCCGCCGCTGGGGGCGGCGACGGCGCCGGACCCTCGGGTACGGCGGCGGTCGTCGGCGGGCCCAGGAGGGTGGTGTCGCCGGTCAGGAGGGCCTGGTGGAGGGTGCGGAGGACCGGGCCCGGGTCGAGTCCCAGTTCGGTGCGGAGGAGGTCGCGGCCCTCCTGGTAGACGCGGAGCGCGTCGGGGAGGCGGCCGGTGCGGAACAGGGCCGTCATCAGCTGACCGCGCAGCCGCTCCCGCAGGGGGTTGGCGGCCACGGCGGCGTACAGTTCCGCGACGATCTCCGCGCGGCAGCCGACCGCGAGTTCCGCGGCGAACCGTGCCTCCAGGCCGACGCGCCGCAGTTCCGCGAGGCGCGCCGCCTCGATCCGGGCGAAGGACTGGCCCAGGCCCTCCAGCGCGTCCTGGCCGCGCCACAGCCCCAGCGCGTCGCGCAGGATGTCGGCGGCCTCGGCGGGGCGCCCCTGGGCGGCGGTGCGCCGGCCGAGCGCCAGCGCCTGCTCGAACCGGTGGGCGTCGATACGGTCGCGCGGCAGCTCGGCGACGTACCCCGGCGAGCGCGTCCCGATCGTGGCGCACCCGGCGGCGGCTCCCGCCAGGGCGCGGCGGAGCGCCGAGACGTGGGAGGCGACGAGCGCCCGCGCGGTGACGGGTGGCTTCTCCTCCCACACCAGGTCCACCAGCCGTTCGGTGGAGAGGACTTCGCCGGCGTGCACGACGAGCGCGGCGAGGATCGCCGTCGGCTTGGGGCCGGTCAGGGGGATCCGCCGGTCCCCGTCCCACACCTCGGCCGGGCCGAGAAGGCGTACTTCCAGCATCGTCCCCCGAATCCCCGCGTCGCCGATCCGGTCCGTTCCCCCGTACGGCGCCGACGATACCGGCGGGGACGTCACGACACGGCGGATACCGGACTGCGCTGTCGCACTTCGGCAGTCCGGTCTCGTGCCGTCGCGGGCGGCGTGGGCGGGCGGTCAGGGGTGGGCGGGGGCCTCGCGATCAGTGGGCGGACGGTGGGAGGTGTCGTCCTGACGACGGGGCGCGGAGGCCACCCGTATGAGCGAGATCGGCGTGATTCCTTCGCCGCTCCGCCCGCCGCCGCCGCGGCAGCAGCAGCAGCAGTAGCGACGACCGCTCAGCTCACAGCGTGCGGAGCTTCGTCGCGAACACGTGGCCCGCCACCCTGTCCCCCAGCGTGAGGCCGTCGTCCGCGTCCCACGGGAAGTGGACGCCGAGCCAGACCCTGCTGTAGGCGTCCTCGCGGGCGGCCTCGCTGAAGCTGGTGAAGTGGCGGGTCCTGACGGGCGACCGCGGCTCGTCGGTGGTGATCGAGAAGGCGATGGCGTCGCTGCCGAAGTACCGCTTCATGATGCCGGCCCAGGCCGCGCCGAACGTGGCGTGGCCGGACGCCCACGCCGGGAAGCACGGGTTGACGTTGACGCCCTGCGGGTTCTTGAGGAGCGGCTTCCACTCGGGGTCGAGCCCGCCCTCGCGGATGGCCGACACCGGTCGCCACAGGTCGATCTCGGTCTGGAACTTCACGTCGCGCACGGCGATCCCGGCGTCGGCGAGTGCGATCGAGACGAGGGCGAAGAGGCGGGCGTTCTGGTAGGTGTTCAGGCCGCGCGCGGTGGCGATCTCGCGCGTCGCCTGGAGGAGCTGGCCGGGCGGCTTGTAGGTGCCGTCGTTGTCGTTGGCCCAGAACCAGGCGGCCGCCTCCTGGTCCGGGGTCCGGTTGACGACGGGCGTCCGGGCGGTCGGCTTGTCGGCGCCGGCCGTACGGGCCGCCTCCACCTGGGCCTTGTACGCGTCGCTGGCGAGCAGCTTCTCGTACGTTCCGTACAGGCCCGGCGTCGGGGGCCTGAACTGCGACCCGGACGTCAGCGCGAAGGGCTTGACCAGGCCCCAGTACGGTGCGACGGCCTGGCTGTGCTGCGCACACGACGCGTCGGGCATGTCGGGGTAGCTGGTGGGCCGCCAGGCGCCGGGTTCGGTCGTGCCGGCGTACACGCGGGCGTCGTCGGAGCCGTCGCCGTTCCGGGCGTCGGTCATCTGCGTCACCATCTTGTTGACGACGGTCACGTCGAGCAGGTCGAACTCGGTGGGTTCGGTGCCGAAGCGCTCACGGAACTTCGCGTCGAGGAACGCGGTCTGGGTGCCGCCGTACAGCTTGAGGAGGATGTTGTACGCGGTGCGGCCGATGACCCGCTCCTCCTCGTCGGGGCCTTCGACCCAGCCCGCGTACTTCTCGGCGTGGATGTAGGGCTCGGAGGAGATGCCGCCCTTCCACTTGAGCCGGTACGAGCTCTCCGCGTCGTAGATGGCGGCGTTCAGCATCGCGGCGGCGCGGGCCATCGGTCCGGGCGCCCCGCCCTCGCGGCGGACGATCTGGAGGAGGACGTCGTTCCAGTAGTGGACCGGGTCCGCGACCGGGTGCGGGGGCAGGGCGGCGTGGGCGGGCCGGTGCACCGCGGTCAGCGTGGTGCCGGTGGCCGCCAGGACGACGACGGCGGCCAGGGCTCTGCGCCAGCGGGCGGCGCGGCGGTGGGTCGTTGTTCCTGCACGGAGCAGGGGCATCGCAGGACTCCTCCTGTCGGGACGGGGTGCGCCGGTGGCTCGCCATCCATCGGTCCATGACGGTTCGGTGGCGGCTCTGTGGCGGCTCTGTGGCGGCGCCATCATGCCGACGGGAGGGTCATGCTCCGCCCACCCGTACGCTCCGCGACCGGCTCAAGCAGCTCGGCCGCGTGCGCCCGGTGCCGGCGCTGCGCCGGGTGCCGGGCGAGTCCGGGTCACGGGAACGCGAGGCCGCCCGGGGGCGGGAGTGCCTGTTCGGCCCAGATGGTCTTGCCTTCGCCGGTCTGCCGGGTGCCCCACCGCTGGGTGAGCTGGGCGACCAGGAGCAGCCCGCGCCCGCCCTCGTCGTCCATGTGGGCGCGGCGCATATGGGGCGAGGTCGAGCTGCCGTCGGAGACCTCGCAGATGAGGGTGCGGTCGCGGATCAGCCGCAGCTGGACGGGCGGGCCGCCGTAGCGGATGGCGTTGGTGACGAGTTCGCTGACGACCAGTTCGGTGACGAAGCCCGCCTCCTCCAGGCCCCACACGGCGAGCTGGTCGGTGGCGAACTGCCGGGCGGTGGCCACCTGTGCGGGGTCCGGCGTCAGGTCCCACGTGGCGACCTGGTGGGGGCCGAGGGCACGCGTACGGGCCAGCAGCAGGGCCACGTCGTCGACGGGCTGGTCCGGGAGTACGGACTTCACGACCGCGTCGCACAGGTCGTCCAGCGGGTCGTCGGGGTGTTCGGTCAGTGCGCGGCACAGGTCGGCGGTGCCGTCGTCGAGGTCCCGGTCACGGCCCTCGACGAGGCCGTCCGTGTAGAGCGCGAGCAGCGACCCCTCGGGCAGTTCGAGCCGGGCCGCCTCGAACGGCAGCCCGCCGACGCCGAGGAGCGGTCCCGGGCTCATCTCCACGATCCGTGTGGTGCCGTCGGGCAGGCGGACGACGGGCGGTGGATGGCCGGCGCCGGCCACGGTGAGGGCGCGTGAGACGGGATCGTAGACGGCGTAGAGGCAGGTGGCGCCCAGTTCCGCGACGTCGTCGCCGCCGCTGTCGTCGGCGGCGAGGTGGACGACCAGGTCGTCGAGGTGCGTGAGGAGTTCGTCGGGCGGCAGGTCCACGTCGGCGAGGGTTCGTACGGCGGTGCGGAGGCGGCCCATGGTGGCGGAGGACTCGATGCCGTGGCCCACGACGTCCCCGACGACCAGGGCGACCCGGCTGCCGGACAGCGGGATCACGTCGAACCAGTCGCCGCCGATGCCCGCCAGCGAACCGGACGGCAGGTAGCGGTGCGCGACCTCCAGGGCCGCCTGGCCGGGCAGCCGCTGGGGCAGCAGGCTGTGCTGGAGGGCCAGCGCGGTGGAGCGTTCCCGGGCGAACCTGCGGGCGTTGTCGACGCAGACGGCGGCCCGGCTGGCGAGTTCCTCGGCGAGCGTCACGTCGTCGGGCCCGTACGGCTCGGGCTCCGCCAGACGGACCAGGACGGCGACGCCGAGGGTGGTGCCGCGCGCCCGCAGCGGCACGGCGAGCAGCGACATGGCGGGGGCGCCCAGTTCCTCGATCTTGGCGCTGCGGGCGGTGTGTCCGGCCATCCACCGGTCGAAGTCCGGGTCGCCGGTTCCGCTGAGCACCACCCGTCCGGTCGTCAGGGCCAGGGCGGGCGGCGCGTACGGCGGGTAGCGGTCGGCCTCGCCCGGTTCGACGACCGCCTCGGGGGTGCCCCGTGTGACGGAGCGGTGGGCGATGCGGCGCAGGACGACGTCGGCGCCCTCCGCGGCCTCCGGCTTGTCGGTGGCGAGCACCCAGTCGAGCAGGTCGACGCTGGCGAACAGGGCGAAGCGCGGTACGAGGAGGTCCACGAGTTCGTCGGCGGTGCGCTCCACGTCCAGGGTGCTGCCGATGGCCGTCGCCGCCTCGTTGAGGAGGGCGAGGCGCTGGCGGGCCCAGTGCTGCTCGGTGCTGTCGAAGGCGGCCATGGCGACGGCGGTGACGTCGCCGGTGGGCTCGCGGACCGGCCACATCTCGACGTTCCAGGCGTGTTCCCTGCCGCCGGACGGGGCTCGTGTGTAGCTCTCGTAGTGGGTGGGCCTGCCGGTCTCGGCGACCTCCTTCAGGTGGCGCAGGAAGCCCTGGCTGCTGGCGTCGTCGGGGACGGTGTCCGGGTAGTAGCGGCCGCGCAGGGCCTCTTCGGTGGTTCCCATGATCTGGGAGGCGGCGTCGTTGAGGCGCAGGTAGCGCTGCCGGGTGTCGAACGCGGACATGGAGAGGGACGCCTGCTGGAAGGCCTGCTCGGCCACCGTCGCCGGGGCGTGCGCCGATGCGGTGAGGACGGCGCCCTGCGGGCTGCCGTCGCCGCCGATGACGGGGCACGCCGTCAGGGCCTGTGCGGCGGGCCGCCCGTCGCGGTGCCGGAGGCGGATCTCACCGGTGGGTACGGCGGCGGCCTGCGGGGGCGGGGGGTCGGCCAGCAGGTCGTGGACGGGCCGGCCCACGGCCTCGGCGGCCGTGTAGCCGGTGAGCCGCCGTGCGCCCTCGCTCCACCCCGTCACCCTGCCCCGGGCGTCGACGATCGCCACGGCGGCGATGCGCTCCATATCGCCAAGAATGGACCTTTAGTCCCCCCGCATCAACTGGATGGCCCGCTGCGGCCGAGCCCTTCCCCGATGGGCAAGCGACCGCTTAGTATGCGAGCCTCTTGCGGTACTGCTCTGATGCCCGACTCTTTGTGGAGGCCCCTATGCAGGCATGGCGCGTGCACCGGAACGGCGAGCCGAGCGAGGTGATGCGGCGCGAGGAGACCGACCGGCCGGCGCCCGGCCCCGGGCAGGTGCTCGTCGAGGTGCGGGCCGCGAACGTGAACTTCCCCGACGCGCTGCTCTGCCGCGGCCACTACCAGGTACGGCCGCCGCTGCCGTTCACGCCGGGCGTCGAGGTGTGCGGCGTGACCGAGGACGGGCGCCGCGTGATCGCCACGCCGGCCCTGCCGTACGGGGGTCTCGCGGAGTACGCCGTGGCCGACGAGGCCGCGCTGCTGCCCGCGCCCGACGCGCTCGACGACGCGGAGGCCGCCGCCCTGCACATCGGGTACCAGACCGGGTGGTTCGGGCTGCACCGGCGGGCCGGACTCCGGGAGGGCGAGACGCTCCTCGTGCACGCGGCGGCGGGCGGGGTCGGCAGCGCCGCCGTCCAGCTCGGCAAGGCGGCCGGCGCGCGCGTCATCGGGGTCGCCGGCGGCGCGGACAAGGCCGCCGTGGCCCGGTCGCTCGGCTGCGACGTCGTCGTGGACCGGCACGGCGACGACATCGTCGCCGCCGTGAAGGACGCCACCGGCGGGCGCGGTGCCGACGTCGTCTACGACCCCGTCGGCGGGCCCGCGTACGCCGCGTCCGCGAAGTGCGTGGCGTTCGAGGGCCGGATCGTCGTGGTCGGCTTCGCCAGCGGCGACATCCCGGCGCCCGCGCTCAACCACGCGCTCGTCAAGAACTACGCCGTCCTCGGCCTGCACTGGGGCCTGTACAACCAGCACGACCCGGCCGCCGTACGGCAGTGCCACGACACGCTCACGGAGTACGCGGCCAAGGGGCTCATCAAGCCGCTCGTCAGCGAACGCGTCCCGTTCGCCGGCGCCGCGTCCGCCGTGCAGCGCGTCGCCGACGGCACGACCACCGGCCGCCTCGTCGTCCTGCCCGGCCTGGAAGGAACCGCCCGATGACCGACACCCACACCGACGCCCGCACCGGCTCCGAGACCGGCACCGACCCCGGCGCCACCGCCGAGAGCGACACCGCCGCCGCGCTGCGCGCGAAGGTGCGGGAGCTGCTCGCCGCGCACCCGCCCGCCGGCACCGACCGCACCGACTTCCTCCGGGCCCGCTTCGACGCCGGCCTGGCCTGGGTGCACTACCCGGAGGGCCTCGGCGGCCTCGGCGCTCCCCGGTCCCTCCAGGCCGTCGTCGACGCCGAGCTGGCGGCCGCCGGGGCACCCGACAACGACCCGCGCCGTATCGGCATCGGCCTCGGCATGGCCGCGCCCACCATCCTCGCGTACGGCTCCGACGAGCAGAAGCACCGGTTCCTGCGGCCCCTGTGGACGGGCGAGGAGGTCTGGTGCCAGCTCTTCAGCGAGCCCGGCGCCGGATCCGACCTCGCCGCGCTCGGCACGCGCGCCGTCCGCGACGGCGATGACTGGGTGGTGGACGGCCAGAAGGTGTGGACGTCCAGCGCGCACGTCGCCCGCTGGGCCATCCTCATCGCCCGCACCGACCCGGACGCGCCCAAGCACCGCGGCATCACCTACTTCCTCTGCGACATGACCGACCCGGGCGTGGAGGTCAGGCCGCTCCGCCAGATCACCGGTGAGGCCGAGTTCAACGAGGTGTTCCTCAGCGGCGTACGGATCCCGGACAGCCACCGGCTCGGCGCGGTCGGGGACGGCTGGAACGTGGCCCGTACCACCCTGATGAACGAGCGCGTCGCCATCGGCGGCGCGCGCATCCCCCGCGAGGGCGGCATGATCGGGCGCGCCGCCGACACCTGGCGGGCCCGCCCCGAGCTGCGCACGCATGCCCTGCACCAGCGGCTCCTGGACCTGTGGGTGGAGGCGGAGGTGGCGCGGCTGACCGGCGAACGGCTCCGCCAGCAGCTCGCCGCCGGCCGGCCCGGCCCCGAAGGCAGCGCCATGAAGCTGGCGTTCGCCCGGCTCAACCAGGAGATCAGCGGCCTTGAGGTGGAACTCCTCGGCGACGACGGGCTGTTGTACGACGACTGGACCATGCGCCGCCCCGAACTCGTCGACTTCACCGGCCGCGACGCCGGCTACCGCTATCTGCGCTCGAAGGGCAACTCCATCGAGGGCGGCACGAGCGAAGTACTGCTGAACATCGTCGCCGAGCGCGTCCTCGGGCTGCCCGCCGAGCCGCGCGACGACAAGGACGTCCCCTGGAAGGACCTCGCGCGATGACGGATCTGCTCTACACCGAGGCCGAGTCCGATCTGCGGGCGGCCGTACGGGCCCTGCTGGCCGGCCGCGCCGACCCGGTGACGCTGCCCGCCCGGCTGGAGACGCCCGCGCTGCACGACGCGGAGCTGTGGCGGGCCCTTGCCGGGGACATCGGGGCCGCGGGGCTGCTCGTCCCGGAGAAGCGCGGCGGCCAGGGCGCGAGCCACCGCGAGGCCGCCGTCGTGCTGGAGGAGCTGGGCCGCGCGGTGACCCCGGCCCCGTATCTGACCAGTTCGGTGGTCGCGACCGAGACGCTCCTCGCGCTCGAAGCGTCCGACGCGGTCGACGGCCTGCTGGCGGAGCTCGCGGCGGGCCGCCGTACGGCGGTGCTCACCGTCCCGCTCACGACCGGCCCGGGCACCCCGGTCCCGGCAGACGGAACGGCGGGCGCCGCTGCGGGCCCCGCTGCGGACGGCACCGTGACCGCCGTCGCGGACGCCGCGCTCGCCGACGTACTCCTCGTGCCGCGTACGGACGGGCTGTACGCGGTCGACGCGGCGGACGCGACCGTCGTGCCGCTGACGCCGCTGGACCTGACCCGGCCGCTCGCCGCCGTCACGGCCGCTCCCGCCGACGCGCCCGGCACGCGGCTCGCGGACGCGGACGCCGCCCGTGCGGCGGTGCGGCGCGGGCTGCTCGCGGGGGCGGGGCTGCTCGCGTCGGAGCAACTCGGGCTGGCCGAGTGGTGCCTGGAGGAGGCGGTACGGCACACCCGGTCGCGGCACCAGTTCAACCGTCCGGTCGGCTCGTTCCAGGCGCTGAAGCACCGGATGGCCGGGCTGTGGCTGGAGGTCGCCGGGGCCAGGGCGGCCGCCCGCGACGCCGCCGACGCGCTCGCCACCGGGAGCCCGGAGGCGCCGCTCGCGGTGGCCGTCGCGCAGACGTACTGCTCCCGCGTCGCGGTGCACGCGGCGGAGGAGTGCGTGCAGTTGCACGGCGGCACCGGGATGACGTGGGAGCATCCGGCACACATCCACCTGAAGCGCGCCAAGGCCGACCAGCTCGCCCTGGGTTCGGCCGGCCACCACAAGGACACGCTGGCGCACCTGGTGGACCTCCCGGCGCCGGCCCGGTAGGCCCTCGGGACCACGACCGGGCACCTCGGCGACGGGTCGCGGGCGGCGCCAACGGGCAGGATCCGCAGGGGTGTCCGACGGGTCTTTCCCCACCCCGCCCCTTCCCGAACCGGGGCTCCGCCCCAGACCCCGTTCGCGCCTGTGGGGGTACCCCCTGCTCGAAGAGCTTGGGGG
>NZ_JABWDV010000302.1:23937-58641 GCF_013362995.1 Streptomyces sp. TRM64462 | reverse complement strand
GAGAAGATCGCGACGGACGGTGTCGTGGTGGAGGGCTCGTCGGCGGTGGACGCCTCCATGCTGACCGGCGAGTCCGTGCCCGTGGAGGTCGGGACCGGCGACACGGTGACCGGCGCGACGCTCAATGCGGGCGGCCGCCTGGTCGTCGAGGCGACCCGGGTCGGGGCCGACACGCAGCTCGCCCGGATGGCGAAGCTGGTCGAGGACGCCCAGAACGGCAAGGCCGCCGCACAGCGCCTGGCCGACAAGATCTCCGCGGTCTTCGTGCCGATCGTCATCGCCCTCGCGCTCGGCACGCTCGGTTTCTGGCTGGGTACGGGTGCCGGTCTGACGGCCGCGTTCACGGCCGCTGTCGCCGTGCTGATCATCGCCTGCCCGTGCGCGCTCGGGCTGGCGACGCCGACGGCTCTCATGGTCGGCACGGGACGCGGTGCGCAGCTCGGCATCCTCATCAAGGGCCCGGAGGTGTTGGAGACCACGCGCCGGGTCGACACGATCGTCCTGGACAAGACCGGCACCGTCACCACCGGCCGTATGACCCTCATCAAGGTCCACACCGCTGACGGCACCGACGAGACCGACGTCCTGCGCCTCGCCGGGGCCCTGGAGCACTCCTCCGAACACCCCATCGCCCAGGCCGTCGCCGCCGGCGCCGCCGCCAGGGTCGGCACCCTGCCCGCCCCCGAGGACTTCGCCAACCTCCCCGGCCTCGGCGTCCAGGGCGTCGTCGACGGCCACGCCGTCCTCGTCGGACGCGAAAAATTTCTCGAAGAGTGGGCCATGGAGCTCACCCCGGCTCTCAAGGCCGCCAAGGACGAGGCCGAGAAGGCCGGAAAGACCGCCATCACGGTCGCGTGGGACGGCGAGGCCCGCGCGGTCCTCGAAGTCGCGGACGCAATCAAGGACACCAGCGCCGAGGCGATCGAGCGGCTGCGCGCCCTCGGCCTCACGCCGATCCTGCTCACCGGCGACAACAAGGCGGTCGCCCAGGCCGTAGCCGCCGAGGTCGGCATCGACGAGGTCATCGCGGAGGTCATGCCGCAGGACAAGGTCGACGTCGTCAAGCGCCTCCAGGCCGAGGGCCGTTCCGTGGCGATGGTCGGTGACGGCGTGAACGACGCGGCCGCCCTCGCCCAGGCCGACCTGGGCCTCGCCATGGGCACCGGAACCGACGCCGCCATCGAGGCGGGCGACCTCACCCTCGTACGGGGCGACCTGCGGGCCGCCGCCGACGCCATCCGGCTCTCGCGGCGCACGCTCGGCACGATCCGGTCGAATCTGTTCTGGGCCTTCGCCTACAACGTCGCCGCCCTGCCGCTCGCCGCAGCCGGGCTGCTCAACCCGATGATCGCGGGCGCGGCCATGGCCTTCTCGTCCGTCTTCGTCGTCGGCAACAGCCTGCGCCTGCGCGGCTTCCAGGCCACCGACCGGTAGGCCGCGCTGACCATGACGTCGGTGGAGTGGCAGCAGACCTGTCTCCGGTGATGCCGACGACGACGAGCCCCCGCAGCCGACGTGATGCCGGTGCGGGGGCCCGGGCATCCGGGCATCCGGGCACCCGGGCCCGCGGGCTCGCGCGTGCTACGACGCCAAGTACTTGCGGGCCGACTTCACCTGGCAGGAGTAGACGAGGCGTTCGTTCGTGGAGTGCGAGGTGTGGACCGTGATGGTGCGGTCGCCGCCGGCGCTGACCGTCACCGTCTTGTACTGGGAGCTGATGGTCTTGCTCGCCACCGTGGAGTTGGCGTAGCGGCCGACCTTGAACACGACCGTGAACGAGTAGCGGAACGCGTAGTCGCTGGACGAGTTCTGGATGTCGACGTCGAAGCTCATGCGGCCCTGCGAGCGGCTGTAGCGGCAGTTCTCGCCGATGACCTCGCCCGTCGCGCTCCTGTTGTACGTCGGGCGCGCCGTCGGGCGGGTGTCGCCGCTGCCGCCCCCGCTGCCGCTCCCGCCGGAGAGGCCGCTCGACAGGCCGCCGGACGTGCCGCGCGACGAACCCCCGGACGTGCCGCTGGACGTACCGCCGTTCGCGTAGCCGCCGATCGCGCCGTTGAGTGACGGCATCGGCATGGGCGACAGGGACGGCGGGTTCGGCGCGCTGCCGAGCCCGCCGAAGGCCTTGTCCTTCGGATTGTCGGCGCAGCCGGACAGGGCGGCGACGGCGGTGAGAGCGAGAGTGGCGGCGCCTGTGGCGCGACGTATGCGCATGCTGATCCCCCGAATGCTGTTTTTCAGACAGGTCGTACAGTTGACGGCCGACGAGCACAGGCAGGGTATCGGACGCCCCCGACAGAGGGCCCGGCCCCGCCGCAAGCGCTTGCCGTCCCATCCTCCGCGCCCCCGGCGTCCCTTGGTACCTTGGCCGCTCACGTTCAAGCGTCACGTCACATCATCGGGGGAACCATGAGCCAGCCCTGGCAGCAGCAGCCACAGCCGCCGCAGCACCATCCGTACGGCCAGCCGGGCCACCACCCGCCCGTACCGCCGCAGCAGCCGGGGTACGGCCCCCAGCCCGGCTACCCGCCGCAGGGCCCGTACGGCCAGCCGATGCAGGGCGGTTACGGCTACCCGCCGGGCTTCCCGCCCCAGCCCTCCGGTACGAAACCGGCCAAGGCCTTCTTCCTCGCGCTGCTCGTCTCAGCCGGCCTCTCGCTCGTCCACGCGGTCGTCCTCCTCCTCAGCTACGAGGACCTGTCCGTGACGGGCCTCCAGATCGCCTACGTCGTCCTCGCCCTGGCCCTCGCCGTCGGCGTCGGCACGGTCGCGGGCCGCGCGGGCGGCAGCAACACCGGCGTCCACGTCGCCGCCGCCTTCCTCGCCGCGCTCGGCGCGTACTTCGGCGTCACCAACGGCTACGTCTTCACGCTGCTCGACGCCGGCGGCACCGACCTCCTCGAAGCGATGCTGGAGCACGAGCCCACGGCCCCGTCGCAGTTCTGGTGGGAGCGCCTGGAGGAGGGTGTCGCCCTGCTCGGCGTCGCCGTCGCCGCGCTCGGCACCCTCGCCGTGGCCCGCATCGTCGGGAAGCGGCGCGTCGCCTCGTTCTAGGCCTCGCTCCATGGCGTGTCCGGTTACGCCCCTCGGCTCCGCCCGGGTGGCCGCGCCCCCTGCGTCGTTGCCGGTCGATCGGCCTCCCGGATGGTGGGATGACTCGCGACACCTCAGTGGGTGACGGGCCGGGAGGACGTGTTGACGGATCGCCAGGACAGCGGGCGGCCGGGCGGGAGCCGGGGCGGTGACCGGTCGTCCGGCGCCCGCCTCGCGCTGATGGAGGACGCCGTCGCGTCGATCGGCACCACTCTGGACGCCCGCACCACCGTCGCCGAACTCGCCGGGTACCTGTGCGAGCACCTCTGCGACACCGCCGTCGTCGACCTCTTCGCGCCGTACGCGTCGCCCGAGTCGTATGAGGCGTACGAGCAGCCCGGCCCTCCCGGCCCTCCCGGCCCTCCCGCACCGCCCCGCCCGCCACGGACCGGCGACGCCCTCGTCACCGTCGCCTCGGCCGGCCGCCGCGACCTCCTGGACCGGGGCGTGCCGCGCGGCCGGCTGTCCGTACGGGCCCTGGACGAGGGCCATCCGATCACCGCGTCGTACGTCTCCTCGCACGCCCCGCCCCTCGCGGCCGTCTCCGTCCCGCTGCTCACCCGCCGCGACGACGTGTACGGCGTCGTCCTCGCGCTCCGCACCGGCACCGCCTTCACCGACGACGAGACGGTCGTCGCGCACTTCGCGGCCCGCCTCGCCGCCGCGCACCTGCGCCACGCCGCCGCCCACCGGGAGACCCGGGACGCGGCCCTCGACCTCCAGCGCGCCCTCCTCGCCGAACCGGGGCGGCCGCACCCCAACCTGGACATCGCCACCCGCTATCTGCCCTCCGGGGACGGCTCGCTCGTCGGCGGCGACTGGTTCGAGACCGTACGCCTCCACTACGGGCGCACCCTCCTCGTCATCGGCGACGTGATGGGCCACGGACTGGAGGCCGCGGTCGACATGAACGCGTACCGCTCCATGCTCCGCTACGTCGCCGCCACCGACCTCCCGCCCCACCGCGTCCTGCGCCACCTCGACGCCGCCGTCTGCGAGGACGGCACGCGGCGGCCCGCGACCTGTCTCCTCGTACGGCTCGACCCGGCCCGCTCCACGGCGGCCTGCGCCTCCGCCGGGCACCTGCCGCCGGTCCTGTTCACGCCGGAGGGCGCCGGGCGGCTGCTGAGCGTCCCCGTCGGCCCTCCGCTGGGCACCGGGATCGGCGGGTACGAGCTGTCCACCCACCGGCTGACCACCGATCAGACACTGCTGATGTTCACCGACGGCCTGGTCGAGCGGCGCGGTGAGGACATCGAGGACTCGCTCGACCGGCTCGCCGCACTGCGGCTGCCCGGCCTCGGCGTACGGGAGCTGCTCGACGAGGTCGTCCTCCGGCTCGGCGCGGCGCACGGCGAGGACGACGTCGCCGTGCTCGCCGCCCGCACCCACCACCGGCCGCCCGCCCACCACGCGGAGCCTTCCGGCTGACGCTGACAGGGCGGCGCGCGTCTCGGTGGCGCCCAGGGCCGCGTCCCCGGCCACGGCCGCGTCGTCCTCGTCCTCGTCCTCGTACGGCGTACCGGACCAGGGCGCCCGCCCCCTCCGTACGACGTCCTCGACGAGGAACGGGAACACGCGCCTCGCCGCCTGCGGCAGCACGGCGCGCGCAGCGCCAGTTCGACGGGCGTCCACGACGCCGCGTCCCGCCGCCGCGCCCCCACCGAGGCATGACGGCCGAGCGCGGGGGAGGCGTCGGTCATAGCCTGGCGTCGGGCAGGAGCCGTTCGGCTGGAAGGGCCTGGAGATGGCGTGGAGCAGGGCATGGGCCGGCGGGCTGGCGGTCGCGGGAGCGGCGGGGGGCCTGGCGGCGGCCGGGTATCTGGGGCTGGTGACGGGGGCGCTGTCGCTGGACGTCGGTGCCGGGCGGCGCACCCGCGCTCTGGGCCCGCGGACCGTTGAGATCGAGGCGCCGCGCGAGGTGGTCTTCGACGTGATCGCCCAGCCCTACCTCGGGCGGCCCACGCGCGCGATGCGGGAGAAGGTGCGGGTGCTGGAGCGGGGCGGCGACATGGTGCTCGCCGCCCACCGCACGCCCGTGGCCGGAGGGCGGCTGACGGCGACGACGGTGGAGACCGTGCGGTTCGGCCGCCCGGAACGGGTCGACTTCCGCCTGGTGCGCGGGCCCGTCCCGGTCGTCACCGAGACGTTCGCGCTCAGCGCGCAGGGGCGCGCCACGCGGCTGGAGTACACCGGTGAGCTGAGCTCGGACCTGTGGGCGCCCGGCCGGTGGTGGGCCGGGCGGTCGCCGCCCGGTGGGAGGAGGCGGTCGCCTCCACACTCTCCGGTGTCAAGCAGGAGGCGGAGCGGCGCGCGACCACCGAGTGACGGGCCAGGCCGCCCGAAGCTGCGGCGCCGCAGCTACTGCCGCAGGGCCTGCAGGACCGCCGCTGTGGTCATCCCGTAGGCCAGGTGCGGCAGCAGGTCCGACAGCCACATGCCGCCGCTCCACCGCGTCGGGTCGGTGACGCCCAGCACACTGGCCGGTACGTCGCTGGCGGCCATGGCCGCGAGGCCCAGCACGGGTCCGGCGAGCCACGCCGGTGCGGGTCCGCGCCGCCCGCTCATGAGGCCGTACAGCGCCCCGATCCCCAGGCCGGTGACGTATCCCATGAGCGCGCCCGCGGCCTCTTCGCGGCTGTCCTTCTCCTCCTCGTCGCCGAGGCTGAGTCCCGCGCGGTCGGCGATGCGGTCGGCCGCCTCGGCGGGCAGGCCGCTGGCGGGACGGCCCCGGAGCAGCATGTCGCCGTACGTGCTCAGGTTGAGGGCGACGGTGCCGGCCGCACCGGCCAGCAGCCCCCGCGTGACCCCGCCCATCACCGTGTGCTCCTCTCGTGTCGTGCGATGACCCGATGACCGCTCACCGGGTGCCGCCGAGCGCCGACAGCGCGGCGCGGGCCTCCTTCAAGGCGGGCGGCACCGCGGCGACGTGGCAGAGCGCCGCCAGGGTGCACCAGGAACACACCGCCCGGTGCCCGGCGACCTGCTCCACGAACAGCACCGCCGCCGCGCCCGCGTCCCCCACCGCCTTGCCCGCCGCCAGGAGCACCAGCCACGGATGGTCCCGGTGCCGCAGCCGGCCACCCGCCCCGGTCAGCACCAGCGTGATCCCCGCACTGGCCAGTGCCACGGCCGCGTCCGGGGTCCGCAGCAGCGCGTACGCCTCACCCGTGGCGTCGACCCGCTCGGCGTCCACACCCGGGAGCGGCGGCTCCGGAAGCCGCCTCACCAGCCCGAACTGGTACAGGGCGACCACCCCGTACGAGACGGACGCACCCAGCACGAGCCCGGCCACGGCACGCCGCTCGCCGAGGAAACCGCCCCGCCCCAGCCGCAGGTCGTCGCTGACCCGCTCGGCAGCCGGCGGCGAGCCACGGCCCGGCCCGCCGCCCCGTGCCCGCGCGTCGGCCGCCCGTATGCCCGGCTTGCGTCGCCGCATCGCGTCACCACCGTTCCGGAGGGGCCGGTGCCCCCGGCTCCGGTGCCTCCCGGCCCCGGTGCCTCCCGGCCCCGGTGCACCGGCCCCGGTGCCCCCGGCTCCGGTGCCGAAGCCGTCAGGCCGCGGCGCCCGCGGTGAGGCGATCGGCCAGCAGGCTCTTGGCCTTCCGCGCCCGCTCCCGGTCCTGCTCCTGCACCTGCTCCAGGAAAGCCGCCAGCTCCTCATCGCCCGCCCTGCGGGTGTCGTCGATGTAGGTCGTCAGCGTCTCGCCCTCCTGCAGCGTGTGGTACAGCAGGCTGACCAGGTCGTACGTGTCGTCCCTTGTCCCTGTACGCGACTCGGTCGTCATCCCTGACTCACCTCCTCGGATTGCCGTCCCGGCCCGCGTACCCCTCCCTGGGGCGGCTATCCACCGGGCCGTTCTCCTCGATCAGGCGGCGCTGGGGGCGGATCAGCGCTTGGCGTGGCGGCGCCGCTCGCCCCGGGCCGGCACGTCACCGTTCGGCCCGTCAGCGTTCGGCACGTCACCGTTCGGTACATCACCGGGAGGCGTCTTCCCGGCGCGGGCCCCTGCGCGGGCGCGGAGGAACTCGACGACGATGGGCACGACGGAGAGCAGGACGATGCCGACGAGGATGGCCTCGATGTGTTCGTGGACGAAGTCGATCTGGCCGAGGGAGGCGCCGAGGAGGGTGACGCCGACGCCCCACAGGATGCCGCCGACGATGTTGTACGTGATGAACGAGCGGTAGGTCATGCGGCTGACGCCGGCGATGATCGGCGTGAACGTCCGCACGATGGGGACGAAGCGGGCCAGGACGAGCGACTTCGGGCCGTGCTTCTCGAAGAACTCGTGCGCCTTCTGGACGTTCTCCTGCTTGAAGAGCCGGGAGTCGGGGCGGTTGAAGAGCGCCGGCCCCACCTTGCGGCCGAACAGGTAGCCCGCCTGGTCGCCCAGGATCGCGGCCAGCGCGATGAGCGTGCAGGTCAGCCACAGCGGTGTCTTCAGGACGCCCGTCGTGATCAACAGGCCCGTGGTGAACAGCAGCGAGTCACCGGGCAGGAAGAACCCGATGAGCAGCCCGGACTCGGCGAAGACGATCGCCAGGACGCCGTAGAGGCCGAACTCGTTGATCAGGAAGTCGGGGTCGAGCCAACTCGGGCCGAGCGCGAGCGTCGATGTGTACGTGTTCACGGACGGAAGGGCTCCTGCGGAAGCGGCGGGCGCGATCGCCCGCAGTCGGTGGGGACAAGCTACCAACGCGCCGGCCGGGCACCCCTGCCATGGCCTCTGATTGCTCCCTCATTGCCCGCCCATGGGATCCGACCGGCTACGATCCCGCTCAGCGGGCCACCAACGTGCTACGGGAGAGACGGCCCCGGTCGGAGAAGGCGGTCATCATGGGTACGTTCAGCGCTTCGCACCTCCTCATCGTGCTGGGAGTCGCCGTGCTGCTGTTCGGCAGTGCGAAGCTGCCCGAGATGGCCCGCGCGCTCGGCAAGTCCGCGCGCATCCTGAAGAGTGAGGCCGCGGCCATGAAGAACGACGGCGCGAACGACGGCGCGGCCGCCGCCGAACCGGCGCTTCCCCCTTCGCAGAAGACGGCCTGACGCGACAGCCACGCGGGGGCGCGCTCGTCGGTTCTTCGGTTCGTCGGTGAGCGTGCCCGGGAGCGACCACGGAACGGGAAGTGGCGAGGAGCGGTCGATTGATCCGGTGGAGGCTGATCGGCGCCCGGCAGCGGCCGGTACCCGAGCCGGTGGACAACCGGGTGACCTGGCTGGTCGCCACCGTCTGCGCGCCCGCGCTGATCACGGCGCACAACCTGCTCGACGGGCAGGGCGACCCCTGGCTCGACCACCTCGCGCTCAGTGTCCTGTGCGCCGTACTGGGCATCACCGCGCGCATCACCGCCGCCCCCGGCACCGCCCTGGTGTGCTGGGCGTTCTTCAGCCTGTTCGCCGCACCGCCGTTGGGCCAGTTCTCCTGGGCGCTCCCTCAGGACTGGAAGCGCCTCGGCATCCTCCTGCTCACCGCGGCGATCGGCACCGTGTGCGCCCGCCTCGTGCACGCCCGCTCCGCGCACCACCGCCTGAGCGTCACGAGGTAGCGCCGGGCCGCCCGCCCGCTGTCGCGCCGCCCGCCCGCTGTCGCGCCGCCGCCCGCCCGCTGCCGGGCCGCCGCACGTCCGGGGCACGCGGCCTGGGCCGACCGGGCGCACCCGGGCGCGTATCACGAGGCGTCGGCCGCCGCCAAGGGGTCAGCGCGGTAAGGTGACCAGCCGCCGGGACCGGCGCGATCGGGACGAGCACGGGGAAGGCCGGGAGCAAGCAGTGGCAGGACGCCTGGCGAGGGTCTGGCAGGCCCTGTTCACCACCCACCCGGCGCGTACGACCGTCATGGCCTTCGCGACGGTGATCCTCGGCGGAACGATCCTGCTGACGCTGCCCCTCGCGTCCGGTGACGGCAGCGCGACCGGCATCGTCACGGCCCTGTTCACCGCCACGTCGGCGGTGTGCGTCACCGGTCTGGTCGTGGTCGACACGGGGACGCACTGGAGCGGCTTCGGCCAGGGCGTCATCCTCACGCTGATCCAGGTCGGCGGCTTCGGCATCATGACGATGGCGTCGCTGCTCGCCCTGCTCGTCTCCGGCAAGCTCAGACTGCGCATGCAGCTCACCGCCGCCGCGGAGACCAAGAGCCTGGGCCTCGGAGACGTACGGCGGGTGCTGCTCGGGGTCGCGGGCACGACCGCCGCCGTCGAACTGACCGTCTGGGCGTGGCTGGCGCTGCGCTTCCGGTACGGGTACGGCATGCCGATCGGCGAGTCCGTCTACCACGGGTTCTTCCACGCGGTGTCGGCGTTCAACAACGCCGGCTTCGCCCTCCAGGCCGACAGCCTGACGCGCTACGCCACGGACGCGTGGGTGACGCTGCCGATAGCGGTGGCGGTGATCCTGGGCGGGATCGGCTTCCCCGTGCTGCTGGAACTGCTGCGGCACCGCACCCGGCGGCGTACGACCGGGCGCCGCGGTTGGTCGCTGCACACCAAGCTGACCCTGGTCACGACGGCCGCGCTGCTGGTGACCGGTACCGTGCTGACGTGTCTGCTGGAGTGGGGCAACCGGGGCACGCTCGGGCAGTTCACCTGGGGCGAGAAGCTGCTGAACGGCTTCGTCCACTCCGTGATGACCCGCAGCGGCGGGTTCAACACGATCGACGTCGGTTCCCTGGAGCACGCGACGCTGCTGACGACATGCGCGCTGATGTTCATCGGCGGCGGCAGCGCCGGAACGGCGGGCGGCATCAAGGTGACCACGTTCGCGGTGCTCGCCGCCGCGATGGTGGCCGAGGTGCGCGGCGAGCCGAACTCGACGATCATGGGCCGCCGTCTCGCCCCGCACGCGCTGCGGCAGGCACTGACCGTCGCACTGCTCGGGGTGGGCATCGTCATCTCGGCGTCCCTGGCGTTGATGACCGTGGTGAAGGCGCCCTTCGAGGTGGTGCTGTTCGAGGCGGTGTCGGCGTTCGGTGTGAACGGGCTGTCCGCGGGTGTCAGCGCCGATCTCTCGGTGCCGGGCCAGTTGATCGTCGTCGTCCTGATGTTCGTGGGCCGCCTCGGACCGGTCACCCTGGTCTCGGCGCTGGCCCTGCGCGAGCGGACACGCCGCTACGAGCTGCCCGAAGAGAGGCCCGTCATCGGCTAGGCCGTGTCCGGCGGTCCCCGGAGGTGGGGAACACGCGGCGGCGCGCCCGCGTTCTCTACACACACGTAGATCCGGATCGTGCGGGGCTTCCGGACGCTTTGCCGCCCCTTTACCATGAGGGGCCGGGACTCCGTCCCACCCCGCCAGAACCACCCCGCCAGAACCACCCCCGAGGGCCGCCCGCCGGCGTCCTCCGCAGCAAGTAAGGAGCAGCAGACCCGCAATGGGTGAACCTCCCAGTACCGGCCGTGCCGCAGCCCGCCCGCTCATGACCGAGGGACGGGGGGTGGCACGGTGACCGAGGTACTCCTGCTGCTTCTCGCTCTCGCGCTGACGCTCGCCTGTGCCGTGTTCGTCGCGGCCGAGTTCTCGCTGACCACGGTGGAGCGCGCCGAGCTGGAGCGTGCCGCCGAAGCCGGTGAGCGGGGTGCCGAGAGCGCCCTGAAGGCCGCCAAGCGGCTCACGTTCCAGCTGTCGGGCGCCCAGCTCGGCATCACCGTGACGTCGCTGGTCATCGGCATGCTCGCCGAGCCGTCCGTCTCGGTGCTGCTGCGCGGGCCGCTGGAGGCCGTCGGGCTGCCCGCCGGAGCCGTGTCGCCCGTGGCCGCCTTCCTGGGCGTCGCCGTCTCCACCGTCGTCCTGATGGTGGTCGGCGAGCTGGTGCCGAAGAACTGGGCGATCTCCCGCCCGCTGGCCGTGGCCAAGGTCGTCGCGGCCCCGCAGCGCGGCTTCACCGCCGCGTTCGGCCCGCTGATCCACCACCTGAACAACACGGCGAACCGGCTCGTACGCCGCTTCGGCCTGGAACCGGCCGAGGAGCTCGCCTCCGCGCGTACGCCGGAGGAACTGGTCGCGCTCGCGAAGCACTCCGCCCGCGCGGGCGCCATCGAGGCGGACTCCGCGGAGCTGTTCGTGCGCACCCTGCACCTGGGTGAGCTGACCGCCGAGAACGTCATGACGCCCCGCGTCGACGTCAAGGCGCTGGAGGTCAACGCCACGGCGGCCGACGCGGCGAACCTGACCCTGGCGACCGGCCTGTCCCGCTTCCCCGTCTACCGCGACAGCCTCGACGAGGTCGTGGGCACCGTCCACATCCGCGACGTCCTGGCCCTCGACGAGGACAAGCGCCCTCTCACCCCGGTCGCCGACCTCGCCACCGAGCCGCTGCTCGTCCCGCACTCCCTGCCGGTCGACAAGCTGCTCGGCCGGCTGCGCCAGGCCCGCACCATGGCCGTGGTCATCGACGAGTACGGCGGCACCGCCGGCGTCGCCACGGTCGAGGACATCGTCGAGGAGGTCGTCGGCGAGGTCCGCGACGAGCACGACCCGCACGAGACCCCCGACCTCGCCGAGGACACCCCGGCCCCCGACGGCAGCCGCGTCTGGCACGCCGAGGGCAGCATCCGCCTCGACCAGCTCGCCGAGATCGGCTTCACCGCCCCCGACGGCCCGTACGAGACACTCGCCGGACTGATCGCCACCCACCTGGAGCGCATCCCCACCGTGACCGACCGCCTCGACATCGACGGCTGGCAGCTCGCCGTGCTCCACGTCGAGCACCACCGCGCCGACCGCGTACGCGTCACCGGCCCCGCCCCCGCCCCCGCGGCGGTCGGCCCGGCCGCCGCGACGGCGAACGAGGCGGTGGCCCGATGACGACGCTCCAGCTCCTGATCGGCGCGCTCACCCTCCTCACCAACGCGTTCTTCGTCGGCGCCGAGTTCGCCCTGATCTCGGTACGCCGCAGCCAGATCGAACCCGCCGCCCTCAAGGGCAACCGCCGGGCGAAGACCACCCTGTGGGGCCTGGAACACCTGTCGGCGATGATGGCGACCGCCCAGCTCGGCATCACCGTCTCCTCCCTGGTCCTCGGCGCGGTCGCCGAACCCGCCATCGCCCACCTGCTGGAACCGCCGTTCCACGCGGTCGGCGTACCCGGGGGACTGATCCACCCGATCGCCTTCGTCATCGCCCTGACCCTGGCGACCTACCTCCACATGCTGATCGGCGAGATGGTCCCGAAGAACATCGCCCTGGCCGCCCCCGCGCCCACGGCCCTGCTCCTCGGCCCGCCCCTGGTCGCCCTCACCCGCGCCCTGCGCCCCGTGATCTTCGGCATCAACGCCTTCGCCAACGCGATCCTGCGGCTGATGAAGGTCGAGCCGAAGGACGAGGTCTCCTCCGTCTACACCGACGACGAACTCGTCCGCCTGGTCAAGGACTCCAGCGAGGCCGGCCTCCTCGACCCCGAGGACGGCGACCGCCTGCGCGACGCCCTCGAACTGGGCACCCGCCCGGTCGGCGAGGTCATGGTCCCGCTCAACCGCGTCGTCACCGTCGGCCATGGCATCACCCCGCAGGAGCTGGAGCGGACAGCGGCGGTGAACGGCTTCTCCCGCCTGCCCGTCACCGGCCCCGGGGGCACGATCCTGGGCTACCTGCACATCAAGGACGCCCTCGGCGCCGCGGACCGCACCAAGCCGTTCCCGCGCACCGCCCTGCACCCGGTCACCAAGGTCGCCCTCGACACGCCCCTGGACGACACCATGACCGCCATGCGCGCCGCCGGCACCCACCTGGCCGCCGTCACCGGCAACAAGGGCACCGTCATCGGCTTCGTCACCATGGAGGACGTCCTGGAGGAACTCGTCGGCCCCACCCCCGACACCGCCACCACGTCCTGAGGCACACCGGTCGCAACGTGATCGTCTAGGATCGCGGGAACTCCTCACGCTGAGAAGTGACGGTCCGCGAGCAGATTGCTTTAGCAGAGGGTCGCCTGTGCCGAGCCACATACGCTCCTTTTGGGTCATGCACCCGGGGCGGGGTGAGATCCTGACCTCCGCCTGCCCGCCTGCCCGCCTGCCCGCCTGCCCGCCTCCCCGCCTCCCCGCCTCCCCGCCTCCCCGCCTCCCCGCCTCCCCGCCAATGATGAGGCCGTAGTCCAGACCCTGTACTCGGCCGTGAGCCGGGGGACGGAATCGCTGGTCTATCTCGGCCGGGTCCCCGCCAGCCAGTACGCGGCCATGCGTGCCCCCTTCCAGGAGGGCGACTTCCCCGGACCCGTCAAATACGGGTACCTCAATGTCGGCCGGGTGGCGGAGGGGCCTACGGAGCTGGTGGGCCGGACCGTGTTCAGCCTGTACCCGCACCAGACCCGTTTCCGCGTTCCGGCCGCGGCGCTCACGCCGGTGCCCGACGCGGTGCCGGCGGAGCGCGCCGTGCTGGCCGGAACCGTCGAGACCGCGCTCAACGCGCTGTGGGACGCGCCACCGCGGATCGGTGACCGGATCGCGGTGGTGGGTGCGGGCATGGTCGGCTGCTGCGTGGCCGCTCTCCTGGCCCGGTTCCCCGGGGTCCGGGTACAGCTCGTCGACATCGACCCGGCCCGCAAGGAGGTCGCCGCGGCGCTCGGCGTCGACTTCGCCCATCCGGAGCAGGCGACGGACGACTGCGATCGCGTCTTCCACACCAGCGCCACCCAGAGCGGGCTTCAGCGCTCACTCGAACTGCTCGCTCCCGAGGGCTCCGTGGTCGACCTGAGCTGGTACGGGGACCAGCCGGTGACCCTGCCACTGGGGGAGTTCTTCCATTCCCGGCGCCTTTCGCTGCGCAGCAGCCAGGTCGGTGCCGTCGCGCCGGAGCGGCGTGGCCGGCACACGGCCGCCGACCGGCTCGGTCTGGCGCTGGACCTCCTGCGTGACCCGGTCTTCGACGTACTGATCACGGACGAGTCCGATTTCGACGAACTGCCGCAGGTCATGGCCGAGATCGCCGCGGGCGGGCGGCCCGGGCTCTGCCACCGCATCCGCTACGGCCCCCGCTGATCCGCACCTGCCGCAGGCACCCCACCGACAACACCCTTCCGGAGAATCCATGTTCAGCGTCACCGTCCGCGATCACCTGATGATCGCCCACAGCCTCCGCGGTGAGGTCTTCGGCCCCGCGCAGCGCCTGCACGGAGCGACGTACGTGGTGGACGCGACCTTCCAGCGTCCGGAACTGGACGGCGACAACCTCGTCGTGGACATGGACCTGGCGGCCCGGGAACTGCGCGGGATCGTCGCGGCTCTGTCCTACCGGAACCTCGACGAAGAACCCGGCTTCGCCGGCACCAACACCACCACAGAGTTCCTGGCCAAGGTCATAACCGACCGCCTCGCGGCCCGCATACACGACGGTGCCCTCGGCCCCGCTGCCCGCGGCCTGACCGGGCTCACCGTGCAACTCCACGAATCGCACATCGCGTGGGCCGGCTACCAGCGCACCCTCTGACCGCCGCCCCCGGCCATGGCCCCGCACCCGTACGTACTGCTGTCGGCGGCCGTCTCCCTGGACGGCCGCCTGGACGACACCTCCCATGAACGGCTCGTGCTCTCCAGCCGCCGGGACCTCGACCGTGTCGACCAGGAGCGCGCCGCGGCCGACGCCATCCTCGTCGGCGCCACCACCCTGCGCAGGGACAACCCGCGCCTGCTGGTGACGAGCGCCGAACGGCGCGCCCGGCGCATCGCCGCCGGCAAGCCGGGGCATCCGCTGAAGGTCACGGTCACCGGGTCGGGCGAGCTGAACCCGGGTCTCGTGTTCTGGCACTGCGGGGACGAGAAGCTGGTCTTCACGGTCGATGGCGCACTGCCCCGGACCCGCCGGGCCCTGGGCACCCTCGCCGATGTCGTCAGTACCGGCCCCGCTCTCGACTGGCACCTCGTCCTCGCCGAACTCGGCCGGCGCGGGGTGGAACGACTGCTGGTGGAAGGCGGCGGGACGATCCACACCCAGCTCCTGGCACAGAACCTGGCCGACGAACTCCACCTCGTCATCGCTCCCCTTCTCGTAGGCGACGCCGCCGCCCCGGCGTTCCTGGGCCCGGCCCCCTATCCCGGTGGTCCCACGGCCCGCATGAAACTCCTCGAAGCACGCCCCATCGACGACGTCGTGCTGCTCCGCTACGCCCCGAAGTCCCGTTCCTGAGTTCCTGAGTGGTGACGGAGCCGAAGGCCCCAGGCGGATGGGGAAGTCGCCCTTCGGGAAGAGCAGTTGACGATCCGTCGGTATGCTCGGCGGAAACGGAAACAGTCGACGGGTGTCGGGCGAGACGGGGGTACGCGTGGAAGACGCGGTGGAACTGGCAGACATGATCGCCCAGTTGCGGAGCGAGCTGAGCCGGGCCATGGCGGACGGGGACGGTGGCGAACTCCGCTTCCAGGCGGAGAAGCTGGAGCTCGAACTCACCGTGGGAGTGGAACGGAGCCGCGAGCCGGGGGCCAAGGTGCGGTTCTGGGTGTTCGACGTCAACCATTCCGCGCGCTCGGCACGCACGGCCACCCAGCGGATCATGCTGACCCTCCAGCCGGTACGCGGAGAGGCACCCGACCGCCCCGCGCTGATCTCGGGCGCCGAACTGCCCGATGAGACCTGAGCCTTCGGCCCCCGGGCCCGGGCTCGACCCTCACCGGATCGCCGAGATCATCGTCGAAGCCGGCGGCGGCAGGCGGCGCGGTTCCGGCTACCTGATCTCCGCCGGCCTGGTCCTCACGGCCGCCCACGTGGTCGCCGACGCGACCGGGACGGTCGTGCGGTGCGACGCCGACCGGTCCGGCGAGTGGTCGGCTCCGGCGGCCGTGACCTGGGCGGACCAGGGCAGCGACCTCGCCGTGCTGACCTTCGTGCCACCGGCGGGAGCCCCCGCGGTCGTCGAGCCGGCCCGTTTCGCGCGTATCGCCGACGACCGGCACGGCGTGTTCCGCGTGCACGCTGCCGGGTTCCCGCTGTGGAAGCGGCGGCGCCGCGCCGACGGTACGTACTTCCGCGAAGTGCACCAGGCGGACGGGACGGTGGCGGCACTCTCCAACCTCCGTACCGGCACGCTGGAAATGACCGTGGCACCGGCCGGTGCCGACCCCGACCCGGGTGCGTCGCCATGGGCGGGCATGTCGGGGGCCGCGGTGTGGGCCGGCGACCGCATCATCGGCGTGGTCGCCGAACACCACCGCTGGGAGGGCGCGGGCCGGCTCACCGCCGTCCACCTCGACCAGGCGTTGCGCAGGCTCGACGCCGCGGACCGCACGGAACTCGCCCGGCTGCTCGCGCTCTCCGGCACGGAGGTTCAGACCCTCGCCACCGTCGGGGACGCTCACGACCAGCGGGCTCCAGGAGTCCGTGTGGTCGGGGTTCCCGTCGCGCACGGCATAGAACTGTTCAATAACCGCACACGTGAACGCGACGCGGTCGCCCGCCATCTGAGCGATCCCGCCATCCGCATGGTGACCATCACCGGGCGGCGCGGGATCGGCAAGAGCGCGCTCGCCGCGAAGGTCATGGACTTCCTCGACCGTGGCGAATGGCCCGGACCTGTCCAGGGGCCGCTCCCGTCCGGCCTGGTCAACCTCTCCACCCGTACGTCCGGGATCTCCCTGGAACGCCTCTACTTCGACTGCGCCCGCCTGCTCGGCCCCGAGCGGGAAGCGCATCTGCGCGGGGTCTGGGCCGCCGCCGGGACGACGCAGGACCGGCTGGCCGAGCTGCTCGCGGCCATCGGAGACCGGCTGATCGTCATCCTCATGGACAACCTGGAGGACCTGCTCCACGACGACGGCGGCATCGCCGACGAGGAGCTCGCGGTCTTCCTCGACTGGCTGTTCCGCGCCCGCTCCACTCCGCGTCTCCTCGTCACCAGCCAGGTACCGGTACGCCTCGCACCCGAGCTGCGGCGCTTCGCGGCCCAGGTGGAGCTCTTCGAGGGTCTCAGCCCCGCCGAGGCGGCCGCGCTGCTGCGCGAACTCGACCGGGACGGCAGCCTCGGCATAGCCGACCTGACCGACGACGAACTGCTGCACGCCGCGGTCCGCGTCCACGGCGTCCCGCGCGCGCTGGAACTCCTCGTCGGCGCGGTCGCCGACGAGATGGTGCCGCTGCCCAGCCTGAAGGACGTACTGGAGGACTTCACCCGACGTCATGACGTCGTCGCCGACCTCGCCCAGGACCGCTACCAGCGCCTCGACGCGCCGCCGCGCGCCGTCCTCGGTGTCCTCGCCGCGCTGCGCACGCCCGCGTTGCAGAGCACGGTCGAAGAGATCCTGGGCGCGCTCGATCCGGAGCTGCCCGTGGTTCCCGTCCTCGCCTCCCTCGTCCGCGTGCACCTGGTCTCCGTGGACCGGGCGAGCCGCACCCTCGCCCTGCACCCCATGGACGCGGACCTCGCCTACGCGCAGATGCCACGGCACGGACCCTTCGGGAAGCAGGCGGTGGAGCGGCAGATCGCGTCCTGGTACGCGCGCAGGGCAAGGCCGCGCGACACCTGGCGGGCGCTGGAGGACATCGAGCCGCACCGGCGGCAGTTCGACCATCTCGTACGCGCCGGTGACCACGACGGTGCCGCGCGGGTGCTCAACGGGATCAGCGAGTGGCTTGTCTGGCACGGCTCGGTACTCACCGCGGTCTCGATGCACCTCGCCGTCGACGGACACATCTCGGAGGACCGGGTACGCCTCGCCCACACCGTCGCCTTCGGGCACGCGCGGCTCAGCGCCGGCCCGATGGAGCAGGCCGTCGGACTCTTCACCGAAGCGGCGGCTCTCGCCGAACGTCTCGGCGACCGTTCGGCGCTGCAGAACGCCCTGTTCGGCCTCGGCGACGCCCACCGCCAGCTCGGCGACCAGGAAGCCACGGTCGAACCGCTCGCCCGCGCCGCCGAGCTGGCGCGCGAACTCGGCGACACCGAGCGGGAAGTGCACGCACTGCTCTCCCTCAGCCTCGCCTACAGCTACCTCGGCGACGGCGAGCGCGCGCTGGACGGCGCCGACCGGCTGGCGGCACTGGCCGGCGCGAGCGGCGACCCGCTCACCGTCGCACGCGCCGGCAACGCCCGCACCATCGCCCTGCTCATGCTGGGCCGCTGGCAGGAGACCGCCGACGCGGGCGCCGAGACAGCCCGCGCCTACCGCGCGGCCGGCAGTCAGGAGGCGATCGCCTACGCGCTGAACGCCCGGGGCATCGCCCTCCTGGCCCTCGGCCACCCGGCGCAGGCGGTCGCGGTGCTGGAAGAAGCCCGCCACGAGGCCTCCCTCATGGAGAATCCCCGCGCCGAGGGTGTCTGCCTGCTCAATCTCGCCTGGGCGTACTGGTGCGACGGCCGCCTCGCGCAGTCCGCCACGACGGCCGAACGTGCCTCGACCGCCCTCCAGATCGCGGGAGCCGCCCAGGCGGAGGCGGCCCGCTCCCTGGCGGAGGCGGCCCGCGCCCTCCCTGCCGGCCCGCAGTCCGCGGCCGTCGCCCTGACCCGTGCGGCTGCAGCCCTCGACGGCAATGCCGAGGTCATCGCCCCTTCCTGGCTCACCGACCACGCCCGCCGACTGACGGACTCTCCCCGGGGAGGCGAGGCCCGGTGACCCGCCGGGATATTCGGTGTTCTGCCCGCCCCGCGAGCACACAAGATGGTGCGCATGACTTTGGCGACCCCCGTCCTGCACACCGCTCGCCTGCGACTGCGACCCTTCACCGACACCGACGCAACCGCCCTCTTCGCCCTGCACAGCAGCACCTACGTGATGCGGTACTGGGACTCCCCGCCGTGGAACGAACCGGCCCGCGCCGAACGCTTCATCGCGATGTGCCGGAAGTTGGCGGACGAGGGCACCGGGGCGCGGGTGGCCATCGACCGTGCTTCTGACGGGGCCTTCGTCGGCTGGTGCGCTCTGTCCCAGTGGGACCCGGTCAACCGCAGTGCGTCGCTGGGTTACTGCCTCGACGACGCGATGTGGGGCCACGGCTACGCGACGG
Source organism: Streptomyces sp. TRM64462 (assembly GCF_013362995.1). Classification (GTDB taxonomy): domain Bacteria; phylum Actinomycetota; class Actinomycetes; order Streptomycetales; family Streptomycetaceae; genus Streptomyces. The sequence continues at coordinate 39,626 of NZ_JABWDV010000302.1, read as the reverse complement.
AGGCCGCGCACGCCTTGCTGCGGTGGGCATTCGACACACTGGACCTGAATCGGGTCCAGGCCGAGACCGATACGCGCAACGTGGCATCCGCCCGGGTTCTGGAGAAGGTCGGATTCGTGCGTGAGGGGACGTTGCGGGAAGACTGCGTCGTGAACGGCGAGGTGTCCGACTCGTGGGTGTTCGGGTTGATCAGGCGAGAGTGGCGGCCGTAGCGGCCCTGGCCGGGCAGCTCGGTCTACGCGGCGACCAAGACGCCAGGGACGGACACCGGAGCGGACGGCTTCTCCTGGCCGCCGGTCTCACCCTGGACGACGTACGGGTCTTCCTGCCGTGCCGTGCCGTGCCGGGACGGAGACCTGACCACGGCGCCGCCGTCCGACAAGGGCATACGGGTCGGCCAGCGGCCTGACGGTCCGCCTCAACACGACAGGCGACGGCTCCTACGCCAGACAGTGACGACCGAACCGCACAGCCGAAGTGCGGGCGCCGCGACCACCGACGGCCGCTCATATATCGTTCACCGATATCGGAGTCCGTTAGCCGGTACGAAGGTACCGTCGGAGGAGAGCAGGCCGTGAGCAGCACGCCATCGAAGCCCGCAGGGTTGCCGGACGAGTTGCGCCGGCGGCTGGGGGTGCCCGACGCGGTGGTGATCGGCCTGGGGTCGATGATCGGCGCGGGCATCTTCGCGGCGCTCGCGCCCGCCGCCAGGGCCGCCGGATCCGGCCTGCTGGTGGGGCTGGCCCTGGCGGCCGTGGTGGCGTACTGCAACGCCACCTCATCCGCTCGGCTCGCGGCCCGCTATCCCGCGTCGGGCGGTACCTACGTCTACGGCCGTGAACGCCTCGGTGAGTTCTGGGGCTATCTGGCGGGCTGGGGCTTCGTGGTCGGCAAGACCGCCTCCTGTGCCGCCATGGCCCTGACGGTGGGCCTGTACGTGTGGCCCGGCCAGGCGCACGCCGTGGCGGTGGCCGCGGTGGTGGCGCTGACCTCGGTCAACTACCTGGGGGTGCAGAAGTCCGCGTGGCTGACCAGGGCGATCGTCGCTGTCGTGCTGGCGGTCCTCGCCGCCGTCGTGGTCGCCGTGCTCACCTCGGGCGCGACGCGGGCGGCACGGCTGGACATCGGCGACGACGCAACGTTCGGCGGGGTGCTCCAGGCTGCCGGGCTGCTGTTCTTCGCCTTCGCCGGGTACGCCCGTATCGCCACGCTCGGCGAGGAGGTGCGCGACCCGCAGCGGACCATCCCCCGCGCCATCCCGCTCGCCCTCGGCGTCACGCTCGTCGTGTACGTGCTGGTGGCCGTGTCCGTGCTGCTGGTGCTCGGCCCCGCGCGGCTGGCCGAGGCGACGGCGCCGCTGTCGGACGCGGTGCGCGCCGCCGGTGTGGGCGGGCTGGAGCCGGTCGTCCGGGCCGGTGCGGCGGTGGCGGCGCTCGGGTCGCTGCTGGCACTGATCCTGGGGGTGTCCCGTACGACGCTGGCGATGGCCCGGGACCGGCACCTGCCGCACGCCCTGGCCGCCGTGCATCCCCGCTTCAAGGTGCCGCACCGGGCCGAGCTGGTGGTGGGCGCGGTGGTCGCGGTCGTCGCGGCGACGGCCGATGTGCGGGCGGCGATCGGCTTCTCGTCCTTCGGAGTGCTGGCCTACTACGCGGTCGCCAACGCGTCCGCCTGGACCCTCACGCCCGAGGAGGGCCGCCCGGCGCGGGTGATTCCGGTCGTCGGACTGGCCGGCTGCCTGGCCCTGGCCTTCGCGCTGCCCGTGTCGTCGGTGATCTCCGGCGCCGCGGTCCTGGGGGCGGGCGCCGCGGTGTACGGCATCCGCCGCCTGGCGAGCACCCGGTCCTGACGATCCCTCTCAGGCCGCCGCCCGGCCGCCGTGTCCCGATCCTGCGCCTCCTGCTCTGGCCTGGGCCTCACCGCAAGGACCTGCCACCGGTTCCTGCCCGTCTCCTCCTCCGCCCATCTGAGCCTGACGGCTGTGGCGGCCGGCTGGCCGGACCCGGGCGCCGCGTTCACGGCGGCCGCCCAGGTCGGCACCGAGACCGCGGTGCTGATCCGGATCGTCACCGCGTGGGCCCGCTCGCCGGCAGCGCCATCGGCGGCTGGCACCCGTCACGCCGGGGCGTCGTCGCCCAGAACCTCGCGGGCCAGCTCCCGCAGCGCCCTGCGGTCCTCGGCGAGCGCCTCCTTCCCGGCCTCCGTCGCCCGGTAGACACGCCGGGTACGGCCGTCCACCACACGCTGCTCGGACTCCAACAGCCCGTCCGCCTCCAGCCGGTGCAGCGTCGGATACAGAGTGCCGGGACTGATCCGGTAGCCGTGCCTGGCCAGTTCCTCCGTCATCCACGCGCCATGGATCTCCTCCTCGGCCGCGTGATGCAGGATGTGCAGCCGCACCGCACCACGTTGGAACTCCCGCACCTGTCGGGCCACCTCCTCATCCGGCAACCAGTGACGGAACCGATATCGGGAGTCGAGTCTACGCGGAGCGTCCGCTGAGCAGCCGGACCACAGCCCAGTCGCGCCGGGTCAAGGCTCCGCCGGCCCTGACGGCGGCTGTGATGCCGGCCGCGACCGCGTGCGGCGGTGCCGACGCCCCGTCGGACACCGGCCTGAAGAAGCCGCAGGGACCTCAAGGCCGCCCTCGACAAGCCCGAGGCAGCCGCCAAGTGAGTGGCCCCACCACCACACCGTCCGCCGCAGGGACCGGGACCGGTGCGCGGTCCCTGCGGCGGTGGGCTTCTTCCAACAGGTCAGCCCCGCCGAGTTCTTCACCGGCACCGAGTGGACCCCGCTCTTCGCCGACAAGAAGTCCGGCGTGCTGCCCCTGGTCGCCGCGACCCTTGTCATCACCGGCATCGCGCTCCTTGTGGCCGTTCCGGTCGGCCTCGGCGCCGCCATCTACCTGAGCGAGTACGCCAGGCCGGGTGCGCGAAAGGCCCTCAAGCCGAGCCTGGACGTCCTCGCCGGCATCCCGACGGTCGTGTACGGCTTCTTCGCGTTCTTCGCGACAGCGTTCATCACCCCGCTCCTCCAGGACGTGCTGCCCGAAGCCTGGGCGCCCGAGGTGCGCAACGGCCTCGCGGCGGGCCTCGTCATGGGCGTGATGATCGTGCCGACGATCGCCTCGCTCACCGAGGACGCGCTGGAGACGTGTGGCGTCGAACTCGTCGGCTTCCTCACCGAGCGCGACGAGGCCGAGCGGCTCGCCGCCATGCTGAAGGCCATCGCCGACCCGACGCGGCTCCAGCTCTACCGCATGATCGAGCAGGCACCAGGGGGCGAGGCGTGCGTCTGCGACCTCACCGCCGCGCTGGGCTTCCGCCAGCCCACGGTCAGCCACCACCTGAAGGTCATGTGCGACGCCGGACTGCTGGACCGCGAGCGCCGTGGCACGTGGGTCTGGTACTCGGCGAACCCGGAGGGCCTGCGCCGCATCCGCGAGATCCTGAAGCCCGCACGCTGAACGTGCTCCGCCACGCTGACGGCCGGATCAGCCGAGGACGTCGGCGAGGTGGCGCTCGGCGTCCAGGGCGGCCGCGCAGCCGGAGGCGGCGGCGGTGACGGCCTGGCGGTAGGTGTGGTCGACGACGTCGCCCGCGGCGAAGACGCCGGGGATGTTCGTACGGGTGGAGGGGGACTGGACCGTGATGTATCCCTCGTCGTCCAGGTCGAGCCGGCTCTTGAACAGCTCGGAGCGCGGGTCGTGGCCGATCGCGACGAACAGGCCGGTCACGTCCAGGTCGCGGGTCTCGCCGGTGATGTTGTTCCGTACGGCCACGCCGGACAGATCCTCCTCGCCCGGCAGCCCGAGCTTGCGGTAGCCGGAGCCGGTCGCGACGATCACGGCCTTGGCGCGGTGGACCGTACCGGCGGAGTCGGTGACCTCCTTGATGTCGCCGTGCAGGTCGACGGAGACGACGTCGTCCTCGACGATCTCGGCGCCGAAGCGCTCGGCCTGGGCCCGCATGTTCTCCATGAGGACCGGTCCGTCGACGCCGTGCGGGAAGCCGGGGAAGTTCTCGACCTCGGTGGTCGTGGTGAGTGAGCCGCTGATGAAGATGGCGCCGCCGGCGGTGTAGCCGGCGGGGCCGCAGCCGATGACGATGACCTCACGGATCTCGCTCACACCGTGGCCTCCGGGGCCTGCGGCGTCTGCGGGGCGATCTCCTCGATGAGGCCCTCGACGAGCTTCTTGATCTCGTCGCGGATCGGCCGTACGGCCTCGACACCCTGGCCGGCCGGGTCCTCCAGCTTCCAGTCCAGGTAGCGCTTGCCGGGGAAGACGGGGCAGGTGTCGCCGCAGCCCATGGTGATGCACACGTCGGAGGCCTTGACCGCGTCGACGGTGAGGATCTTCGGGGTCTCGGCGGACATGTCGATGCCGACCTCGCGCATGGCCTCGACGGCGGCCGGGTTGACCTGATCGGCGGGGGCGGAACCGGCCGAGCGGACCTCGACGCGGTCCCCGGCCAGGTGGGTCAGCCACGCGGCGGCCATCTGGGAGCGGCCGGCGTTGTGGACACAGACGAAGAGCACGGAGGGCTTGTCGGACATCGGGGTCTCTCTTGTCGCATCGGCGAATCAGGCATGAATGACTTCAGCATCTGGTGGTGTCACCCACCGCTGATGTGAGAGTATCAGTCCATGATGACGTCAGTCGACACTGAACTGATCCGGGTTCTGGCCGATCCGCTGAGGCTCCGGATCGTGACCCTGCTGGCCCGCGAGACCCTCTGCACCACCCACCTCGTGGAGGAGACCGGCGCCCGCCAGACGAACCTCTCCAACCACCTGAGAGTGCTGCGCGAGGCCGGCGTCGTGGAGACCGAGCCCTGCGGCCGCTTCACGTACTACAAGCTGCGCCCCGACGTCATCGCCGCTCTGGCCGGCCAGTTCGCCGAGCTGGCCGAGACCGCCCGTACCGCCGCCGAGAACAAGAGGGCCTGTCCGTGACACCCCGTACCGATACCGCAGCACCGCCGTCACCCGTAGCGGCCACCGATGCGTCGGTGGTCGCCAAGCTGTCGACGCTCGACCGTTTCCTGGCCGTGTGGATCCTGCTGGCCATGGGCGTCGGCCTCGGGCTCGGCCGCGTGGTCCCGGGCCTGAACGACGCCCTCGCGGCGGTCGAGGTCGGTGGGATCTCGCTGCCCATCGCCCTCGGGCTGCTGATCATGATGTACCCGGTGCTGGCGAAGGTCCGGTACGACAAGCTCGACGCCGTCACCGGCGACCGCAAGCTGATGCTCTCGTCGCTGGTCGTCAACTGGGTGCTCGGCCCGGCGGTGATGTTCGCGCTCGCCTGGACCTTCCTGCCGGACCTGCCCGAGTACCGCACCGGCCTGATCATCGTCGGGCTCGCCCGCTGCATCGCCATGGTGATCATCTGGAACGACCTGGCCTGCGGCGACCGCGAGGCCGCCGCCGTCCTCGTCGCACTCAACAGCGTGTTCCAGGTCCTGGCCTTCGGCCTGCTCGGCTGGTTCTACCTGGACCTGCTGCCCGGCTGGCTGGGCCTCGGCGACGGCGAGGCGCTCGACATCTCGATGTGGAAGATCGCGCTCAACGTCGTCATCTTCCTCGGCGTGCCGCTGGTGGCGGGCTTCCTGACGCGCAGGCTCGGTGAGAAGAAGCTGGGCCGCGAGTCGTACGAGACGACGTTCCTGCCGAAGATCGGCCCGTGGGCGCTGTACGGCCTGCTGTTCACGATCGTCGTCCTGTTCGCACTCCAGGGGAAGACGATCACCTCGCAGCCGCTGGACGTGGCGCGCATCGCGATCCCGCTCCTCGTGTACTTCGCGGTGATGTGGTTCGGGACCTTCGCACTGGGCAAGGCGATCGGCCTGGCCTACGACCGTACGGCCACGCTCGCCTTCACGGCGGCCGGCAACAACTTCGAGCTGGCCATCGCGGTCGCCATCGCGACCTTCGGCGTGACGTCGGGTCAGGCCCTGTCGGGTGTGGTGGGCCCGCTGATCGAGGTGCCGGTGCTGGTGGCGCTGGTGTACGTGTCGCTGGCCTGGCGGCGGAAGTTCACGACCGCCGCATGACCGTGACCGTGGACGTGACCGTGGATGTGGTGGTGATCGGCGGCGGCCAGTCCGGGCTCGCCGCCGGTTACCACCTGCGCCGCCTCGGCCTGGACTTCGTCGTGCTCGACGCCCAGTCCGGGCCGGGCGGCGCATGGCAGCACACCTGGGACTCCCTGCGCCTGTTCTCGCCGGCCGCGTACTCGTCCCTCCCGGGCCGGATGATGCCACCGCAGGAAGGGGCGACGTACCCGGACGCGAGGCACGTCGTCGCGTACCTCGCGGACTACGAGCAGCGGTACGAACTGCCCGTGCACCGCCCTGTACGAGTCGCGGGCGTCCACCGGGACGGGGAGTTCCTGCGGGTCGAAACGGACCGGGGCGCCTGGCGGGCCCGCGCGGTCGTGAGCGCGACCGGCACGTGGGGGCGGCCGTTCCTGCCCGCGGTCCCGGGGCGCGAGGTGTTCCTCGGGCGGCAGCTGCACACCGTGGACTACCGCGGCCCACGCGACTTCGCGGGCCGGAGGGTGATCGTGGTGGGCGGCGGCAACTCCGGGGCCCAGGTCGCCGCCGACCTCGCGTACGAGTCGGACCTGACGTGGGTCACCCTGCGCGAGCCGCGCTTCCTGCCCGACGACATCGACGGCCGGGTCCTCTTCGACGTCGCCACGGCCCGGCGGCGGGCCCTGGACGAGGGCCGCACCGACAGCGGCGGCGTCGCGTCGCTCGGCGACATCGTGGCCGTACCGCCCGTACGGGAGGCGCGGGACGCGGGGTACCTCAAGGCGTCACCCATGTTCGACCGCCTGACGCCGACAGGCGTGGCCTGGTCCGACGGCATGACGGCCGACGCCGACGCGATCATCTGGTGCACCGGCTTCCGCCCGGCACTCTCCCACCTCGCCCCCCTGGGCCTGCGCGGCCCGCGCGGGCACATCCCCACGGACGGCACGCGAGCCCTCGCGGAGCCCCGCCTGCACCTGCTCGGTTACGGCGACTGGACGGGTCCCGCGTCCGCCACGCTCATCGGCGTGGGCCGCCCGGCCAGGGACGCGGCCCGCGAGATCGCCGCCCTGCTCAGGACAGCGAGCTGACGATCTCGTATGTGACCAGGACGATCGGCCAGGTTCCGGGCGCGGGCTCGCGGTAGTCGAAGCGGAGCGTCATGCCGAGGCCGACTCCGCCGAGACCGCCGAGACCGTCACCGGCTCCCTGCCGGCGCCCGTATCCAGCCGCACGGTGGGGAGCTTCGCGTTCTTCGCGAAGGACAGCTCGAAGTAGCCGATGCCCCCGTTCGTCGCCTTCACGTGCGCCACCAGGCCGTCCGAACCCGCAGCGGCGACGCCGCCCTCGGCCCGCCAGGTCTTGTCCTCCCCGTACGGCCAGTGATCGGGCGCATCCGGGCCAGTGTCACGGCGTCGAGCACCAGGTCGTCGACGCCGTCCAGGTGGTAGCCGATCGCGATCGGCCCGCCCACCATCGGCAGGTCGATGGCCCGCCCTCCCCGGCACACCTCCGCCGACCGTACGACCTCGTCGGCCGTGAGCTGAACCGTACGCCCGAAGACGCCGAGAGGGGCAGGAACTTGGCCAACTCGCGCTGTGCTTCCGCGCGGAAAGGAGAAAGATCAGCGTTTCTGCTGGCCAGATGGGCTGAGCGCCCCCGGCAGGACTCGAACCTGCGGCCAAGTGCTTAGAAGGTACTTGGTGGATGGGGGAGTGGGGTGGCTCTGACCTGCGCGAACGTACTCACTCGCTGGCCGCTCCCGGGCTGTCAGTGGTGGGGGCTAGCGTGCGTCGCATGGGAGCGAAGACGGCGCTACTAGCGTACGCGGACGGAGACGTGGCCTCGGCACTGCGGGAGGCCAGCGAGCCGGCGGCTGAGGGAACGGCGGCGTTGATCGCCCAGGTCTTCCCGGGCTGGGGGATGGAGTCGACGAAGGGCGATGTCCTGGGGGAATCGACGTACCCGCCAGAGCGCCTCACGTATGCGGCGAGCTTCCCGGGCGTGGACCTGGTCTGCGATCGGCGTCTGATGTTCGACCGCCCGTCGGAACTCCCGGCGCACCTTCTGGAGGCCGCCGCGGGCCGTCGCGTGATCCTGCACGCGATGCACAGCGTCTCGGATTGGCTTGCCTTCGCGGTCTGGGAGGACGGCCGCCTCCGCCGCTTGCTGAGCCTCTCGCCGGACGGCGGCATCGTGGAGAACATTGGTGACCCATTCCCCTTCGAGATGCCCTACTGGGCAGGTGACCGGCCCGTGGAGTTTGACCCGGCGTGGGACGAGGAGCCGTACGCACTGCCTTTCCACCCGCTGGAACTGGGCAACGAAGCCCTTCGAGCCCTCTTCGGCTTCCTCCTGGAAGGCCGGCCCTCGCCCGAGGACGTCGACCCGGACGAGGTCCCGCTGCTCGGCTTCGACCTCACGGACCCGGATGCGTCCCGGCGAGCCCAGGAACGGGCAGCACTCGAAGAGACGGCCCGGCGGATGCAACGCAGGAGTCTCCACCGCGGCCCGGATGGGAGCTGGAGCGAAGCCGTCGGTGGGTAACTGGCGCGCAGTGCCGCTCACCCCGACTGTGCTGCCCGCCAGGCATCGGTGACACAGCCCTCTTCCATGTCCCACCATTCTTGGGCCACGCTGTGATCGAGGAGCCGCTGGACCCTCGCGAGGTCCGCCGCCGGTGGCACGTTGAGGGCGACCATGCCGAATCGCTCGATCCCCTCTCCACCCACTCCCAGTTCCGCGAACGCGTTCAGAACGCTCTGCCGTGCCGCGCCAGATCCCTTGTCCCGCAACACGATGAGTCGGATCGTGCAGTTCTGAGACGGCTCGACCACATGGCCCGCCCAGAGAACGCCCTCCTCGTCGGGGTGGGTGGCAAGGACGTCTCCGCACGCCACGCCGCGTACGAACCAAGGAGTGTTGTCGAGTTGCACGGTGCCGTCGCCGCGGTCGAGAGCCCAAAGACTCTCTACCGAGGCGGGAGGCCAATCGCCATCCGTCTCGAGGTGGAAATGCACCTTCACATGTTCGGCTCCGGTCTGCGTCATCCGGTTAGGATGCACGACCTCTCCGACTCGGGCCCCGCGGGGCCCCGTGCTTGAATCGGCGAATGATCGAGTGGCAGTTGCCCAGGTACGGGCATGGACCGTACGACGAGGTTCCGCCTGTTCTCGAGCGGGTTCTGCGATCGCCGTCCCTCGACGAGGAAGCTTGGCGGGAACTCTGGCACCTCCTGGCCACCGAGGGGCTCACGGTCTCGGCAGCCAGCTTCGCCGCGCTCCCGTATCTGAGGGACCTTGCCCGTTCCGGCGAAACGGTCGCGATGGATCGGGCGCTGGAACTGGCCGGGGCGATCGTCGCGGGAGTCCTTCAGGACCATGGCGCCGACGAGCTCGTACGGGAAATGGCTCCTGTCGTCGCTGAGCTCAGGGACGTACTTACCCGCCGTATCGGTGACGGTGATCTTCCACCGACGCTCGCGGTGGCGTTCTTCCGGGCGGACCTCGCGTTCGCCGGCGCGACCGGATGGAGCATGGCCGAGTACGACTTCGATGACGGCTTCTATAGCGTGAGCTGCCCCCACTGCGACCTGCCTGTCACCGTTGCGATCGGCGACCACGGCCGGTACTCCGCCTATCGGGACTGGTGTGAGGGGGATGTCCGCCGCCGCCCCCTCAAGCCGTGCTCTGTTGAGCGACTTGGCAGTCTGGGCAGGCGAATGCATGACACCGCCCGCGCCCTCGGCCTCCTCCGGATAGCCGAGGGCCTCACCTACCTCTTCGGCCAAGCCGAGTGCCCGGACTGCGCCAGCGCCTTCGTCGTTGCCGATCAGTACGCAGCCGACAACGAACCTCATCACTCATCAAGTGACCCTGTCCCGACCGGTGGCTGGTGACAGGAAGAGAAACCGATCGATTCCCGCCAGGTAGCCGGTTCTGATCAATCAGTGGATCGGCACCGAGGCTGTTGGGCAGTATGCCGCTCTGGGGCGTTGAGCGGTTAAGGGAACTGGAGGGGGAGCATGGCGATCAAAGTGCTGCCGGTGTCGGGGGAGCAGACGGAGCTGCTGGACGCAGTGATTGCTTTGGGCGACAGATACACGAAGTACCTGGGCCTGCTCACGCCACCCGCGTACCGCAAGCACGCGGAGGACGGCGGTCTGCTGGTGGCCGTCGACGACGAGGAGGTCGTCGGCTACGCGCTCTTCGGGCTCCCCAAGCGGAATCTCTACGTGCGCCTGGCCCACCTGTGCGTGGCTGAGGAACATCGAGCAAAGGGCGTCGCGCGACGACTCATCGAGACGATTCGCGAGCGGCACGCTCACCGGCTGGGTATTCGTGCGAAATGCCGGCGTGACTACGGACTCAGCGATATGTGGACGGCGCTGGGCTTTGTTCCCAAGGGCGAGAGCCTGGGCCGGGGCAAGGACAAGGAGACGCTGGACACTTGGTGGCTCGACCTGGGCCACGAGGACCTGTTCACCGAGGCCCAGAGCGATGCACTGCTGGTGGTGACCGTCGACCACAGCGTATTCGCCGGGCTGCGCGGTGCAGGAGCGGAGCGCGCCGTCGAGGAGTCGCGTGCGCTCGAGGCGGGATGGCTCGCTGACCTGATCGAGCTCGCCTTCACGCCACAGCTGCTGCACGAGGTACGCGACGTTGAGGACCGAGAGGAACGGAATCACCAGCGCACGGGGCTCGCCGAGCTGCGGTCGCTCTCTCCCGGTCCCGCTGCGGTCTCGGCCCGCCTGGCGGAGCTGGTCACAGCGGCGCAGAAGGAGCTGCCGCACGTGCCTTTGGACAGTCGGCAGCGAGCTCGCTTGCGGTATGTGGCCGAGACTTCCTGCGCCGGCCTCCAGGTGTTGGTGACGCGCGACCCCGGACTGGCTGCCCTGGCGGACATCGCTTGGGCCGTCGCGCGAGTCAAGGTCGTCTCACCTGCAGTGGTCACGCTTCACGTGGACGAACTGCGACAGGCCCAGGTCTACCGTCCGGCGGATCTCATGGGTACGGCCTTCTCAGCTGAGGAGGTTGCTCCCGGCAGCGAAGGGGAACTGGTCGCCTTCTTCGACCAGGCTGGTGCCGACAGAGGATCCGCTTTTGAGGAGCGGCTGAGAGCCCTCTCCTCCGATGGGGTCTTGTGGCGCAGGGAGCTTCTCCGCGACGGTGAGGGAAGCCCCGTAGCCCTCTACGTGTGGGCCATGGACGGGCGCACCCTCAACGTCGCTTTTCTGCGGACTGCGTCGCATCCGCTGGAGGAGACGCTCGCACGGCAGCTGCTCTTCATGCTCAAGAGGCTCGGGCGAGGGCGAGAGGCCGAGGTCGTTCGGATCGCGGATCCATACGTGTCCAGGACGGCGATTTCAGCTGCCGCCGCCGACGGCTTCACGGAAGATGAGAGCGGCTTCGCTGCGCTTCTCGTCGACGTGTGCGGGGCCGCCGAGACGGTCTCGGAGAAAGCCGGGGAGATCGCGGCCCGCCTGGGGCGGGTGACGCCTCGTCTTGAGGAAGGCGAGTCGCCCGAGATCGCGAGCGTCGTAGAGCGGGTGTGGTGGCCAGCGAAGCTCATCAACTCCGCGCTACCGTCCTTCATCGCGCCGATCAAACCGCGGTGGTCCACGGAACTGTTCGATGTCCCGGCCATGCTCGTACCGCGGGACGACATTCTCGGCATCAGCCGTGAGCACGTCTACTACCGGTCGTCCGGGCACCGGGGAGAGACCGTGCCGGCGCGGATCCTCTGGTACGTCAGCGAAGGCACCTCCGGGCAGCAGGGCAAGATGGTGATCGGGTGCTCGCGCCTGGACGAGGTGCTCGTCGACGACCCCGACACCCTCTTCTCGCGATTCGAACACCTGGGCGTATATGGTCGTGCCGAAGTGCGTGCGACAGCCGATGCTTCGGGTAGGGCCATGGCGTTGAGGTTTTCGGACACGGAGATCTTTCCCGTACAGGTGACGCATTCACGATTGACCGTGTTGGCCAAGGGGCTGGGGCTACGGTGGGTACCGCCGATGTCGCTGTCGAAGACGAGTAGCGCGCTGTTCCAGGCCGTTTACGAAGAGGGGCACCGAAAGACGTGAGTGATCCGGAGCGCGCGATGCTGCTGTCCGTCCACCCTCGATTCGCCACTGCGATCCTGGCAGGGACCAAGACGGTGGAGGTCCGTCGGCAGCGCGTCGCCGCTCCACCTGGAACTCCTGTACTCCTCTACGCGACCGCGCCCACGATGGCCATCGTGGGCATGGCGCGGATCGCCTCGGTCCAGGTCGCTACCCCCCGTGAGGTCTGGTCGGCCAGCCGCGCGAGCGCCGGAATCAGCCGGCGCGAGTACGACGAGTACATGAGCGGCGCGACCCGGGCCAGCGGTCTGTCACTCGAAGAGCCGATTACCTTCGAAGCTCCTGTGACCCTGGCGGCGCTGCGAGCGTCGGCATCGTTCCACCCCCCGCAGAGCTACCGGTACTTGACGAGCCAGGACCTGAGAGAGATGGCTGCGGTGACCAGCGAGGCTGGCGCGGCCCTTCGCGGCGCGCTCAAGGACCTCGCGCCCGCCTGACCTTGAGGGAAGCCACGCTTCTTCCATCCGCTGGACAAGGGCGAGGCCGCACTATGTGCCCTCTTTGACTGCACCCTCGAAGGTCGCGTGCTGCTTCACGCCGGCAACGCCGACGAGGTCCGCCACGGGGCTTCCATCTCGCCGAGCCGTGACGGCAGGGGTGTCGGTCTACTCGTGGCACACGGCAATCGTCGAAGAGTCGCCCAACATGCCCTGTCCGGCGTACGATCCGGGAAACTCGGCTCGCTGAGAGGCGTACGTGGCAAGCACTCACAACCAGCAAGTCCTCGCGGAACACAAGGCAAAGTTCGAGCGGATGGTCCTCGGGGGGAAAGAGTTCAACAAGCTTCTCCGCGAGATGGGCGCGGAGCCCTATCGGTTCGTGGAGGATCGCCAGGACGGTCGGCGCTGGTGGATCTACATCACCCTGCCGGAGAACGTTCAGGAAACCTTTGATCTGCACCTCGAGGTGCTGTGCTTGTCTGCCTCGTATGAACGAGTGGAGCCGCGCACGCTTGACATCATTGCGGACCGGCTACGCAAGGGCGAGGCAAGGCTTGATCCAGACTTCGCGATCTTGCTCACTCCGGATGCGGGAGCGGAGAACCTCGTCCGCCGCCGCCGCGGGCAGCTGCCGATCCTAACGATCGACTCCAACGCGCTGATTGAAAATGGGGTTCAGATAAGCCTGCGCGAGCGCATCGCGCAGATCATGGTCACGCATGATCACTACGACCTGACCAAGCCCATCACCGAACCGGCCGCATTCTACGGGCGCCGAGCCGAGGTGCGGCAGCTTGACTTCGCTCTGGACCGTGGTCAGTCCGTCGGCATCTTCGGGCTACGTAAGGCCGGGAAGACCTCGCTGCTCAACTACGTGGAGAACCACCGGGCGGAGCAGGGTAAACCCGTGATCCGGCTGGACATCAGTGGACTGTCGACCGAGCAGTTCCAGCTCGGTCTGCTTGTGGAGTGTCACAAACTACTGCGTGCCACGTCGGGATCCGCCCCCCGTCTGACCTTGCTTACACGTGACGGCCGCCCCCACCCCGTCGCGAACATCTCCACGCATTGGCTCAACGACTTGGACATACTGCTGGACGCGCTGCCTGGTCGTCTGGAGCTGTTCATCGACGAGATCGACCAGGCTTGGCCTGGCCGGTCAAACCTCGAGGAGGGCGAGGCGTGGGCGCTGCTGCGATGCCTTACCCAGCTTCGAGGCGTCATCCAACGCCGCGAAGCCGAGGGTAAGGACGGTATCGGCATCGTGTGTGCCGGAGTGGACCCGGCAATCTTCGAGCGCCCGCTCCTCGATGGCCGAGACAACCTGCTCTACAAGTTCGTCCGCCTGTCGTTCCTGTCGCCGATGAAGAAGGACGAGATGCAGGAGATGGTGCGCAGTCTCGGCAGGCGTATGGGGTTGCGCTACCGCGACCCCGCGACCATTGACTTCCTCTTTCGCGAATTCGGCGGCCACCCTTTGCTCACCCGCAAGGCTTGCTCTGCTGCTGCCAGCACGCGCCCCAATGATGTCATCCCGTGGCACGTTCCCTTGGAGGCGCTCCAGGAAGCCCTGCAGCGGCGCGGCCCAAACACCCCACGCTCCGAGGTTGCGGACGTACTGAAGTCCTTCGCTGATTGGTTCGGGGACGAGGCGGCCATGCTCCCACTGCTGTGGTCGGAGGATCCGGAAGAGCAGAGGGATGCGCGTGAATGGGCGGAGAGCGAACCCGACATGGCCGCGCACTTGGTGTTGTACGGCATCACTGACGAGAAATGGGCACCGCGGATCCACGCGATGCGCGACCAGGTGCTGAAGTGAGGCCCTGAATGCGGCTACTACCTGCCCAGCGGAGCTGGGTCAACCAGGTCTGTGAGCATTTGATAGACGGCGAGACGGTCATTGCTCGGGGAGTGCCAGGTTCCGGTAAGACCGTCTTGCTGGAAGCTGTGGCACGCGAGCTGGGTGATACTAGCGTCCGTACTCGGGGGCGTGCCTACACCAACGACAATCAGGAAGAGCGAACAGCCGCGTTTCACGTGGACGTCTTTGACGCCCTGGATCGACATGGTGCGGCCCAATTGCTCTTCGACGACTATCCGCATGCGCTGCGCAACACGCACGGTCTGCGCCTTCAGCGGCAACTGCTTAAGCTGTTGGTGGATGGTGAACAAGCTCTGGACACTGGTGCGTTGCTGACTGGCCGTTGGGGTCGCAGTATGCACTTGATCTCTACTGGCTCTCCGCTAGTGGCACGCGCTCGCGTGGTTGCGCTGCCCGTTGCAGGCGAGGCGGACTTTGAAGCTGCGGGTTGCGCCCGTTCGGCGGATGCGGTAGCAAACGTGGGTGGAAACGCCGCGCTGCTGTCGAAGGTCGCGCCCGTCCTGGGACGTGTCGCCTTCCATCAGGTGTGCGAGGCCGCCGAGATCCTCGCGCCTAAGTGGGTCCAGGATGTGCCCTGGGAGGCCGCTACCTGGATTAAGGGCGTGCTGCGCGATGGCCCCGCGCCTCTACCTGCCGACGACTCCGCGACGGAGGCCCTGGCCCCGCTGCTAGTTCCGGCTGCCGAGCAGCAGTACGGGGTGGTCCGGGCCCTGCATTCAGAAGCAGCGCGTGTCGCTCTGGACGGCCGAGTGCCCACGTGGCCCGCCAACTGGCGGGAGTCCGTTAAGACTTTCTGCGGGTTTCTATCGGGCGTGCCGGAGGCCATTTGGGTGGACCGTTACATGGCCGTAAATCCTGAAAAGCTGCTGCGATTCGTTGAGGCTGTCCGCTCTGACTGCGGCACGCCGTTGCGAATGCTGATTGCTGAGAACAGGAACGACATCGCCTTCACTGCCGCCGATGTTGCCGCCTTTGAGCAGCAGCACTGCGAGGTCAGGGTTATGCACCGTGGTGACCGAAGGCAGCTCCATGACCGGCAGCTGATCTTTCTTGGCGACTTGGAGGGTGGGGTCGTGCTGCCTACCGCCCGTGTCCTGATGTGCCAGGACCCACCAGGTTCGGCAGTCGCTGTAAAGGCCCCGACGCTTGACCGCAAGCTGATGCTTGACGCATGGGACCGCGCCTCTCCGCCGAGGGTGTGAGGG
>NZ_JABWDV010000302.1:0-23861 GCF_013362995.1 Streptomyces sp. TRM64462 | reverse complement strand
GGTAGGCCCGCATTGTAGGGATGCGGTGTTCACTGCAGGTGACCGCGGCACCCGGCGGCCGAAGCAGCTCGTGGAACGCCGCGCCCTATTTGCTGATGAATGGTCGGCGTTCGGCGAACTGCCAGGGGGTTCTCGCGGCGGCGGTGAAGGCGGCGGCCGGGCCTTCGGAAGGTGGGTGAGGACGCCCAGGAGGAGGGTGTGGGAGACGGCCAGGAGCGGGCCGTGGCGTTGGGCGGTGTGGTGGAGGAAGGCGGCGCAGTGGCGGGCACGGGTGTGGAGGTCTGTGAGGCTTTCGCCGTCTTCGCAGCGTAGGGAGGGGTTGGCGAGTCGGCGGGCACGCCAGGCGCGGTAGGCGGGCGGGTAGGTTTCGGCGGTGCGGCCGAGGACGATGCTCGGGGCTCGCCATTCGGCGAGGAGGCCGGAGGGGGCCACGATCGGCAGGCCCGTGAGGTGCGAGACGAGGGTGGCGGTTTGGCGGGCGCGGGGGATCGGGCTGGTGACAATCGCGGTGATGCCCTCGGGGAGGGGGAGGGAGCGGCGTACCTGGTCACGGCCCTCCTGCGTGAGGGTGGCCTCGTGTGGGGCGTGGTAGCCGGGGCGGTGGCCTTCGTAGGCGCCGTGGCGCATGAGCCAGATGTCAGCCAAGGATCCAGCCTCCGTCGACGCGCAGGGTCTGTCCGGTGATGAAGCCGGCGTCGTCGGTGGCGAGGAAGGCGACGGCTGCGGCGACGTCGTCTGGGCGGCCCCGGCGCTGGACGCACTGGCGGGTGAGCTGCCGGGCGGTCATGGCCTCGGGGTCGTCGACGACGGTGTCCTCGGCAGGGACGCGGATGGAGCCCGGGGCGACGCAGTTCGCGGTGACGCCTGCGGGGCCGAGTTCGCGGGCGAGGGCGCGGGTGAGTCCTTCGAGGCCGGCCTTAGCGCTGATGTAGCCGGCGAGGTCATGGCGGCCCGCCGTGGCGAGGACGGAACCGGTCGTGATGATCCGGCCCCAGCCGACGGCCGTCATGGAGGGGGTGAGCTCGTGGGCGAGGAGGTAGTGGCTGGTCAGGTTGGTGGTCAGTGCCTCGTCCCAGCGGGCCGGCGTCGTCTCCGTCCACGGGTAGCGGGGGTAGGCGCCGGCGTTGCTGATCAGGATGTCGACCGGGCCGACCTGGTCGTGGGCCTGGCGGCAGAGGGCACGCACGGCCTCGGCATTGCGGACGTCGGCTGCCAGGGAGATCGCGGTGCCGCCACTGTCGGCGATGTGGGTGGCGAGGTCCGCTGCGGCCTGGTCGTCGTCGAGGTGCGCGAGGGCGACGGTGGCGCCGTCGGCGGCGAGGCGGCGGGCGATGGCCGAGCCGAGGCCGCCGGTGGCTCCGGTGACCAGGGCGGTGCGGCCGTTCAGGGGGCCGGGCATGGCGACTCCAGCGGGCAGAAGTAGGTGGTCGGGTCGAAGGCGGGGCTCCTGGCTTCGGCGAGCCGGGCGAGGAGGACGAGCCGGTCCTCAGAGGTTAGGTCGGCCAGGTTGTAGACGCCGAGGATGCGCATGGCGAGGTAGGGGCGGAGCAGGTTCGCCAGGTCCTCGCCGGGCCAGAGACGGTCCGAGACTGGTCGTACGAGCTGGTTCCAGTACGCGGTCACGGCGGCTCGCCGGGGTGCCGAGAGGCGCGGGGTGTAGTCGATGTGGATGGTGCTGGTGGTGTGGTCGACTGCCGCTCGTCGGATCTCGGGGGTGTTGGCCGGGACGTGGGTGAAGGTGGCGGGGTGATCGGCGAAGGCGGTCGGGTTGTACGTGGGGACGAGCCAGCCGCCGAGGGCGGAGGCGTACCAGAGAAAGTTGGCGATCTCGCCGGGGATGCTGTTCATCCCGGCGGTGTCGTAGTCGAACCAGGCGAGCGGGTGAGCGAGGTTGACGTCGGTGGGGTCGCCCTGGGTGAGGGCCGCCCAGACTGGCTTGGCCGTGGCGAAGTGGGCTCGGAGCCAGCGGAGGGAGGCGGCCCAGTCCAGGTGGTGTCGGCAACCGTTGATGTTCAGGGTGTAGGTGCCGAGGCGGGAGACCAGGATGTCGATGAGGCCGTCGGCGATCAGGAAGTCCTTGCCGGCGTAGTACGCGTTGAGGCGGCCGCCGGGCGCCGCGCGGTCCCAGTACAGCTTGCGGACGACGTGCGCCGGCTCGGCCGGCCATGCCGTCATGAGGATGACCTCGCGGTACGCCGCCGTGAGCTGGTCCATGTAGCTGCGGAGATCGCTGCTCGGTTCTTCCGCGTTGAGGAGGTCGAGCAGGAGTCCCTGGTCGGTGCCGCCGGGGAGGCGTTCGTACGCGAGCAGGTGCCCGCCCGGCACGCGCAGGTGGGCGTGAAGGGCAGGGACGCGGTAGTGCCGGGACAGGCGGGCGTGGCCGCGGATCTCCTCGCGGGCCTCGGCCGGGTCGCGGGTGTACTTCACGAGCAGCGGGCGGCCGAGGAGGTCGACGGGGCGGAGCAGGTTGCGGGTGAAGCGCCGTACCGGACCCAGTCGGAGGAGAGGCTGGAAGGTCATGGTCTCACCCCGTTGAGTAGTTCCAGGCCGACCTGGGCCAGCGCGGCGGGCGGGAAGGCGTCCATGTGGATGTTCGTGTCCGGGGCGATGGCGTCGCGGACGGGACAGAGGTCGCCTTGATGCATGCGGTCGGACAGGGCGGTGGCGACGGCGTGGTGGTGCGGCAGGCCGGTGCGCCATTTGCTGTGGCTGTGGCGGGAGTACAGGCCGATGACGGGCGGGGAGCTTCCGTCCCGGCGGCGGGCCATCGCGGCGAGGTGGGTGAGGCCGGTGTCGTTGCCGACGATGAGGTGGCAGTGCGGGAAGAGGTCGGCGAGGCCGTCGGTCGGCATGCCGTCGATGCGGAGGGCCTGTACGTGGCGCCGGGGAGCTTCTGCGGCGATGCGGAGGCCGTCGCCCGGGTTGCCGCCGATGAGCAGCAGCCGGGCCTGGGCCTGCTGGGCCTCCGCGATGTGCTCGGCGAGTTCGATGTAGCGCTGGGCGGTGTAGTCCTTGCGGTCCGGCCAGCTGGTGGCGGTGATGGCGGCGACGGTCAGGCCGCCCAGCCAGCCCACCGAGCGCAGTTCCTCCACGAGGTTGTTCGGACCGGTCGCGAGGGTGGGAGCGAAGGGTGCCGTGTCGGGCAGGCGGATGCCGAGGCGGCGCTCCACCGCCAGGTAGTGGCGGGCGGGCAGGTCCGGGTGGGCGCGGCCGTCGCTCGACCAGCACGGTGGGGCCGCCGGGTCGAGTACCAGGCTCACCACTGCTTTCGAGCCGTGTGCCTCGATGCCCGTGCGGTCGCCGATCACGGCCCGCCAGCCGCTGGGCGGGGTGGGCTGGGGCTTGGTGATCAGCCCGGTGCGGGCGATCAGCCCCGCGTACGGACCCACCGCCCGGACGGCCACGCGAACCGACCGCAGCCGGAGCCAGTCGAGGACCGCGCGGACTCCCGAAAGCGCGAGGAGGGTGTCGCCGAGCTTCCCCTCGAAGGCCACCACGACCTCGCCGCACCCGCTCAGGCGGTGGACGAGCTCGGCGGAGGCGGCCAGCGGGAGCGGTGCGCCGATGGGAATGCTGTCGCGGTCGTACCCGAGCGGGGTGGTGTGCACGGCCCCGGCGGGGATGACCAGGGAGCCGTGGTGGAACCGGACCCCCGCCGGGGCGACCACGGTCACGCCGCGCCTTCGATCGTGGTGAGGGAGACGAGCGGCAGGCCGAGGTCGGTGAGCAGGTCGCGGGCTCGGCGGGTGGTGTCCTCGACCAGGCAAGCCGCCGCCAGCGGGACGGCGCCGGCCTCGCGGAGGCGGCGGGTGAGGTCGGCCAGCGTCCGGCCGGTGGTGATCTCGTCGTCCACGATGACGATCCGCTGACCGGGGGCGATGCCGTACGCGAATACGTCGGTGCGCATCGAGTGGGGCTCGCTGAAGCGCACCGCGCCGTCGAGGGGGAGGTGCAGCTTCCAGGCGATCTTGTACGGGAGGTGGGCGGCGCCAGCGAGGGAGACGGTCGGCAGGACGCCGCCGGCGTCCAGGCCGAGGAGGAAGTCCACGGAGCCGAGCCCGTCCGGCACCTGCTCCTGGAGCAGACGCCAGAGGTCGGCTCCGGTGTGGGCGAGGGTGTCGGGGTGGACCGGGTCCTCCAGGCCGTCCAGGGAGTGGATGACGCGCTCGCGGCGGCTCGTGGCTCCGACGCTGAGGCGTTCGACGATCCGGGCGGAGAAGGACGGCACGGCGATGGGGTCGGGCATGGCGAAGCTCCTGTCGGATAGAGAAGAAGGAAGGAGGGGGAGGCTGGTCAGGCGGCGAGTTGGGCGGCGTACCAGGCGAGGAGCTGGTCGACCGCCGTCGTGACGGGCTTGAGCACGAGCTCGGCGTCGCTGTCACGCCAGGCACGGGCGATCTCGGCCAGGGAGGGCACCGCGAGGGCGGGAAGGCCCGGCATGCGGGAGGCCGCGGCGAGGATCCGGTCGGGGCCGGACTCCCACTGGTTGTGTTCGCGCAGGAGGAGGCGGCAGGCGAGCACGAGGTGCTTGTAGAGCTGCCGCAGAGCCGTCGGTCCTGCATGGGCGCGCAGTCGGCGCATGGTCAGGATGACCTGGGGGAGTTCCCGGACGGCGGCGAACGCCAGATCGTCCCGGCTGATCGTCGGAAGTTTGAGGTCGGGTGCGGCGTGGAGGACGGGGCTGCCCTGCTGGAGCTGGTGGAGGACGAACGCGAGGCGCGGGGTGAGGCGCCGGGCGGTCAGTTCGCCGGGGGTGACGAGGGTGGGGCCGAGGGAGGCCGCACCGCCCAGGGCGGTCCCGTACTGCTCCAGGGCCTCGTGCACCTGGCCGATGGTCTCGTGCTCGGCGATCATGAGGAGGTCCAGGTCGGACCAGCCGGCGATCCAACTGCCCTCGCCGGGGCTGCCGGTCAGGGCGGCGAGCCTTACGCCGGGGCCGTAGGCCCGTACCGCGTCGGTGAAGTCGGCCGTCGCCGAGGCGATGGCGGCCGGCAGTCCCAGCCCGTACGGGGTGGCCACGCGCAGCGCCGTGGCGGCGGGCGGGGCGGCGATGTGCCGGAGGCGGGCGCGGAGGGCGGCGATGCTGCCGGTGTTGTCGATGACGTGGTCGGCGAGTGCGGCGACCTGGTGGGCGCCACGGCTCATCTTGATCTCGTCCTTCGCGGCGACGGCCTGGGCCGGCGTCCCGGACCGCTCGACGCGTACGGCGAAGGAGGCGTCCAGGTAGACGATCTGGAGGGTGTCGCCCATGAGCTGCTTGAGCTCGGCGATCGAGGCGTCGTCGTGGACGGACTCGATGGTGAACAGCCGCGTGTCGACGTGGGCGTCCGCGAAGCGGTTCAGCTCGCCGAGCAGCAGTTCTGCCTGCCGACGGGCCGAGAGCGCGTACGGGTCCGCGAGGCCCTCCCGGTGAGCCGCCTGCCGCAGCAGGAAGCCGATCTTGAGGCGCTGGGCACCGCACGTGCGCTGGACGAACTCGGCGCTGATGCTCTTGCCGCACTCGCTCAGCCCACCGAAGGCGAGGACCCGGTGCAGGTGCCGACTCGGCTTGATCTCCGCGGGGGCGGCGTCGTCCCGGCCGTACAGCTTGAACCGGGCCGGTACGGGAAGCCGGCGGCGGCCGGCGACGACGTCGGAGACCAGCGCGTCGAGGGCGGCGCACAGCTCCTCCCGCTGGCCATGGAGGGCGGGGACGCGCCGGCGGGCCAGCTCGTCCAGGGCCGCCGCGCGCTCGCTGTGCCAGATCCGCAGCGTCAGTACCGACAGACGGTCGACGACGGAGGCGAGCGTCTCGGTGTGCAACGGCGCGTCGGCGCGGCCCGCGTCCGCCAGCGAGCCGAGGACCTCGTCGGCCCGCTCGGCCAGCGCGTTGCGTTCGGCGTTGAGCTGGTCGATCTCCCGCTTGCAGTCCGCGACCTGGGTGGCGGAGAGCAGAGCGCCGCTCACCCGGTCCTCGGCGTCCCACAGGCGTTCGTTGACGGTGTGGAGCCGGGTGACGGTGTCGTCAAGGCGGTGCAGGTCCTTGTCCTGGAGCGTGGCTATGGCGCGGGCGAGGCCGGGCGGCAGGACCAGGGGCGGGGAGTTCTGGGTCATCGGGGACTCCCATCAGTGAGGGGGCTGAGGCCAAGGCGATCGACTACGTCGCTGTGTACGTCGTCCAGGGAGCGGTCCTCGCAGTCCACGACCGCGGTGTACGCGCCGTGCTCTGCCTGGTGGAGCAGGACCGCGTGCAGCGTCTTCTGGTAGGCCGGGTAGATCCCGGTCCACGGGCGGCCCTCGCGGGCGCTGGTGATGGCGTAGCTGCGCTCGGCATCGAGGGACGGGAGCAGGAGAATCGAGACCTCCGGTGCTGTGGCTCGCGAACCGGCGATGCCCGTCACGGTTTTGAACGCCTCGCCGACCGTCAGCCCGTCCTTGACCACGCAGGTCGCGGTGGCCACGGCGAGGAGCATGGACAGGCCCCGGTCGAGCAGCCCTGTACGCCCGGCCTCGCGGGCGGCGGCCCGCTTGGCGTGCCCGGCGAGCAGCATCTCGGTCAGCTCGACCGTCGTGGACGTCTCGAACCACCACCGGGCGTAGTCGCCGGCCGCCGCCCGCGCCCACGGCTCGGGGTCGTGCTCGTGGACCGCGCCCAGCGGCTGGAAGCCGTCCCACCGCTCGGCCAGCCGTACCAGGTGGGTCGTCTTGCCCACGTTGTCAGGACCGTTGAGGCTGACGAAGTCCGGGACCTGCGCCATCGCTCACGCCTCGCGGATCGGGGTGTCGAGGACGGAGACGATCGCGTCCGTGTTCGCGGCGATGAACTCGGCGAGCTCCGGCGGCATCAGGTTCAGCTCGCGGACGGCCTCGGCGGTGAAGGGCACCCGGACCACCTCGTACCCGCCCCGCTCCGGCTTGGAGAACTCCGTCCCCGTCCGTGCGGCCAGGTCCATCGACTCCAGGCGCGCGGCGAAGATGTGCTGGACGCCGACGCCGCCTTCCAGCTCGTCGGTGATCAGGTGGACGAGCTCGGCGCGCTCCAGCTTGCCGCCCAGCTCCTCGAACACCTCCCGGTGCAGGGCCGCCTCGATGGTCGCGTCGTCCGCCTCGATCCCTCCGCCGACGGACACCCAGTACGGCTCCCTGCCCGGCTTGGTGCGCTTGATGAGGACGAGCTCGTCGCCGTCGAGGAGGATGGCGCGGGCGTTGCGCTTGACGATGTCGGTCATGCCGTTTGCTCCTTCTGGTGGTGGTACAGGAGAGAACGGGCGGAGGGCCGCCTGGTGGCGGAGGGCACCTCCCCGGCTCGGTGGACCCAGCATGGTGGAGACCAATGGCGGGGGGTGACGTACGGGTGCTGCAGCAATGCCGCACCACTGCTGAACAAGGCTGGCTACGCTGGGCGTTTCGGCGTTCCACCGGGTGACGGACAGGGGGTACGACGGTGGTCACGGTGCAGCGATGGTCCGGCCGGGAAGCCCGGCTGTTACGCGACGCCCTGCGCATGAGCCTGCGGGACTTCGCCGCCTACCTCGGCGT
The DNA here is from genome assembly GCF_013362995.1 of Streptomyces sp. TRM64462. Taxonomy (GTDB): domain Bacteria; phylum Actinomycetota; class Actinomycetes; order Streptomycetales; family Streptomycetaceae; genus Streptomyces. Next base: position 16,343 of record NZ_JABWDV010000302.1, on the reverse strand, counting down.
CAGCGACCGGACGGTTTCGAACTGGGAGGGCGGTGGAGCGAGTTACCAACCCCGTGCCGAATCTCAGGCCGTCCTCGACACCGCCCTCGATCGCGGGGTAGCCGTCTTCCACGTCCTTCGGCGTGCGGGGAGTCTCCACCGCCTACGCCGGCTGGTCCGGCGTCGCGTACGCCTCCCACTCCCGCGAGCGCAGCCTCACCATCGACGAGCTGGTCACCTGCGAGCTGACCGTCCAGGCCCTCTGGTGCTTCACTCGCCAGATCCAGCAGATGATCGAGGACGGCCAGGACCCCTCCATGCCCGAGCAGTACGGCTGGCGCTTCCTGCGCGCCGCCTACTCCCGGCTCACCACCGCCCGAGCCCAGGAGACCGCGCAGCACGTCCTGATGCGGGAGGCCATCATGAACACCAGCGGGCTGGCCGAACGGCTGCGCGCCGCACAGGACGCTCTACGCGAGAGCGTCGGGTGAGAACACGGGGCAGGAGACAGCGGATGGACATCGGCAGCGCCGCGCTGGTCGTGATCGACATGCAGAACGGCTTCGTGAACCACCACAGCCGCCACGCCGTTCCCGCAGTCTTCGACCTGGTCGCCCAGTGGTTCGCCGCGGGGCGACCCGTGATCTTCACCCGGTACTTCAACTATCCGGACAGCCCCTATGAGCGCTTCTTCCAGTGGCGTCGGCTCCAGGAACCACCCGAGACCGAGATCGTTCCCGAGCTCGCAGAAGCAGCCACCCACGCACACGCGGTCGTCGACAAAACCGGCTACACGCTCCTCACCTCAGAGGCTGCCGAAATGATCCGCCAGGCAGGCTGGACCGACCTCGTCTTCTGCGGAATCGCCACCGAGAGCTGTGTCCTGAAGTCAGCGGCCGACGCCTTCGAGCACGGCTACGCGCCCTGGGTCGTCACCGACGCCTGCGCCAGCGATGCCGGCCCGGACGTCCACGACGCCGGCCTCGTCGTCGCCCGCCGCCTGATCGGAACCGGCCAGCTCGTCACCACCGACCACGTGATCGGCCAACTCACTGCGTACGCCGGGGCCTCGGTGCTGGAATAGCCCTATGGCCGACACGCTGTACGACACCGACCTGATCATCATCGGCGGCGGCCCGGCCGGCTGCGCCGCCGCCCGCATGGCAGCCAGCGTCGGCATGCGCACGATCCTGGTCGAGCCGGACCGGCTGTGCCGCAACCTCTACCGGATCCCGGCCCTGAACAACGTCCTCGGCGGCTACACCAGCGGCCCCGAGCTTGCCGACGCCATCGTCGCGGAGCTGAAGAGCACGGAGCTGTGCCACCTCGAACTCGGCAGACACGTCACCGAGCTCCGCGCCGAGGACGATCAGGTGACCGCCACGGTGGACACTGGCACGCGCCTCAACGCCCCGTACGCCGTCGTCGCCACCGGCGTCGGCCCCCTCCAGCCCCGCGACGTCGCCTGGATCACCGCCCCCGACGGCCCGACCCTGCCCCCACTCTGGCAGGCCGACGCGGACGACGCCGACGGCCGGGCCCTCCTCGTCCTCGGCGGCGACCGCCCGATCGGCACCTTCCTCCGTGCCAACCCGACCACCGACACCCGCTTGCTCGTGGCGTACCCGGCGGCGGACGAATACAAGATCGAGGAGATCCGCGAAGACCCCCGAGTCACTCTTTTCCCCGTTGAGCACCTGACGCTGGGTGCCGCAGAAGCTCCATCGGTGTCAGCGGAAGCGATGGGCAGGAACGGCGCACGGCAGACGATCACGGCGGATGCCGCATACCTCAGCATCGGGAACGCCCCGGCCGCCCCACCCGGTGACCTGACCCGTGGTCCGGACGGATACTGCCCGCCTGCCGATCAACACCCCCGCGTCATCGTGGCCGGCGACCTCCGCTCCGCCCGCTTCCAACGGATCATGACCGCCATCGGCTCCGGCAGCGAGGCCGCACTACACGCCTACTACGCGGCCTGGGACGTGTTCGCAAAGGGCTGAGACCGCGTCGGCTCCGCGGGGAGTCCGGACGGTGGAAGGCCAGCACCGCCGACATCCTGGCCGCCGACGAGGGAGACAGATGATGAGCGATCAGTCGAGGAAGCCCTTCCTGCACGTCGTCGTCTGCGCCGCCAGCATCGCGGACGACGTCCACAAGCTGATCACCGCCGCGCAGGAGCGGGGCTGGGGCGTCGGCGTCATAGCCACACCACAGGGCCTCGGCTTCCTCGACACCGAGGCGATCGAGGCCCAGACGGGCTCCCCTATCCGCTCGGCGTGGCGCAGCCCCGGCGACCCGCGCCCCCTCCCGCCCGCTGACGCCATTGCCACCGCGCCGGCCATGTTCAACACGATCAACAAGTGGGCCGCCGGCATCGCCGACACCCTCGCGCTGGGCATGCTGACTCCCCGCAGGCGTCGGCTCCCCGGGTCCCGGGGCTGCCTCCGGTGCGCGGCGTTGTGGCTGAGGTCGTGGAACTCCGAGCCGAAGCGCTGAAGGAGAACGACCGGCTCAAGGCCGACAACGAGGCACTCGTCGGCGCACTGCACCAGGTTGTGATGGAGAACCGCCAGCTCCGCCTTCAGCTGGCCGAGAGGCCCGACAACCTCCGGGGCCTCCCGACCCAACCACAGCCTGTATCAGGGTGAGGCCACAGGGAGACAAATCGAGCGGAGTTGTCAGAGGCGGGCGCTACCCTCAGATCTAGCTCAAAGAGGACCCCGGCGGCGTCGAGGTCGACGGGCACCGGGGTCTCTCCTGATTGGCATCTGGAACATACCTCGAACGCAACGCCGAAGGCACCCAGCGCCGCGCCGTTGTGACCACCGCCTCTCGACCTGGCACGCCGGGCCTCTCGCACACGCGAGGAAGGACCCACCAGGCAAGATGCACCTGATCAAGGCACACATCACCAACTACCGGTCCGTCGAATACTCCGACATATTCGACATCGAGGAAGACGTCACCTGCCTCGTCGGGAAGAACGAGTCGGGCAAGACGACCCTCCTCCAGGCGCTCTTCCGGCTCAACCCCGTGGAGGCCGCCACCTTCGACGAGGTGGTCGACTTCCCCGCCCGCAAGACCCGCGAGCGGAAGCAGATCCCGGCCGGCCAGAAGATCCCCGTGGTCCGGGCCACGTTCCGCTTCGACGACACGGAGATGAAGGCCATCACGGAGGAGCTCGGCCCCAAGGCCATGAAGAGCCCCGAGTTCGACGTCGTCATCGGCTACCGCGACAACACCAAGACCTTCACCTTCTCCCACGACGAGTCCGAGGTCGTCAACCACCTGCGCTCCGCCCTGGACCTTCCGGCCGCAGCCGCCAAGGCCCTCGAGAGTGCGAAGACCGTCGCGGACCTCCTCGATACCTTCGACGAACTGGACGAGCTTCCGTCCGACGCCACCGCGCTGGCCGACCGCATCCGCGGCTGGCGCAACGGCAGTCTCGGGTGTCACCTCATCGACCAGTACGCCAGCCCGTCGATGCCGAAGTTCGTCTACTTCGCGGACTACGACACGATGCCGGGCAAGGTCGCCCTGCCCGATCTGATCCGGCGGCGAGCGTCCAGAGACATCACGCGCGGTGAGCGGGCTCTGCTGAGCCTGCTGGACATGGCGGGAGTTTCGCCGGAGGAGTTCCAGGACTCCGACCAGCACGAACGGCTCATCCGGGAACTGGAGAACTCCGGCAACGTCATCTCGGACGAGGTCTTCGACTACTGGTCGCAGAACACCGAGCTGGAAGTGCAGCTGAAGGTCCTGGCCCCTGAGACCGGAGCCCTGCCGCCCTTCAACGAGGGACCGATCCTCCAGGTCCGCGTCTTCAACACCCGGCACCGCGCCTCGGTGCCGTTCGACGAGCGGTCCCGCGGCTTCGTGTGGTTCTTCTCCTTCCTCGCCTACTTCAACGAGCTGGAAGCGGCGGGCAGCACTGACCTGATTCTCCTCCTGGACGAGCCCGGCTTGTCCCTTCACGGCCGGGCCCAGGAGGACCTGCTCCGTCTCATCGACGAGCGCCTGGCCCCCAAGCACCAGGTCCTCTACACCACCCACTCCCCGTTCATGGTCGACCCCGACAACCTCCAGAGGGTCAGGACGGTCATGGATATGGAGCGCGGCGGAGCGAAGGTCTCCTCGGAGATCTTCAAGGCCGACGAAGACACCGCCTTCCCGCTCCTGACCGCGATGGGTGTCGAGATGACCCAGACGCTGTTTGTGGGCGAGCACACCCTGCTCCTCGAAGGCCCGAGCGACCTGATCTACCTCGATGTCCTCACCGACGTCGCCGAGGCAAACGGCTCCACCGGACTCGATCCTCGCTGGGTGAAGACCCCCATCGGTGGCTCCGGCAAGCTGTCCACCTTCGTGACCCTGCTGGGCGCGAACAAGCTGAACGTCGCCGTCCTTGTCGACTCCAGCACCAAGGACGTCGGGGCCGTCCAGCGCCTCCGGGACAACGACCAGCTCGCCAAGAACGGCCTCGTCGAGATCAGCGAGTTCACCGGCACGGGCGATGCAGATGTCGAGGACCTGTTCGACCGCGACTTCTACCTCGACCTCGTCAATCGTGCCTATGCGGACCAGCTCACCACCCCGATCGACGCCTCGGAACTCAACGCCAAGGACCCCCGCGTCGTCCGGCAGGTCGAGACGGTGTTCAAGAAGCGCAAGATTGCCACTCGGTTCAACCACTACAAGCCGGCGGCCGTTCTCCTCCGCGAACAGGCAGCGCTCGCCCCGCGCATCGACGCGGCAACGATCACGCGCGCCGACCAGCTGTTCACACGACTCAACTCCCTGCTCCCCAAGCGCTAGATGAACTGCGGGTAGGAGAAGAGCTGGCCTGGCCGGGGCGTCGTTGCGTACCGGCCAGGCCAGATCACTTACTCATCGATCTCGCTTCCCTCCCCGGTGGGATCGGAAGCGTTCTCCGAGGAGTCCGGCTCGCTGCCTGCGTCAGGTCCAGGGCTTTGGCACTCGCCGTCTCGGAGGGCTCGACATCGTGGTCCTTCTCGCGCTTGCTTCGGGGGTCGATGACCTGGACTCCGAGGGAGGCCAAGGCAACGACCAGCGAGGCCGCGGAAAGGTAGTTGTCGAAGGTCATGATCGGTCCTCTGGGTTTCAGAGAATGACCGACTCACCGCTACACGGTCAGGCGCTCGCCAACGCCTTCCAACGCTGCACACGGCGGCGGCCCATGTCGATGGAACGACGAGGGGCTACGCAGCCAGGCGCTCTCGGAACCCTGGGCTCCGCCAACACGAGCTCGCCAGGCGGGCGACACGGCCTTGGAGGAACCGCTACCTCCCCAACTCGCGAAGCATCGGGGCGTTCAGCCGCCTCCAGTCGGGCGTCGAGACGCTCAAGCAGCTCGTTCCATGCGGCGGGCTCCACATTCAGGATCGTCAACACCCGCAAGACCTGGAGCGCGGATGCAGCCTCAGCCAGGAAGGCATCCCGGGACCTTTCACCCCGGTGAAGGAGCTCAGGGTCCTTGAAGTCAGCGAGGTCCAGGAGCGCCACGGCTGTCATCGACCTCAAGTCATAAGGGTCGATGTCCTTGAGGGCGTTCACGACCCAGAGGGGGATCCGCGCCTTTCTGAGGACCCGTTGAGTCCGCGGTCCACGTCCGCATAGGGCATCTTGCCCGGCTTGGAGGTCATCGATCTGGCCAGCCAGGCTCCAGGCATGCTGCACGAACCGCATGACCTCGCCCGCCATCATGAGTTCGCGCTTCCGCGAGTGCTCAACCCAGGCCGCAGGGACGTCCATCAGTTCAAGCTGCCGAATCGCTTCCGCGAAGCGCTCACACACGCTGGCGAAGGGGGTCCCCGGGGCAAGCCGCGCGAGGCTCATCACAAGTTCAGCACGTTCTTCGCAGCTGGCGGTCACCAGCGGATGCTGCACCTGATCCAGGTCCACCGGACCAGCGAAATGGGCCAAGCGGTTCCGGGCATCCGTGATGGCTGCTGCCTCGGTTCGCGGAACAGCTGTCATCAGACGCTTCACCTGACTGACCGAAAAGGCCAGGGCAAGTGGCGCCGGAGATCTCAGCGTCTTCCCCCCAAGCGAACCCACGGAACCAGACTACAGGCGCACTCCGCAGAGCACCCGAACACACGCCCAAGACACAGAGGTCGGCCGCCAGTAGAACTCAACACGTTCAACTCGACAGGGAAGGCTCAGCGCCGAGCGTCAGGACGCCGTGGCTGGCCAGGCGCAGGGCCGCCACGTACGCGTCGATCACCTCGTCCGCCTCCGTCCCTTCCCATGCAGGAGAAGTTCCTCAGGGATGAGCGCGTAGCGGGCGAAGTCGGTGCTGTCGAGCCAGGTAGCCATACGGCGGATCATCGCACCTACTTCTGACAGCCGCCACGAGCGGCCGGGGTACCGGATCACACGGCTCGGTCACGACCGAGCCCCTCTGTCGTGCCAGTTCGCCGGAGGCAGACGAGGAAGAAGCCCAAAGGACTGGAGACGTTTCCGTGGCCATGTCAACGTGGACGACCCTCAGAACCTCAACCGCATGGAGGCGCCCTGTACCGGCAGCACCACGACGATTCCTCCCTCTCCGGCCCGATTTACTGGGTCACCCCTCGCCACCTGGCCGGCGACGACGAGGCTCTCGCCGACCAGGTGGGCGCGGCCCTCTCGTCCGTAGGCTGGCGAATGTGGCCGACCGCCTGCGACACCTTCCTCTACGCGAGCCCCAACGGGCTATGCGGCGCCGAGTGGACACGCGCTGCCTGCTCCTTCGAACTGGGAGACCTTCCGGTTGCCTGGCAGGTCTCGGCCCGGACCCGTCCGGATAGCGCCCTGGCAGAGTGGAACGCGTACTTCACTGCCAGCCTCCCCCATGAGGCGCTGACCGACTTCCTTCTCGCCCTCGACGCCCGCACAGAACCCGCGTTCTCCTTCGGCGGCCCCGAAGCCGTCGTGGCGGCGGTCTGCGCCCAGGGATGGGCTCGCGACATCGACCGTCCGCACACGGCCGCTCTCGCTCCCGGACTCTCGGCCGGCATCTCCTTGGAGGAGGTGCCTCCGCTCGTCCGCGACGCCGACCCGCGGCCCGGACGGTTCGGCTGGCAGGCGTGGGCAGAGCCCGTCGTCGGGGATCAATACTTGTGGTGTGCCAGCTTCAGCAGCAGCGTGCCGCATGACCTCGTCGCGATCTTCGCTTCCTCGCTCTCCTCGCCGCACCCGGTGCAGCGCTCCTGCTTGCCCGCCGGAGTCGAGGGACAACTGACGGTCGTCCGGCCCGGGGCTGACCGGCAGAGAAGAGCGCGTGGGGCAGAGTGAGGCGGGCAGCGGGCGGCCTGAAACTTCGGGCCGTTTTCGGGCCGAACGGCCGCCGGAGGCCGCCTCTGGCCGGTTTCAGCCGGACAGATCAAGCCCTCCGGAGCCCTTGCTCCGGCACGCTCGCCCCCGACTGAAACCGCCCCTGACCAGCAAAAAGACCCTCCCGAAGGAGGGCCGTACAAGGAGCGCCCCCGGCAGGACTCGAACCTGCGGCCAAGTGCTTAGAAGGCACCTGCTCTATCCACTGAGCTACGGGGGCCGGTGGTGGCCTTGTGGCCTCTGGAGCCCGGGGTGGGTGGTCCGTGACCTTGCCGGGGTCAAGGATAGGGCTCCGATCACCTTGGCCCGGTCGCTTCACCTGCGTGGCACGATGTGGAGGTTCGGTGAAGCGAACCCGATAATCGCAGGCAGGTGCGATTCCCGCAGCGCTTTTCGCGCCTCACGCCCCGGGTGTTGTGCACTCGTTATGCCTGCGTCCCACTCATCCCGTGTGTCCCCTGTGTCCGATCGGCGCGCAGGGAGGGTCATACGCTTCAAAAAGATGGTGAAATTGGGCATTCTTCACATGTGGTGACCTTGGACGTACGGCCTCAGCTCCTCGACGCACTCTCCGCCCTGCGCGACCGTGTCGCCGCTGTGCGTCTCCCGCTGCCCCTCCCAGGGGCGCCCAGGGCGCGCCAGACGCGGGCCGAGCTGCTCGCACAGCTCGACGACTATCTGGTGCCCCGCCTCAGGGACCCCGAAGCGCCGCTCCTCGCCGTCATCGGCGGATCGACCGGCGCCGGCAAGTCCACCCTCGTCAACTCCCTTGTGGGGCGCCGCGTCAGCGAGGCCGGCGTGCTCAGGCCCACCACCCGCGTCCCCGTCCTCGTCTGCCACCCCGACGACCGCCACTGGTTCGCGGACCCCCGCGTCCTGCCCCGGCTGCCGCGCCTCAGCGGCGTACGGCCCGGGGACCCCGACGGCGACGAGGAGCCCGGCGAAGGGCCCGCGCTGCGCATCGACACCGCCGAGACCGTGCCCCGCGGCCTCGCCCTCCTCGACGCCCCCGACATCGACTCGCTCGTCGTCGAGAGCCGCGAACTCGCCGCCCGCCTCATCTGCGCCGCCGACATCTGGGTGATGGTCACCACCGCCTCCCGGTACGCCGACGCCGTCCCCTGGCACCTGCTGCGCACCGCCAAGGAGTACGACGCCACCCTCGTCACCGTCCTCGACCGCGTCCCGCACCAGGTCATCACCGAGGTGTCCCGCCAGTACGAGGCCCTCCTCGTACGCGCCGGACTCGGCGACGTACCGCGCTTCACCATCCCCGAACTGCCCGAGTCCGCCGACGGCGGCACCGGCCTGCTCCCCGACACCGCCGTCGCCCCCCTGCGCACCTGGCTCGCACACCGCGCCCAGGACCCCGCCGCCCGCCAGCAGGCCGTGTTCCGCACCGCCGGCGGCGTCATCGACTCGCTCCGCGTCCGGCTGCCCGAGCTGGCAGGCGCCGTCGCCGCGCAGAACGCCGCCGCCGTACGGCTCACGGGCGCCGTCGAAGCCGCGTACGAACAGGAGCGCGAACGCGTACGGCGCGAGCTGCGGCGCGGCGCCGTGCTGTCCGGCGACGCCCGCACCCGCTGGCGCGCCCACCCCCGCGACTCCACGGCCACCGAGCTGCTCGACGCGCTCGCCGAGTCCCTCACCGCGCTCCTCCACTGCGCCGTCGCCGCCGCCGACGAGCGCGTCCAGGAGGCCTGGCGCCGCGAACCGTCCGCCGCGGCCCTGCGCCGCGCGACCCCCCGGCTCGACCGGGAGGCCGACGAACGCGTCGCCATGGCCGTACGCCGCTGGCGCCGCGTCCTGGAGGAGCTGGCCGAGGACGAGGTGCGGCGCACCGAACGCACCTCGCCGCCCGACCCCGAGACCGTCGCCGCGCTCCTCGCCACCGCCCTGCTCGGCGGCCGCCGAGTCCGCGGCGCCGGGGAACAGCTGGCCGAGCTGCTCGGCGCGCAGGGCACCGTACGCCTCCACGACCGGGCCGGCGAGCTGACCGGCACGGCCATCGACCGCGTCCTGCACGAGGAACGGGACCGGCGCCTCGCCCCGCTCGACGCACTCGGGGTGACCCCCGAACCGCAGGCCGCCCTGATCGCCGCGCTGTCCGTACTGCAGAAGGAGAGGTGACGGCCGGTGAGCGCCGTGGAACAGGGCTGGGACGACGGGCTGATCGCCCGCCGCGTCAACGACCGGGCCGTGTACGACGACTCCGAGCCGGACCCGATCACCGGGGACCGCGACCCGGCGGGGCCCTTGGGAGGCGACGGCGGCGGCGCGGACACCCCCATCGGCAGCGCCTACGGCGGCACCCTCCGTGAACGCCTCGACGCCCTGCGCGAGCTCATGGGCCTCTCCGCGACCCGGCTCGACACCGACACGCTCACCGAGGCCGGCCGCGTACTCGACGAGGCCGCCGCCCGACAGCGCCTGTCCTCCCGGCACACCGTCGTCGCCATCGCCGGCGCCACGGGAAGCGGGAAGTCAACTTTGATCAATGCGTTGGCAGGGGTCCCGATCTCCGAGACCGGACTGCGTCGCCCCACCAGCGGCGCACCCATTGCCTGCGCCTGGTCCGACGGCGCCGCCGGCCTCCTCGACCGGCTCGCCATCCCCGGCCGGCTGCGCCGCCGGCCCCTCGCGGGCGGCAGCGGCGACGAGGCGCTCCAGGGCCTCGTCCTCATCGACCTGCCCGACCACGACTCCGCCGTCACCGCGCACCGCCGCCAGGTCGACCGCGTCCTGTCGCTCGTCGACGCCGTCATCTGGGTCGTCGACCCCGAGAAGTACGCCGACGCCGCCCTCCACGAGCGCTACCTGCGGCCGCTCGCCGGACACGCCGAGGTCACCTTCGTCGTCCTCAACCAGATCGACCGCCTCCCCGGCGACGCCGCCCACCAGGTCCTCGACGACCTGCGCCGCCTCCTCGACGAGGACGGCATGGCACTCGGCGAGCACGGCGAACCCGGCGCCACCGTGCTCGCCGTGTCCGCCCTCACCGGTGAGGGCATGGTCGAGCTGCGCGAGATGCTCGGCGCGTTCGTCCAGGGCAGGGGCGCCGCCGCCCGCCGGATCGCCGCCGACGTCGACGCGGCCGCCGCCCGCCTGCGGTCCGTGTACGTCGGCCAGGGCCGCCCCGGCCTCGGCGAACGCTCCCAGGACGACTTCGGGGCCCGCCTCGCCGTCGCCGTCGGCGCCACCGCGGCGGGCGAGGCCGCCGAACGCGCGTGGCGGCGCAACGCCGGCCGCGCCTGCGGCACCCCGTGGCTGCGGCTGTGGCGCTGGTACGAGCGGATGCGCACCCCCGGCGCGGCAGAGCAGCAGGACCCGACGCCCGCCGAGGACGAGCCGACGGCACGTCAACGCGTCGAGCAGGCCGTCCGCATCGTCGCCGACGAGGCCGCCGACGGCCTGCCCGCCCCCTGGGCCCAGGCCGTACGCGAAGCAGCGGTACGAGGCTCCCGCGGGCTCCCCGAAGCCCTCGACGCCCTCGCGGTCGAGGCCCGCGAACCCACGTCCGGCAAACGGCCGCCACGGCCCGCGTGGTGGCCCGTCGCCGCGCTCCTCCAGATGTCCATGACCCTGCTTCAGATCGTCGGCGCCCTGTGGCTGGTGGGCCAGATCGTCGGCGTCCTGGACCCCGGCCTGCTGCCGCCGGCGCTCGTCATGCTCGCCGGGATCGTCGGCGGACCGCTCGTCGAATGGGCGTGCGCGGCCGCCGCCCGCGGGCCGGCCCGGCGGTACGGCCAGGACACCGAACGGCGGCTGCGCGAGGCCGCGGCGGCCTGCGGGCGGGCCATGGTCCTCGACCCCATCGCGGCCGAGCTGATGCGCTACAGGGAGGTGCGCCAGCAGTACGCGACGGTGTCCGGCCGCCGCGTCCGCAACGGGTGACGGAGTTTTCCACAACGCCCCGCTCCTCCACAGGCCCCAGCACGATCCGCGCGGCGCGTCCAGCATGGACGGCAGAAGAAAGCGCACGGGCGTGATCGACAAGATCGACCAGGAGGGGGCAGACGTCATGAACGACACCATGGTGACCGTCGTGGGGAACGTGGCGACGAGCGTGGAGTACAGGGAGACGGCCACGGGCGGAGTCGCCAAGTTCCGCTTCGCGGCCACGTCACGCCGCTGGGACCGCGAGCGCGCGACCTGGACCGACGGACCCACGAGTTTCTACTCGGTGAGCGCCTGGCGGTCCCTCGGCGCCAACCTCGCCGCCTCCGTCTCGGTCGGCGAACCCCTCGTCGTACACGGCAGGCTGAGGGTCCGCGAGGAGGGCGACTGGGAGGGCAAGCGCAGGACGTTCGTCGACATCGACGCGGTCGCCGTCGGCCACGACCTGTCCCGCGGGACGTCCGCCTTCCGCCGAGCCAACCGGCGCGCTGCCCCACCGGACACGGAGACCGCGCCGACAACGGCGGAGGAGGAGGCGGCGGCCGAGGCGAAGGAGGCGGCGGAGGAGAAAGAGCTCGTGACCTCATGACTCATGACCTCATGAAGCGGAACGCGCCGGGCACTTGGGAGCGTCCTGAGCGAAGAGCCGTGCGTCCGCGCCGGGTTCACGATAACGATTGAGATTCGGAATGGTTGAGCGAGAACATCAGGGGGGACTCTCGTAGGCCGTCTCTCTAGGATTCCCGGGTACTCACGGGGCACTTGAGTCATCAGGCGAGTCCCACCCCCCACGTGTCTCACGCCGTGTCTCACGCGAAGGGATCTCGCCCAGAGGGGAAATCTGTGTTTGCTTCGTTTTCTGTAGAGAGGCGGAAGCGGCTGGCCGGCCGTGTCGCCGCAGCGGTCCTGACCTCGGGCCTGATCGCCGGAGGTTCCATAGCGGGGGCGGCCGTGGCCGTGGCCGACGAAGGCCCCCAGCACCAGGGCGGCGCGTCGGCCACCCTCAACGGGCTCACCACGTACGACCGTGCGGTGATCCACGCGGACGGCAAGGACAAGCCGCTGCCCGCGGGGCTGTTCGAGATGGCCGTCGAGGGTGGAGGCACCCTCAAGACGTACTGCATCGACATCCACAACCCGACCAAGCCGAACGCCAAGTACCTCGAGACGCCCTGGGACCAGACGTCCCTCGGGCAGAACAAGGACGCCGGGAAGATCCGCTGGATCCTCCAGAACTCGTACCCGCAGGTCGACGACCTCGCGGGGCTCGCCGGCAAGGCCGGTGTCGACGGCGCCCTGACCAAGGAGACCGCGGCCGCGGGCACCCAGGTCGCCATCTGGCGGTACTCGGACGGCGTCGACGTCGAGGCGCTCGACCCGGCCGCCGAGCAGCTCGCCGACTGGCTGGAGGCGAAGGCGCAGAACCTCCAGGAGCCCAAGGCGTCGCTCAGCCTGGACCCGGCCGCCGTGTCCGGCCCCGCGGGCACCAGGCTCGGCCCGATCAAGGTCCACACCAACGCGGAACGCGCGTCCGTGAACCTCCCGGCCGAGTCCGCCGCCACCGGCGTCAAGGTCACCGACAAGGACGGCAAGCCGGTCACCGAGGCCACCGACGGCACCGAGCTGTACGTGGACGTCCCGGCCGGCGCCGCCGACGGCTCCGCCGCCTTCGGGGTGCAGGCCACGACGTCCGTGTCCGTCGGCCGCGCCTTCGCCAGCGTCAGCAAGAGCCAGACGCAGATCCTCGCGGGCTCCAGCGAGTCCACCGTCTCCGCCACGGCCACCGCCACCTGGGCGAAGAAGGGCGCCATCCCGGCGCTGTCCGCGAAGAAGAACTGCGCCAAGGGCGGCGTGGACCTCACCGCCACGAACGAGGGCGACGAGCCGTTCAGCTTCTCCCTCATGGGCTTCAGGTACGCCATCGGCGCCGGCGAGTCCAAGACCGTGACCATCCCCGTGGCCGAGGACCAGGCGTACGACTTCACCATCGAGCTGCCCGGCGGCGAGAAGAAGACGTTCAAGGGCGTCCTCGACTGCAAGACCACCAGCAGCACCACGCCGACCACCGGCGGCGGCAGCGGGGAGCCCGGCAACGAGCCGAGCCCCCAGACGGGCGGCACCACCTCGTCCGGCACCACCGGCACGGGCACGACCGGCGCCACCGGCTCGACCGGCGGCGGCGACCTCGCCGAGACCGGCGCCTCCAGCGCCACCCCGATGATCGCGGGCATCGCCGTCGCGTTCCTGCTCGTCGGCGGCGGGGCGGTCTTCTTCCTCCGCAAGAAGAAGGGCGCCACGGCAGGGCAGTGACCCCGCACCCGCGGTGACGCGGGAGTGACCCCGAACGGCGGCCCCGGAGTGCACACCCCCGCACCCGGGGCCGCCGCCTTCCCGGGGCCGCCCCTTCCCGGGAACCGCCCCTGCCCCACCGCCTCGCCAGGCGGTTTCCGCCCCGGGGTGGCGGTACGGCAAGATGGGGTGTATCTGCCCTGACGCGGCGGAGCCGCTGAAACGACCCCTACTGATTGCCGGACGGTTTCTCTTGGCTGAGTACATCTACACGATGCGCAAGACGCGCAAGGCGCACGGCGACAAGGTCATCCTCGATGACGTGACGCTGAGCTTCCTGCCCGGCGCGAAGATCGGTGTGGTCGGCCCGAACGGCGCCGGTAAGTCCACCGTGCTCAAGATCATGGCGGGCCTGGAGCAGCCCTCCAACGGCGACGCGTTCCTGTCGCCCGGCTACTCCGTCGGCATCCTCCTCCAGGAGCCGCCGCTCGACGAGACCAAGACCGTCCTGGAGAACGTCCAGGACGGCGTCGCCGAGATCAAGGGCAAGCTCGACCGGTTCAACGCGATCGCCGAGGAGATGGCGACCAACTACACCGACGAGCTGATGGAGGAGATGGGCAAGCTCCAGGAAGAGCTGGACCACGCCAACGCCTGGGACCTCGACGCCCAGCTCGAGCAGGCCATGGACGCCCTCGGCTGCCCGCCCGGCGACTGGCCGGTCACCAACCTCTCCGGTGGTGAGAAGCGCCGCGTCGCCCTCTGCAAGCTGCTCCTCGAGGCCCCCGACCTGCTCCTCCTCGACGAGCCCACCAACCACCTGGACGCCGAGTCCGTGCAGTGGCTGGAGCAGCACCTCGCCAAGTACGCCGGCACCGTCGTCGCCATCACCCACGACCGGTACTTCCTCGACAACGTCGCCGAGTGGATCCTGGAGCTCGACCGCGGCCGCGCCTACCCGTACGAGGGCAACTACTCCACGTACCTGGAGAGCAAGCAGGCCCGCCTCAAGGTCGAGGGCCAGAAGGACGCCAAGCGCGCCAAGCGGCTCAAGGAAGAGCTGGAGTGGGTCCGCTCCAACGCCAAGGGCCGCCAGGCCAAGTCCAAGGCCCGGCTCGCCCGCTACGAGGAGATGGCCGCCGAGGCCGAGAAGGCCAGGAAGCTGGACTTCGAGGAGATCCAGATCCCGCCGGGCCCGCGCCTGGGCAACGTCGTCGTCGAGATCGAGAACCTCAGCAAGGCCTTCGGCGAGAAGGTCCTCATCGACGACCTGTCCTTCACCCTCCCGCGCAACGGCATCGTCGGCGTCATCGGCCCGAACGGCGCCGGCAAGACCACGCTGTTCAAGATGATCCAGGGCCTGGAGGAGCCGGACTCCGGCGTCATCAAGGTCGGCGACACCGTCAAGATCAGCTACGTCGACCAGAGCCGCGCCAACATCGACCCCAAGAAGACCCTGTGGGCCGTGGTCTCCGACGAGCTCGACTACATCAACGTCGGCCAGGTCGAGATGCCGTCCCGCGCGTACGTCAGCGCCTTCGGCTTCAAGGGCCCGGACCAGCAGAAGCCCGCCGGTGTCCTCTCCGGCGGTGAGCGCAACCGCCTCAACCTGGCGCTCACCCTCAAGCAGGGCGGCAACCTGCTGCTCCTCGACGAGCCGACCAACGACCTCGACGTCGAGACGCTGTCCTCGCTGGAGAACGCGCTGCTGGAGTTCCCCGGCTGCGCCGTGGTCGTCTCCCACGACCGCTGGTTCCTCGACCGCGTCGCCACGCACATCCTGGCGTACGAGGGCGAGTCGAAGTGGTTCTGGTTCGAGGGCAACTTCGAGTCGTACGAGAAGAACAAGATCGAGCGGCTCGGCCCGGACGCGGCCCGTCCGCACCGTGCCACCTACAAGAAGCTCACCCGGGGCTGAGGCGGCGCTTCGAAGTGGCTCGACATATCTACCGCTGTCCGCTGCGCTGGTCGGACATGGACGCCTTCGGGCACGTCAACAACGTGGTCTTCCTCCGCTACCTGGAGGAGGCCCGGATCGACTTCATGTTCCGGCTGGCGCCGGGCGACGGCTCCCCGTCGTTCTCCGGCGGCTCCGTCGTGGCCCGCCACGAGATCGACTACCTGCGCCCGCTGGTCCACCGGCACGAGCCGGTGACCATCGAGTCGTGGGTCACCAAGATCGGCGCGGCGTCCCTGACGATCGCGTACGAGATCAAGGACCCCGAGCAGGTGTACGTACGGGCGTCGACCGTCGTCGTCCCCTACGACCTCCAGGAGCAGCGGCCGCGCCGTATCAGCGAGGAGGAGCGGATGTTCCTCCAGGACTACGTGGACGACGGGATGCGCTCGGGGGGCGCCGCCGCATGACGGCGCCCGCAGCCTCGCCGCTCCACTTCGCCGACGCCAGGGAGGCCGCGGGCATCGCCGCCTTCCTGGCCCGGCTGATCCACTACGACCGGGCCGCCGCCGTCCGCCTCCAGGCGGGCGCCGGCGCCCTGGCCGTCTTCGGGCGCCCGCCCTCGTTCGAGGTGCTGGCCATCCGTACCGCCGGCCTCCTCGACGAGTCGGCGCGCCTCGACGTCACCGTCTCGGCCGGCGACCTCCTGGAGGGCATCGAGGAGTCCGAGGGCAAGGCCGTCGTGCCGTCGCCCGTCACGGGGCCGCCCTGGACCGGCGTCCTCCCGCCGCGCGGCGGCTGGCACGAGGTCCCCGGCCTGCCCGGCGCCGACGACCTGCGCGCGGCCGTCGCCGCCGCCGTCGCGGAGTTCCGGCGGCGCGCCGACGACCTCCCCGCCGAGCGCCGCACCCGCGCCGAACGCGACCGGATCGGCCGCGAG
>NZ_JABWDV010000301.1 GCF_013362995.1 Streptomyces sp. TRM64462 | reverse complement strand
CGCCACGGCGCTGCTCGATCATCGCGGTCGCCCGCGCCGGCAGCCACGCCGACGCCGTACCGCTGTCGTCGCCGCCCGCGAACAGGTGCGGCGCGAGCTGGGCCTGGAGGTCGGCGGGCGTCGGACGGTGCGTCGCGTCCGTCTGCATGCAGGAGTCGATCAGCGGGCGCAGCTCGTCGGGCAGGCCCTCCAGGTCGGGGCCCTCGCGGAGCAGCATGAACACCGTCTCGACCGGGTTCGCCCCGTGGTACGGCGCGTGTCCGGTCGCGGCGAAGACGAGCGTCGAGCCGAGCGAGAAGACATCGCTCGCGCCGGTCACGCTCCGCGAGTCCCGCGCCTGCTCGGGCGACATGTAGGCGGGCGTACCGACGGCGACGTTGGTCATGGTCAGCCGGGTGTTGGAGACGCCGGACGCGATACCGAAGTCGATGACGCGCGGCCCGTCCTCGACGACGAGCACGTTGGACGGCTTGAGGTCGCGGTGGACGAGGCCGGCCCCGTGGATGGACTGGAGGGCCTCGGCGACCCCGGCCGCCAGCCAGCGCACGGCCGGCGCGGGCAGCGGCCCGCACTCGTTCACTATCTCCTCGAGCGACGGGGCCGGTACGTACGCGGTGGCCAGCCACGGCACGGCGGCGCGCGGGTCGGCGTCGACGACGGCCGCCGTGTAGAAACCGGACACCGCGCGCGCGGCCTCGACCTCGCGCGTGAAGCGGACACGGAACAGCTGGTCCTCGGCGAGCTCGGTCCGTACGGTCTTGATCGCGACGCGCCGGCCGGACGCCGAGCGTGCGAGATAGACCAGGCCCATACCGCCGGCGCCGAGCCGGCCCAGCACCTCGAACGGGCCGATCCGTCTCGGGTCGTGCTGCGTCAGCTGCTCCACTTGCCTGCCACCTCCCCGTCAGGGCCATGAGGGTACGGCCCTGTGCCCCCTGATTCTTCCTGTCCGGGGCGGCGGTTGCGAACCCGGGGGCGGATCGGGGTGTCTCACCCGGATCCGGACACCCCCGTGAGGGGCCGGCGGGGCGCGAGCGACGGACGTTCCGGCTGGATCCCGCTCCTGGCGGGCGCTGCCGGAAGCGCGGGCAGAAGCCCTGGCAACAGCCCTGACGCGTACTTCTCCGTACTCCTCAGGCGGCTCTCGGCTCCGCGAGTACGGCGAAGGCGGCGCCCTGGTTGTCGGTGATGAGCGCGATCCGGCCATACGGCGTGTCGAAGGGCTCCTCGGTGACGCGGCCGCCGAGGCGTACGGCGGTGGCGACGGCGTCGTCGCAGTCGTCGACGGCGAAGTACACGAGGAAGTGGGCCGGCATCTCGGCGGGGAAGGCGGCCCCGATGACGCTGCGCCCGCCGATCGCCGTGTCGTCGCTCGGCTCCGCCGCGCTCGCCGGCGACCAGACGCGGAAGTCGACGGACGGGTCGTCGAGGTCGCGGGTGCGGTAGCCGAAGAGCGTCTCGTAGAAGGCGTCGACGGCGTCCTTGTCACGGGCCCGCGTGTACACCTCGGTCCAGCAGAAGGAGCCGGGGCGGCCCTGCTTCTCGAAGCCCGCCTGCGTCTCCGCCTGCCAGAGCCCGAACACGGCGCCGCCCGGGTCGGCCACGAGGGCCGTGATGCCGGCGGAGCCGACGCGTACGGGCCGGGTGATGACCCGGCCGCCGACCTCCTCGACGCGCGCCGCGAGGGCGACGGCGTCGGCGGCCGCGACGTACACGCCCCAGGCGGTGGGCATCCGGCCGTCCTGCTTGGCGGCGAGCCCGGCGACGCGCAGGCCCTCGCTGAACGCGGTGGCGTACGGGACGGGGGTCTCGGCGCTGTCGGTGAACGTCCAGCCGAACAGCTCGCCGTAGAAGCGCTTGCCTGCTTCGAGGTCGGGGAGCATCGCGTCCGCCCAGCACGGCGTGCCCTCCGCCTTCGCCTCCGTCGTCGCGGCCATGGGCGTGCTTCCTTCCTGCGTACGGACCGTACGTCGATCGTCACGCTAATGCGGAGACGTGCGGGGCGCAGAGGAAGAGCGGGGGCAGAACAGCGGGAAGAACGATCACATAGGCCCATATGGCAGGTGGGAGGAGGGCGAGGGGAGCTTGTCCACCGATGTTTTCCACAGGCTGTTAATAAGCCTATTGGGTGTATGCGCGTGGATGATCAAGCGCACGGGACCCGAATGAGTCCCGGGCGCGTTCGGAGCGGGTCGGAAGCGGGTCCGAAGCGGGTTTGAAGCGGGTTTGAAGCAGGTCTAAAGCGGGTCTGAAGGGGGTCCGCGGCGGGGCGGCGCACGGGGCCGCACCCCATTTGCAGTCGGCCGAATCGCGCCCCGATCACCCGTCGGTAAGCTGACGGCATGACAGGACAAGTACGCACCGTCGACGGCCGCGTGGCCGGTCGACGCGGTCAGGCGACGCGGCAGAAGCTGCTCGACTGCCTCAGCGAGATGCTCAGCTCCTCGCCGTACCGGGACGTCAAAGTCATCGACGTGGCCCGGCGGGCGGGCACTTCACCTGCGACCTTCTATCAGTATTTCCCGGACGTCGAGGGCGCCGTCCTCGAAATCGCCGAGGAAATGGCCAAGGAGGGCGCTGAATTGACCGAATTGGTCTCCGGCCGCTCCTGGGCGGGAAAGGCCGCCCGGCAGACGTCGGAGGACCTCGTCGACGGGTTCCTGGACTTCTGGCGGCGGCACGACGCGATTCTCCGCGTCGTGGATCTCGGGGCCGCGGAGGGCGACAAGCGGTTCTACAAGATCCGCATGAAGGTCCTGAACGCGGTGACCAATCCCCTGACGGACGCGGTGAAGGAACTGCAGTCGAAGGGCAGGGTCGACAAGGACGTGAACCCGGCGGCGGTCGCGGGCGCGATGGTCGTGATGCTGGTCGGCGCCGCGTCGCACCAGAAGGGCTTCCAGACGTGGGGCGTCAAGGCGGCCGAACTCCGGCCGAACCTGGCGCTGTTGGTCCACCTGGGCATCACGGGCAAGAAGCCGGCGAAGTAGCCGACGAAGCAGCCGGCCGGGAGCCTGCCAAGGCGCCTGCCGAGGCGCCGTCGCAGCACGCCGGCCGACGCCGGCCGACGCCGGCCGGGCCGGCGACGTAACGCGCCTCTCCCCGCCCGCCGTCGCGCGCCGTCGCGCGCATCCGCCCGCCCAGCGGCCGCCGTTCCTCACGTCCTGTCACGCCTGCGGCGGCCCTCGCGGCCGTCGCCGGCGCCCCCCCTGCTCAGTGCCCCCTCCCCCCTGCCCGGTGTCCTGCGGCCGCCGGCGCGGATGATGGGCCCATGCCCGACGACGCCTTCGAGACGACGCTCCGCTCGCTCCGCGTCTGGGACGCGCCCCTCCCGGTCTTCGACCCGGACGGCGCCCCGGACAGTCCGCTGCCCCTGTTCCGTACGTGGTTCGTGGCGGCCGCGCGGGCGGGCCAGGCCGAGCCGCACACCCCGCACCTGGCCACGGTCGACGAGCACGGCGACCCCGACGTCCGTACGGTGATGCTGCACGGCGCCGACGAGCGCGGCTGGCACTTCGCGTCCCACGCCACCAGCGCCAAGGGCCGCCAGCTCGCCGCACACCCGAACGCCGCGCTCGGCTTCTACTGGCCGGTCCAGGCGCGCCAGGTCCGCGTCCGGGGCCCTGTCACGCCCGGTACGCCCGAGGAGGCGTACGAGGACCTCCACGCCCGTTCGACGGGTGCCCTCGCCGCGGCCCTGGTGGGCCACCAGAGCGAACCGCTGCCGTCCGTGGACGCCCTGGCGCGGGCGAGCGAGGCGGCGTGGAACCGCGCCCACGGCGAACCCACCGCGCACGCACCCACCTGGACGCTGTACTTCCTCACCGCCCGCGAGGTCGAGTTCTTCCAGGGCGACACCGCCCGCCGCCACATCCGCCTCCGTTACACCCGCACCCCGGACGGCGCCTGGACGAAGCAGCTTCTCTGGCCGTGAACGCCCCGGCCGTCACATCCGTATCCCTGGCCGACGCGAACGAACGGACTTCGTGTTCTCCGTGCCGACCCGGGAGGGATCCATGTATCCGAACCGACGTGCCGTGCGACCCCGAGTTTCCCGGCGGGCACTCGCCGCCGTCGCCTCCTTGTGCGCCGCGCTCGTCGCGGTGTTCCTCGTCGTACGGGCGGGGGGTGAGGAAGCGGCGGCCGAGCAGACAGCGGCCGCCGGAGCCGCCGTACCGCAGAGCGCCGGCCACGGCGGCAACGACGGCGGCTACGGCAGCGCCCACGGGGCCGTCGGGGCCACCGGCGGCGCCGACGGCCCCGGCTCGGCGGCGGGCGGGCAACAGCGGCAGCAGCACGGCCCCATGCGGGTCACGGACGTGGACCGGACCTTCCTCGTGCAGGTGCGGCAGGCCGGCCTGTGGGAGATACCGGCCGGGCGGCTGGCCCAGACGCACGCCGCGAGCGAGGCCGTGAAGCGCGCCGGACTGCACCTCATCGACGGGCACAGCAAGCTCGACCAGCTCGTCCGCGAGGACGCCCGCATCCTCGGCGTGGAGCTCCCGGACCAGGCGACCGAGGAGCAGCAGGGCTTCGTACGGCAGATGGAGGCCGCGCGGGGCGCGGAGTTCGACCGGCTCTTCGCCAACCTGCTGCGCGCGTCGCACGGGAAGATCTTCGCCACCATCGGCGAGGTACGCGCCGCCACGCAGAACGACCTCATCCGGCGGCACGCCCGCCAGGCGAACCAGACGGTCCTCGACCACCTGGAGGTCCTGGAGGACACCGGGCTCGTCGACACCCGGACCTTCGAGGAGGTCGAGGCGGCGGTGACCCCGAAGTAGGCGCCGCGGGAGCGGTGCGCGCGCCGGGAGAGGTGCGCGCGCCGGGACACGTGCGCACGTCGGGACACGTGCGCGCGCCGGGACACGTGCGCGCGTCGGCGGACGTGCGCGCACCGGGAGCCGCCCCGGCGCGGGGGCCCGTGGGGCGCGCCGCGGTGCGCGCCACCGGCGGACGGTTGCGGGGAACCGGGCGGTTTCGTGATCCTTTTGCAACCGATTTCCGTCTTGACCGGGACCCAACAACAAAAGCGCGCATTACGCTCAGCTTCCATGGCCCCTGCATCCGTCCGTTCCGTCCCCCTCCTCGGCCCGCCCGTGTACGTCGTCGGCGCGGGTCCCGGCGGGCTCGCCGCGGCCGCCGCGCTGCGCGCACGCGGTGTGCGGGCCGTCGTCCTGGAGAGGTCCGGGAGCGTCGCGGCGGCCTGGCGCGGCCACTACGACCGGCTGCGGCTGCACACGACGCGGCGGATGTCGGCGCTGCCCGGCCTGCCGATGCCCCGGTCGTTCGGGCGATGGGTGTCGCGCGACGACATGGTCAGGTACCTGGAGAAGTACGTCGAGGTGCACGACCTGGAGATCGTGACGGGCGTGGAGGTCTTCCGCATCGACCGCGCGGACGGCACGGACGGGTGGCTGCTGCACGCGACGGGCGGGCGGCGGCTCACCAGCCGGGTGGTGGTCGTCGCGACCGGACGCCACCGGGCGCCGCTGCTGCCGGACCCGGCCGGTGCCGCCACGTGGACCGGCGAGCTGCGGCACTCGGGGACGTACCAGTCCGCCGCCCCGTACGCGGGCAAGGACGTGCTGGTGGTGGGCGCGGGCAACAGCGGCACGGAGATAGCCGTCGACCTGGCCGCGGGCGGCGCCGCCCGGGTGCGGCTCGCCGTCCGCACGGTGCCGCACGTCGTGCGCCGTTCCGTGGCCGGCTGGCCCGCGCAGGCGACGGGCGTCCTGGTGCGGCGCCTGCCGGTGTGGGCGGCCGACCGGCTGCTGCGGGTGCTCCAGCGGCTGACGGTGCCGGACCTGTCGGCGTACGGGCTGCCGCGCCCGGCCACGGGGCCGTACGCGCGGCTGCGCCGTGACGGGGCGCTCCCGGTGTACGACACGGGGCTCGTCGACGCGGTGCGGCGCGGGGGCGTCGAGCCGGTCGCGGCGGTGGAGGCGTTCGGGGACGACGACGAGGTCCTGCTGGCGGACGGGTCCCGGATCCGGCCGGACGCGGTGATCGCGGCGACCGGCTACCGCCGCGCCCTGGAGCGCCTGGTCGGCCACCTGGGCGTCCTGGACGCCGCGGGGCGCCCGGTGGTGCACGGTTCCCGTACGGCGGCGAAGGCGCCGGGCCTGTACTTCACGGGCTTCACGCAGCCGCTGAGCGGCGGGCTCCGCGAACTGGGCCTCGACGCACGCCGGATCGCCCGCGCGGTCGCCGCCACGGCCCGCCGCCGGGCGGGCACGGCCGCCGGGGTCGCGCTACTGCCGGAACAGGCGACGGCCGGGCGCCGTTCGGCGGGCGGCATCCGTCCGCCCCGTGCGGCGGTCCCGCCGGTGAGCCTGCCGCGCTGAGCGAGCGGAGCACCGGCCGCCGCGAGCCCGCCCCGAAGCACAGAAACGACAACAACCCTACTCCCGAGTATTTCTGAGATCTCATCAGTTCGCTAACCTGACAAAGCGTCAGCTATTCATTCCGGATCGGAAGAAGAAGACGACGACGAGCAGGAGCGGCGGACCGATGCTTGGATCGACCCACGGCACCTTCACCTCCGACGTCCACGCCCGTATGGCGGCCGCCTGCGGCCGGGCCTCATCGGCCGGCGGCTGCCTCGACGTCAGCGGCCGGCCGCTGCGGGCCCCCGTACCGGACCTGGACCCGCTGTTCCCGCGCCGCGACGGGCCCGGCGGACCGGGAGGGCCAGGCGTCGCCGTCGTCACGCGCTCCGCCGACCAGGCCCGGGCCCTGCACGCCCTCGGGGACGTGGGCGTCCGCCTCACACACGAGATCACCGTCGAGGAAACAGAAGAGGAAGCGGAAGCGCACAGACCGGCCCCGACGACCGCCGACGCCATCGCCTACCTGGCCGAACAGCCGGGCGTGGGCGCCATCGCCTGCCATGTGGAGGGCGTCCGGGACGGCCGCGGCTTCCTGCTCGCCGTCGACCACGCCGCCCGGCGCGGTGTCCCCGTGGTCGCCCTGGTCACGGGCGGCCGGACGCCGGTGATGGACGCCGCGTTACGGCAGTTCGGCGTCGTACGGGTGGACGCGCCCGACCAGCTCCAGGACACGGCCACGTTCCTGGCGCGGGCCCGCCGCCCCACGCCCGGGGCCGGCACGGTCGCCGTCCACGCCCCGTACGCCGCGGGCGCGGGCACGCACCTGGCGGAACTGGCCAGGGCCGCGGGTCTGAACGCCACGCACCGCGCGGACGCACTCGACAGTCTCCTGACCGACCCGGCGGTCGCCGTCCTGATCTGCCCCGTCCCGGCCCCGGACCCGCCCCGCACCGACCGGCTGGCGCGGGACCTGGTCGCGGCGGCCGAGGCGACCGACAAGCCGGTGTGCGTGGTGTGGGGCTCCCCGTCCGGCACGGAACCCGCGTACCGCACGACGCTGCTGGGCTCGCCGCGCGTGACGACGTTCCGTACGGCGGGCAACTGCGTGGCGGCCGTCCGGGCGTACCTGAACCACCACACCTTCACCACCGCCTACCGCTCCCCCTTCGACGAGGCACCGCGCACCCCGTCGCCGTCCCTCCGCAAGGCACACGCCCTGCTGGAACCGGCCGTGCCGGGCGGCCCCGGCGGCAGGCTCAGCGAGCACACGGCGAAACAGCTCCTGCGCGCGTACGGCATCCGCGTCCCGCGCCAGCAGCTCGTGACCAGCGCGGCGGCCGCCGTGCGCGCGGCGGCGCAGGTCGGCTACCCGGTGGTGCTGAAGGCGTCGGCGCCCCGGAAGCCCGAACGGGGCGCGGTCCGCGCCGGATTGACCTCGGCGAGCCAGGTCAGGGACACGTACCGGCATCTGACCGAGACGGCCCGTTACGAGGGGATAGCCCTGGACGGGGTGCTGGTCTGCCAACTCGTCCCGCGGGGCGTGGAGCTGGCGGTCCGCATCACGCACGACGCGGTGTTCGGCCCGGTGGTGACCGTCGGCCTCGGCGGCGACCTGGAGTGCCTGCGGGACACGGCGGTACGGATCCCCCCGTTCGGCGAGCCCGACGCCCGCGCGATGCTCGGCGAACTCCGCGCCCGCGCCCTCCTGAACGGCCCCCGAGGCGGCCCACCCCTGGACGTGGACGCCCTGGTGGAGGTCCTGCTCCGCGCCCAGCGCATGGCCCTGGAACTCTCCGACGACCTCACGACCCTGACCATCGACCCCCTGGTGGTCCTGGACCGAGGCCAGGGCGCCATAGCCCTGGACACCGTGGCGGTCCATGGCCGTCCAGGGCTCCCGACGGGCCCCACCCCCGCCTTCCCGAGGTGACCCCGGCCCGCCTACCCCTCGTGCCGCAGCAGATACAGGTCCCCTGAGTCCGGGTCGCCGATGTACGTGTAGAGCGTCATCCGCCCCGGCCGTCCGCCGACGCTCCACGACTCCGACGCGCAGCCGTCGACCGAGACCCGCACCTCCTGGGTCCGCGTACCGCCGTCGCCCGTCTCGTAGGTCCACGTTCCCTCGCCGTCGCACTCCTCGACGACCGTCCGCCGGGAGGGTCCGCCGATGTCCGTCGCGTACTGGTCGAGACCGGCCGCCGCGACCGTGCCGTTCGCAGCGAAACGGAGCGTGCCGCCGCGTCCGTCGGACCAGACGCCGACCAGCCGTTCCGGGGTGAGCCGTGGCGGCTGGTACTCCTCGGCGAGGCCCGTGGTGAAGGCGAGGACGCACAGGACGACAGCCGCGACCACGGCACCCGTTCCGTACACCAGCGTGCTCAGGACGAACTGCCACCACTGGAACGCGCGCGCCCTCGCATGCTCCAGGCGCGCCAGCAGCCCCGGCACCACCGGCACCGCCGCGGCCACCAGCCACGTCCACGCCACCCCCGCGGGGCCCGCGCCCGCCCACAGTGCCAGGCCGACCGCCGGTACGGCTGTGCCGACCGCCGACACCACCGGCACTCCCCACCAGGCGTCCCGCCCCGCGACCCGCGTCGTGATGCGCCGGCCCAGCTCCACCATGGGCAGCACCAGCACCAGGCTGACGGCAAGGCCGATCACCGCACCGAACAGCGCGAGCACCGGCATCAGGACGACCGCGAACGCGTTCGGCCCCGCACTCTCCGGGCTTTCCCGCGTCGCCCCGTACGCAATGGCCACCACCACGGCGACGCCCGCCTCGACGCACAGCGCCGCCGTCGACGTCAGCAGCGCGCCCCGCCGCCGGTTTCCCGCGCTCCGGCTCCGCCCCGCCTCCGGATCGTCGGCCCGCTCCGGAATCTGTCGGTCCATCTCCTCGGCCTCCCCCCGACTCCTGCCGAGGATCATCCCTCCCCGGCCGTCAGACCGCCGCACCGGTCCCCACCGGCCGCCGTCGGATCACCAGGGCCATCAGGGCCGCTGCCGCGCACAGTGCGCCGGAGGCGTACCAGACCACGTCGTACGAGCCGAACACGTCCCGCGCGGCGCCGCCCAGGAAGGCGACGAGTGCGGCGCCCACCTGGTGGGAGGCGAGGACCCAGCCGAAGACGATGGCCGAGTCGTCGCCGAAGTGCTCGCGGCACAGGGCGATCGTCGGCGGCACGGTGGCCACCCAGTCCAGGCCGTAGAAGACGATGAAGAAGATCATCGGAGGCTCGACGCTCGGTGCCAGCAGCATCGGCAGGAACAGCAGCGAGACGCCGCGCAGCGCGTAATACACGGCCAGCAGCCGTCGCGCCTCGAAGCGGTCCGTGAACCAGCCCGACGCGACCGTGCCCACGACGTCGAAGACCCCGATCACGGCGAGCAGCGACGCGGCCGCCGTGATGGGCATGCCGTGGTCGTGGGCGGCCGGCACGAAGTGGGTCTTGACCAGGCCGTTCGTCGACGCCCCGCAGATCGCGAACGTGCCGGCCAGCAGCCAGAACGGGCCCGTGCGGGCCGCCCGCAGCAGCACCCGCACCGCCCGCCGCGCCGCGCCCGGCACGGGCTCCGGCTTCGGGACGGCGGTCTCCGCACCGTACGGCGCCAGCCCCACGTCCGCCGGGTGGTCGCGCAGCAGCAGCCACACGAACGGCACCACCGCCAGCGCCGACAGCGCGACCGTCACCGCCGCCGGGCGCCAGCCCTGGTGCTCCACCAGCCACGACAGCAGCGGCAGGAACACCAGTTGGCCGGACGCGCCGGCCGCCGTGAGGACGCCCGTCACCAGGCCGCGCCGCGCCGTGAACCAGCGGTTGGTGACCGTCGCCGCGAACGCCAGCGCCATGGAGCCGCTGCCCAGGCCGACGAGGACGCCCCAGAACAGCACGAGCTGCCATGCCGCCGTCATCCACACCGTCAGCAGCGACCCGGCCGCGATCACCGTCAGCGCGGCCGCCACCACCCGCCGGATGCCGAACCGGTCCATCAGCGCCGCCGCGAACGGCGCCGTCAGCCCGTACAGCGCCAGGTTCACCGACACCGCGAAGCCGATCGTGCCGCGCGACCAGTCGAACTCCTCGTGCAGCGGCTCGATCAGCAGTCCCGGCAACGACGCGAAGGCGGCCGCGCCGACGATCGTCACGAACGTGACGGCGGCGACGGACCACGCCCGGTGGACGCGGGGAAGACGGACGCGGCGCGTGGCGACACGGGGCTCTGCCGGCCGCTCGGGAAGGGTTGTCCTGTTCACGGCCA
Organism: Streptomyces sp. TRM64462; assembly: GCF_013362995.1. GTDB lineage: Bacteria > Actinomycetota > Actinomycetes > Streptomycetales > Streptomycetaceae > Streptomyces. The sequence goes on along the minus strand of NZ_JABWDV010000301.1, from coordinate 8,277 downwards.
CCAGACTGTCCGCCCCGCGTCACCCGGACCACTGGCCCGGATGACATGTTTCGATACGATCGGGCCATGCCGCAGCGTCGCCCGCACCGTGTCGCCGTCCTCGCCCTCGCCGGCCTGCTCCCCTTCGAACTGGGCATCCCCCACCGGATCTTCGGCCGCGCCAAGGACCCGGAGACCGGGCAGCGCCTGTACGAGACGGTGACCTGCGGCCTCGCCCCCGGCCCGGTCCCCACGGACGCGGACTTCGCGGTCGACGTGGCACACGGGCCCGAGGCGCTGGCCACCGCCGACACGGTCGTCGTGCCCGCCTCGTACGAGCTGGGGCCGGTGTACGACGAGGGGCGGCTCACCGACGAACTCGCGGCGGCGCTCGCGCACATCCGGCCCGGCGCCCGCCTGGTCTCCATCTGCACGGGCGGGTACGTGCTGGCGGCCGCCGGCTTCCTCGACGGGCGGCCCGCGACGACGCACTGGGCGTCCGCCGACCACTTCCAGCGGCGGTTCCCCTCGGTGCGGGTCGAGCCGGACGTGCTGTTCATCGACGACGGCGACGTCCTCACGTCCGCCGGGGTCGCCGCCGGGATCGACCTGTGCCTGCACATCGTGCGCCGCGACCACGGCGCGGCCGTCGCCAACGAGGTGGCCCGCCGCACGGTCGTCCCGCCCCACCGGGACGGCGGCCAGGCCCAGTACATCCGGCGCCCGGTGCCCGAGCCGCGCCTCGCGACGACGGCGGGCGCCCGCGCCTGGGCGCTGACCCGCCTCGACGAGCCGCTCCAGCTCCGCGACCTGGCGGCGCGCGAGGCGATGAGCGTACGGACGTTCACGCGCAGGTTCCGTGAGGAGGTCGGGGTGAGCCCCGGCCAGTGGCTGACGCACCAGCGCGTCGAACGGGCCCGCCAGCTCCTGGAGTCGACCGGCCTGTCCATGGACGAGGTGGCCCGGCGCGCCGGTTTCGGCACGGCCCAGTCGATGCGCCAGCATGTACAGGCCGCGCTCGGCGTTCCGCCGACGGTCTACCGCCGCACGTTCCAGGGAAACGGCACGGACGCGCGGCCCCGTGCGTGAGCCGCGTGCGGCAGGGCGTCTTCTTCGGGTGGCGGCTCGCGTATGCGCGCCCCGAGCACGGCACGGCGGCCGCCACCCGCTCTCACGACCCGCACTCGCCGAGGGCGTCAAGCCCTCGGCGTCCCCTCGCCACGAATCGCTGATCCAAGGGTGATCAGGCGGACACCGCCCGTCAACAGGTATTCAGGGAAATAACCGTTACGTGGTATTTGTGACGGCGCGCGCCGGATCGTACGCACCGGAATCGTGCACCACGGTCGTGAACACCGGCGCGCTTCTGTCGACCTCGCACCAGATACGTTTCCCGGCCCCTTCGGGCTGCCAGCCCCACCGGTCGGCGAGCCCGTCGACCAGCTCCAGGCCCCGGCCGTGCGTGTCGCCGCCGTCCGCCCTGCGCTGCTGCGGCGGGACCGCACTGCGGTCCGCGACCTCGACGCGCACGATGCCGGCCCCGGCACCGCCCGGGCCGAACAGCATCCGCAGCACGGCCGGACGGCCCGTGTGCACCACGGCGTTGGTGACCAGCTCCGAGATGAGCAGCACCAGGGTCTCGGTCAGCGGCTCGTCGGCAGCTATCCCCGACCCTGCCAGTCGTGACCTCGCCCATCTACGGGCCCGTCCCACCTCCGAGGGCTCGGGCCCGACCTCCAACTGAATCTGAAGCACCTGCACCGCTCACACCATCCGAACCGGCGGACACATCGCCTCGCGCCTCACAGCGTTCCTTGTGGGACAGCATGGTTGACGTACAGTCACCGCAACAAGCGCTTCGGGCATATTCCCGCGTGAAGGAGTACGGTTGGTGCATACTGTGCGACGCTCACTCCGAGCAGTCGAACAGCCGCCCCACCCCCGCGCGTCCGCCACGGAGCGTACCCGAGCGGGGTCCCGCGCCCGCCTGCGACGGGCGGCGCGCAGGACACGACCCGGTATCGAAATGCGGCCCTTCTCGTCACTCGGTGTCATCACGGCGTCATCGCGACCCGCGCGTCACGCCAGCATGAAGTACCCCGCCAGCGCGGCGACAGCGGCCTCCTCCTCGATCCGCCCGTCCCCCCGCGCCTCCAGCTCCCGTGCGGCGAGCGCGGCCGCGGGCGCCTCCACGCCCAGCACCCGCAGCGCCCGCTCCAGTCCCGCCGCGTCGGGTCCGGCGCCGTTCGCGCCGGCGACCGCGAGTACGGCGCGGACGAAGGGCCGGGCGATCTCCGCGAACCGCTCCGGGTTGTCGCGCAGCCGCTTCACCGCGCCGTGCACGAACTCCTCACGCGACACCCGCTGGTCGCCGTCCACGTCCGCGATGCCCGCGAGCCCCTGCCAGAACGCCTCCGCGCCCTCCGACAGCGCCTGCCCCCTGTCAGACCGGTACGGCACGCCGAACTCGGTGAGCAGCCGCCGGGCCGCGACGAGGAAGTCCTCACGGGAGATGTAGCCGCTGCCCTCCTGGTCGAGCGCGGTGAACCGGGAGGCGATCCGCTGCTGGTACAGCTCCTCTGTGTCGTCCATGGCGGGAGAGTACGACGGGAACACCGCCGTCCGGGAGGCGCAGGACGGTGCACGGATGCACCTCTCAGGCGCTCAGCTCAGGCGCTCAGCGACTGCGGCGCACCGTCCTCACCATCCGTACCGTCCGCGCCATCACCACCACCGGCCCCGCCCGTCACCGCGGCCCTACCCGTCACCGCAGCAACGCCCGTCGCCGCGGCCACGTCCGGGTACACGTCGAACAGCCGCCGTACGCCGAGCGCCGCCAGCACCCGGTTCACGTGCGAGCCGTCGACGGCGCCCCGCGCCGGCAGGATCAGCCGCAGCATCCCCTTGCAGGAGTGCAGCAGCCGGCGCGACGCGATCAGCACGCCCACGCCGCTGGAGTCGCAGAACCGCACGCCGGACAGGTCGAGCACCAGGTGGTGGCGCCCCTCGGCGACCACGTCGTGCACCCGCCGCCGCACCACCGCCGAGGACACGAGGTCCAGTTCACCCGAGATGTGCAGGACGTCCCAGGTGCCGCGCTCGGCCCACTCCACCCTCAGCATCAAGCGCGTACCCCTTCGTCCATCCCGCCCCGCCCGCCGGCATCCGCCCCCACCGGGGTATCCGGAGCCTCTTCTTCCCGTCCCGGCTGCCCCGTCCTGCTCAAGTGAAACACTCCGTGCGCGGCGTGACCGCATCCTTACCATCGCCACCCCGTCCGGGCGGGTACTTGAACAAAGCAGGGTGCGCGGCGGTGACCGGGCATTACATTCGAGGTATGGCGAAGGACACACCACCGCGCTGGGACCGCAAGATGCAGCAGCGGCTGGCGCGGGGCGAGGCGGCCGCACTGGGCGAGCTGTACGACCGGTTCGCCTCGCTCGTCCACAACACCGCCCACCTGGTGCTGGAGAACCAGGAGGCCGCCGACCAGGTCACCCGGGAGGTGTTCGGGTACGTATGGGAGAACCCCGACGCGTTCGACCCCCGGCAGGAAGGTTCCATGCGCTCCTGGATCGCGCGGCTGACCCGCCGCCAGGCCGTGCACCGGCTGCGCCAGACCGGCACCCGCGAGATCGCCGAGCGCGGCGAGGGCTCCACGGAGGAGCTGGAGCAGCGGGTGCGCCGGGCGGCGGTCGCGGCGCGCGCCGACTACATCGTCACGTCCATGCCGGCGCCGCTGCGCAAGGCCCTGGAGCTCGCCTACTTCGAGCGGCGTGACTACCGGCAGACCGCCGCGCGCCTCGGTGTGACGGAGGACGAGGCGCGGCGGCGGCTGCGGCTCGGGCTCCAGTTGCTGTCCACGGCGCACACACGCCCCTTGGACGGTCCCCCGCCGTCCGCACACGGACGGTCGCGGTGAACGGCCCGTTGGACGGCGGCGGCCGCGACGGGACGGGTGGCGACGGCCGCGAAGGCACGGGCCGCGCGCCGCGCATACCGGGACCGCGCCATGCCGCCGACGACCTGGCGCCTCCGCAGCCACCGCAGCCGCAGCCACCGCAACCACCGCAGCCACGGCACGCGCAGCCACAGCCGCAGGCCCAGCCGCCGGTGCCGGTGCCGCAGTTGTCGCACGGGGTGCTGAAGTCGCTGCTCGGCGCGTGGGCGCTCGCCGCGTGCTCCGCCGACGAGACGGCCGCCGTCGAGGCGCACCTCACCGAGTGCGCGCCCTGCGCGGACGAGGCGCTGCGGCTGCGGGACGCGGTCGCCCTGCTGCACAGCGAGCGCGACCTGGACCTCGACCCGCTGCTCCGCTCCCAGGTCCTGGAGAACTGCCTGGGCCGCCGCCCCGCCCGTATCCCCGTACCGGAGTGGGCGGGCCCGTACGACGCGGAGACCGCCCGGCTCGACGCGCTGCTCCGGGACATCGCGGAGTCGGAGTGGGCGGCGCCGGTGCGGCTGAAGTGGTTCGAGGGCGACCGGCCGGTGAGCCGCAGCACCACGGTCGCTGGCGTGATGGGCCATCTGCTGGCCGTGGACGGCCTGGTGGCCACCGCGCTCGGCCTGGACGACCCGCTGCACCCGGCGACGGACCCGGCCCCGCGGGAACCGGGCGCCCGCACCGACGCGTACTGGCGGACGGCCGACCACACCCACACGCGGTGCGTGCGGGGCCCGTGGCGCGAGCAGGCCCACACCCTGGTCCGTACGGTGTCGTTCGCGGGCCGCGGCGTCGCGGACCTGTCCGTGCCGTACGGGAACTCCTCGCTGCCGCTGCGGGACGCGCTGCTCGACCGGGCCTTCGAGTGCTGGGTGCACGCCGAGGACATCGCGGCCGCCGTCGACTACCCGTACGAGCCGCCGAGCGGCGCCCATCTGCACCGGATGGTCGACCTGGCGGCGCGGCTGCTGCCCGCGGCCCTCGCCGACCGGCGCCGCACCGGGCTGGCCGCCCCCGTGCGCGGCCTCGTCGAGGCGGGCGCACCGGGCCGCTCCCTGCACCTGGAGATCGAGGGCGCGGGCGGCGGGCACTGGTTCATCGCCCTGGACTCCCCCGCGGCGCTGGGCTCACCCGACCACGAGGTGGCCCAGATCGCGCTGGACGCGGAGGAGTTCTGCCGGCTGGTGGCGGGCCACATCTCACCGACGGAGGCGGCGGCAGGCCAGGACGGCGACCGCGAGGCCATCAAGGACGTACTGTTCGCCGCGGCGTCGCTGAGCCGCATGTAGGCGGGACCGGCGGCGCGGGTCCTACGCGAACACGACTGTGCGGGTGCCGTTGAGCAGGATGCGGTGTTCCGCGTGCCACTTCACCGCGCGGGCCAGCGCCTGGCATTCGACGTCGCGGCCGACGGCGACGAGCTGCTCCGGCGTGACCTCGTGCCCGACGCGCTCGACCTCCTGCTCGATGATGGGGCCCTCGTCGAGGTCCGCCGTCACGTAGTGGGCCGTCGCGCCGATCAGCTTCACGCCGCGCGCGTGCGCCTGGTGGTAGGGCTTGGCGCCCTTGAAGCTCGGCAGGAACGAGTGGTGGATGTTGATGATGCGGCCGCTGAGCTGCTTGCACAGGTCGTCCGACAGGACCTGCATGTAGCGGGCCAGCACGACCAGTTCGATGTTCTCGCTGCGGACCAGCTCCAGGAGCTGCGCCTCCGCCTCCGCCTTCGTGTCCTTCGTCACCGGGATGTGGTGGAACGGAATGTCGTACGACGCCACGAGCTCCGCGAAGTCCGTGTGGTTCGACACCACCGCGACGATGTCGACCGGCAGGGCGCCGATGCGCGAGCGGAAGAGGAGGTCGTTCAGGCAGTGGCCGAACTTCGAGACCATCAGCACGATCCGCATGCGCTCGTCGGCGCGGTGGATCTGCCAGTCCATCGCGAAGGAGTCACCGACGGCGGCGAAGCTCGCCCGCAGCTTCTCGACCGTGACCGGCGCCTCCGCCGAGAAGTGGACCCGCATGAAGTACAGGCCCGACTCGCGGTCCCCGAACTGCTGGCTGTCCTCGATGTTGCATCCCGTGATGAACAGGTAGCTCGACACGGCGTGCACGATGCCCTGTTTGTCCGGGCAGGAGAGCGTGAGGACGTACTGGTCGGTCATCCTTGCAGGATGCCACACCGGCGCGCCCCGCCGAGCGCCGGTCCGGCAGGCGGACGGCATCGCGGAGCGACACGCGGAGCGGCGGCCGGACGGGAGGCCGGCTCAGCGGGCGCCGGTCATGATCTGGAGGGCCTCCAGCGGCCGCGGCGGCTCGTCCGGGTCCTCGCCGTCGGCGGCGGCGAGCCGCACATGGGCCTCGCGTGCGGCCCGTACGGCCTCGGGCCAGCCGTGGTGGTTCAGATACGCCGACACGGGCGCGTCGGGACCGACCTGGTGCATGATCCGCAGGACCCGCAGCACGGCCACGTCGACGAGCGCGGCCTCGCCCGAGTCGCGGAATATCGTCCCGACGTACTTCTCGGCCGACCAGTTGTCCAGCCAGGTGTCCTCGACCAGCCGGTACACGGCGTCGGTCACGTCCCCGTACCCGTCGGCGCCCGCGAGCCAGCACTCCTCGTGGAAGCGGGCGTCGGAGAGCATGTGCAGCGCCGAGCGCACGTTCGCGCGCCAGCGCCACCAGGGCATGTCGTTGAGCGGCATGCCGCCCATGGTGGAGGAGCGACGGCCGCGACGGGAAGTGTTCATCTGCGTTCACCTTGTGGGCTCGGTCCTTGCGGAGACGGCCCGGACGAGCTATCGGCGCGTGTCCCGGGAGGGGTACGGCGCATCGGGGCATCCGCCCGATCGTACGTGTCCCACCGTACGCGGTGCCCGCCCCTCGTAATTCACCTCGACGTCACCCAGCGTTGAGCCCCGCTCGCTTCCGCGTTACCCATGAGGCGGAATTGTGCGTGTCCATGACCGGTAACGGCAGGCGACGTTTTCCCACCTCACTGACCACCAGGGCCGCGACGGCCCTCGCCCTCGTCGCGGCGTCCCTCCTCACCGGCTGTGGTGCTCTCCCTGGAGCCACGGGGGGCTCCAGGGCGCCCATCACGGTGATGACCTGGGCTCCCGAAGGCACCAAAGCCACCAACATGCCCGGCATGCCGGCCATGGCAGAGGCCTACGCCCGCTGGGTCAACAGCGAGGGCGGCATCAACGGCCACGAACTCCGCGTGATCACCTGCAACGAAGGCAACTCCGCCACCGGCGCCGCGGCCTGCGCCCGCAAGGCGATCAAGGAAGAGGCGGTCGCGGTCGTCGGCTCGTACAGCCAGCACGGCCGCGCCTTCATGGCCCCGCTGGAGGCCGCGAACATCCCGTACATCGGCGGCTACGGACTCTCCGACGAGGAGTTCACCAGCTTCGTCTCCTATCCCGTCAACGGCGGGCAGATCGCGCTGCTCGCCGGGAACGGCATGCAGCTCGCGGGCGCCTGCGAGCGCGTGTCCCTCGTCCGTCCCGACACCATCGCCGGCGACTACCTGCACCGCCTCCTCAACTCCGGCCTCGCCCGCGGCAGCCGGCGGGAGGCCGTCGACATCCCGGCCGCGGAGGACGCCGGCGAGTACACCGCCGTCGCCCGCCGCTCCCGGACCCGCGCGGGCGAGGAGCGCGGCTGCGTCACGGCCGCGCTCGGGGAGCGCACCGCGCACTTCTTCGACTCGTTCCGGCGGCTGCCCACGGACGGCCGCGACATCCGCGTCTCGTCCGTGCTCGGCAGCGTCGACCAGATGCTCGTCGACCGCACGGGCGGCGCGTCCGGGCCCTTCGAGGGCGCGTACATCACCGGCTGGTACCCGGACGCGGGCGACGCGCGCTGGTCGCGGATGAAGCAGGTCGTCCAGGAGCACGCGTTCGGGGACAACCGGATCGACCCGGCGGACGCGGGCGTCCAGACCACCTGGATCGCGTACACGGTCCTCCACCAGGTCGTGGAGGCCATCGGCGACGAGGAGGTGACACCCGGCAGGATCGCCCTCACCCTGGACCGCGGCCTCAGGGTCGACACCGGAGGCCTCACGCCCGCCCTGCGCTGGCGCTACGAGGACATGCTGGGCACGCCCGGGTTCCCCAGGATCGTGAACGACCGCGTGACGTTCCAGGTGGTACGGAAGGGCCGCCTGGTGGCGCAGAGGTCCGGGTTCGTGAACGTCGGCCAGACGCTGATGGACGCCCGCGCGTCCTAGGGCTGTCTGACAATTCCCGTCGTCCGCCCGAAGGGCGGGCCCCGCGGCGTCTGGTGCGTGCGATCGCAAGGCGCCGGAGCGCCCTCGTGGCGGAGCCACGTGGGCGTTTCGGCAACGCGGC
>NZ_JABWDV010000300.1 GCF_013362995.1 Streptomyces sp. TRM64462 | reverse complement strand
GGCCGGTTCCACGTCGACGCCCACGGGGCCCGGCCCGGCGGCCGCGGCGGCGAGACCGTCCGCGTGGCTCAGGCTCACGCCGGTGCCCGGGTGGCCGCGCAGGTACGGGCGGCCGTGCCCGTAGCGGCCGCACGCGGCGCAGAACTGGGCGGGGGCCTGCTCGTACAGGGGCCGGCCCGTGTACCGGGCGGCGCACAGCCGGAGCAGCAGCCGCGCCGCCAGCACGTCGTCACGGCGGGGCGCCAGGCGGACGCGGGCGAGGCGCCGCCGCTCCCACGGGGCGAGCAGCCCCTCGTCCAGCTCCGGGTGCGCCAGGACCTCCGCGGTCGTCGCGACGACGGCCACGGCCGCGGGTGCGGGTGCCGGCGCGGACGCCGGGCGGTCGGCCGCGACGAGGCCTGCGGGTGCCGTCATGGGCGGGTTTCGGCCAGCAGAGCGGTCAGTTCGTCGGTCGTGAGGAGCTGCACGCCGATGCCCGACAGTTCGGCCAGGCCCTGTTCCGACGTACGGGACAGGGCGTCCTCGACCGCCACCACGCGGAAGTCCCGCTCGCTGGCCTCGATGATGCTCGCGCGCGGGCAGTTGGGCAGGTTGCAGCCGGCGAACACGAGCGTGTCCACACCGAACCCGGCCAGCAGGCCCTCCAGGGACGTCCGGTAGAAGGCGCCCCAGCGCGGCTTGTAGACCGCGTACTCCCGCGGCCCGAGCTGCTGGTGGCCGGGGCCGCGCAACAGCCGGTCCGGGTCCAGCGCGGGCGCGCCTTCGGGGGCGAGGCCCGGGGCGAGGGCGCTGCCGGGGCTGCCGGGGGCGACGATCTCCGTACCGTCGGCGAGCAGGGTGCGCCGCACCAGGTCGGCGTTGCCGCCGCCCTTCTCGTACAGCCGGACGATGTGGAGAACGGGGCGTCCGGCCGCCCGGAACTCCTCCACCAGCCGCAGCACGCGGGGCAGCACCTCGGTGGTGCCGGGGATGCCGTACGGGCTGTCGGAGAGGAAGTCGCGCTGGAGGTCGATGGTGACCAGCGCCGAGTCCGCGAGGTGCGGCACGAGGTAGGGGTCGGAGGTCAGCCGCGCGTCGCTCACCGGGCCGCCTCCGTGGTGGTGGTGAGGAAGCGTTCCCGGATGCGGTTCAGGGTGCGGAAGTCGTCGATGCTGACCTCCTGGAGGTCGATGGTGCGGCCCGAGACGCTCTCCAGGAGGTAGATGAACTCCAGGAAGTCGAGGGAGTCGATGAGGCGGGCCTCGATCAGGTCCTCGTCGGCGCCGATGGGGCCGTCCAGGTCGGGGTTCTTGCCGTGGATCCACTCGGTGACGGGTTCCATGCGAGGGTTCTTCCTTCTTCCTTCTTCTCTTCCGGCGTCTGAGGGGTGATCGGTGCGGGGCCGGGGGGTGCTAGCGGGTGTCCGCCGCGCGGTGGCCGACGAGCAGGCGGGCCGACGGTTCCGGTGTGCGGCGGACGTCCACGTCCGCGAACCCGGCATCCGCCATGAGCTCCGCCATCTCGGCGGCCGTGTAGCTGCGGCCGCCGCTCCACAGCACGAGCGCCGACAGGTTGTGCAGCGTCGTGAAGGCGGGCGCGGTGCGGGACTCCTCAAGGAAGTGGCCGTGGACCAGCACCCGGCCGCCGGGGCGGAGCGCCGCACGGGCGCGGCGCAGGATGTCGAGGCCGTTCTCCCGGCTCTCCTGGTGCAGGACGTTGGAGAGGAGCACGACGTCCAGGTCCGCGCCGAAGGAGTCGCGGTAGTAGTCGCCTTCGCGGACGGTGATCCGGTCGGCCAGCCCGGCTCCGGCCACGGTGGCCTCGGCGATGGGCAGCACGGCGGCCAGGTCCACGACCTCGGCGCGGGCCTCGCCCCACGCCTTGCACAGGGCGATGCTGTACGTGCCGGCGCCGCCGCCGACGTCCGCGATGCGCAGCGGCCCGGGGCCGGGTTCGGGGAGCGCGTCCGCGAGTGCCTGCGCGGTACGGGAGTTGTAGGCGTGCATGCCGAGGATGAAGTCCTCGGCGTACGCCGGGTCGTCACCGAGCCGCGACCCGCGGTGCTCCACGGCCCGCCCGAGCCGCAGCGCCTCGCCCAGGTCGCCCCAGGGCCCGTACCAGCGGCCCATGACCTTGACCCAGGGGGTCAGGGACTCGGGCGACGCGCTGGTGAGCAGCCGCTGGGCGGCGGGCGTGTTGCCGTACTCGCCGGTGGCCTGGTCCCGTACGAGGAGCCGCAGCGCGGTCGCCGCGTCCAGCAGCCGCCGGCACGGCTCGGCGGGCAGCCCGCAGCGTTCGGCCACGGCGTCGCCGGGCAGCGGCCCGTCGGCGAGCGCGTCGAAGACCCCGAGCCCGGTGGCCGAGAACAGCACCTGCGCGTGCCAGTAGCCGAACGCGAGCTGGCTGATCTGACCGAGCTGAAGATCGAGGGGTGCCACGGACGGGTCACATCCTTCCGGGGTGCGTGGGCGTGGGCAGTGCGGTGCGGAAGCGGGCCACCACCGCTGCCGCCGGGACGATGTCCGTGATCCGCGGCGTGGACAGGCCCGCGTACCGGGCCATGTCGTCGACACGGCCCTCGGCCTCCGTCGTCGGGGCGGCGGCCGAACCGCAGGGGACCGGGCGGCGGCCGCCCGCCACCGTGGTCCAGGCGATGATGCGGGCGGGCGGCGGTTCGGGCGCGTCGGTGACGGGGCCGCGCAGGACGCGGTGGGAGCGGCCGGGCCAGCCGATCGAGAAGCGGTCGGTGACGACGGTGCCGTCCGGGGTCTCCGTGTCCACCAGGGCCTGTTTGTACGCCGGGTGGGCGGCCGACTCGGCCGTGGCCGCGAACGCCGTGCCGCACAGGCAGCCCGAGGCCCCGGCGTCCAGCAGCGGCGGCAGGTCCGACGCGTCGTGGACGCCGCCGGCCGCGAGCAGCACCCGCCCGGGCAGGGCGGCGGCGGTACGGGCCAGCAGGTCGGGCAGCGGCCGGGTGCCCAGGTGGTGGCCGCCCGCTTCGGTGCCCTGCAGCGCGACGGCGACGGCGCCCAGGTCGAAGGCGCGGGCCGCGTCCTCCGGGTCGCCCGCCTGGACGAGCAGCCGGTGCCCGGCCTCGCGTACCGTACGGGCGAATTCGGCCGGGGGCAGCCCGTAGCTGTTGAGCACCAGGGGCCGGTCGGCGGCGTCCAGGACGGCGCCGAGCTGCCCGGCGAGCAGCAGGCCACCCGCCACTTCCGGGATGACGTTCACGCCGAAGGGCGCCGCCGTACGCCGTGCCGTGTCCTGGACGAGCGCGGCCGCCTCCTGAGGGGCGCTCTTGTACAGGGCGACCGTGCCCAGCGCGCCCGCGGAGCTGACCGCCGCCGCCAGTGCGGGACCGGCGACGCCGCCCATGCCGGCCTGCACCAGCGGGAAGCCGACGCCGAGCGCGGCCGCCCCGCGAGCGAGCGCGGCACCATGTCCCGACCCGGCACCGTGCCCCGGCCCGGCACCGTGCCCCGTCGCGGCACCGTGCCCGGTCGCGGCACCTTGCCCCGGCCCGGCACCGTGCCCCGTCGCGGCGCCCTGACCCGACCCGGCACCGTGCCCCGTCGCGGCACCCTGACCCGAGCCGGCACCGTGCCCCGTCGCGGCACCCTGACCCGACCCGGCACCGTGCCCCGTCGCGGCACCCTGACCGTGGCCCGCCGTCGCGTCCGCGTCAGTCCTGTGCATCGCGGAGCCTGTTCAGGGCCTGCTCGGGTGTGCCGTGGGCGAGGATCATCGCGTGCACCCAGCGCTCGACGCCGAAGGCGACGCACGCGCTGAACGCCGAGTCCTCGGCGCCCGCGCGGATGCCGAGGCGCTCGCCGAAGAAGTTCCGGTGCCGGTTGACGGACGCGATGGCGGTGCCGTCGGGCGCGCTGAACTCGTGCTTGACCGGGTCCAGGGCCATCAGCTTCGCCCGCGAGCCGCCCTTGTCGTAGAACGGGTCGTCGGCCGTGGCCCGGGTGAGGGTGAGGCCCAGGCGCCCGGCGAGCTCCTGGACGAACGCGGCGCCCTGCTCCAGGTGTTCGGCGGCGCCGTCCTTGGTGCCGAGGTACAGCACCTCGCGCATGTGGAAGCCCCAGAGGCGGCGCAGCCCGTCGTAGTGGGTCTCGTTGCGGAAGCAGCGCCCGGCCGCCGACAGCCGCAGCCCCTCCGTGCCGACGTCCTGGCCCTCCAGGGACAGCAGCAGGCCGTAGCAGGTGGCGGACGGCAGGAGGTGGCCCGTGGGGCGCAGCGGCAGGTCGCCCGCCGGGGCGCCCGCGGCGAGTCCGTCGAGGGCGTCCGGCGCGAAGCGGGCGGCGGAGACGCCCAGGTGCGGGAAGTTGCGGAAGTAGTCGAGCCGCGCGAGGCCCTCGACGGACAGCAGCGGCGGGCCCACGACCTCGGGCGCGGAGAGCCGCGCCGCCAGGCCCGTCAGCAGGCCGTCCAGGCCGTGCAGCAGGGCGGTGCGGACCGGGTCCAGGGTCATCAGGCCCGCGCCCGGGCTCTTCAGGGCGACGGCCGGCGCGGTGGCGGTGCTCGGAGTGCTCGTGCTCATGGGGAACGGTTCCCTCTCGGGCGTGGAGGTGGTCAGTCGAGGACGCCGATGCGCCGGTAGAACGCGGTCGTACGGGATGTGATCGCGTCGTGGGCCGGCTTGCGCGCCGGGTCCGCGAGGAGCCGCTGCCGGAACGCGAACGGCTCGGGGATGCCGGCGTCGCGGTAGGCGTCGACGCTGTAGAGCTGCTGCACGGACGCGTCGATGTACCGCTCGATGTACCCGCGTGCGGAGGCCGTCTCGGCCGGGTCGCCGGCTTCCTTCAGCCGCTCGTACAGGGCCCGTACGAGCTGGCAGCCGAACGCGATGTGCCGTGACTCGTCCTGGTGGTGGACGCGGTTGATGGCGCGGATGGTGTCCGGCAGGGCGGTGTCGGCGGCCATCCGGCTGTTGAAGTGGTCGACGATCTGCTCGAAGATCAGGATGCGGCTGAACACGATGAAGTTGCCCAGCAGCGCGGACTGTTCGCGCTCGGGGAAGGCCATCGCGCGGTCCGGGTAGAGCCGTCCGCCGTAGCGCAGGCAGAACTCGGCGAAGAACCACATGTGCTCGTTCTCCTCACCCAGGAAGTGGTGGAAGAACGGGGTCGGGATCTCGTACCCGGGCGCGTGGATCCGGGCGACGACCTCCGCCATGAGTTCGCGGATGCCGTGCACGTTGAGGCTGTAGAAGTTGACGCTCTCCCACTTCGCGAGGGCCAGGTACTGCTCGCGGGTGAGCTCGGCGGCCGCGTCGGTGCCGTGGACCGTCATCAGGTCCTCGCTCATCCACAGGGCGCCTTCGGGGATGGATTCCGGCCAGTCGAAGGTCTGGTACGGGTTGTAGTACTCGTCCTCGGCGGCGGTGGTGAGCCGCCGTACGGCACTGCGGACCTCGTCGTCCCAGAGGGTTGCGGTGGTGGTCATGACGTCCTCGGTCTCGTTTCTGGGTCTCGGTTCCGGCCGGGCGGGCAGAACGGAGACGCGGGGCGGAGGAGTGCGGGAAGGGCAGGCGGGAGCGGCCCGTTCGGCGGACGGGCGGGTCACTCGACGATCCGGGCGGCACGCCTCCGATCGGGAGGCCGGGCCCTGGTACGCCCCCCGGAGCGCAGGCTGCTGCTCAACGGAGGTTCGGCGGTATGTGACGGACCCTAACCAGCCACGCGGCTGGCTGTCTAGACCAATCATGATCTCCACGGACGGGTCGTTCCGGACGACCGCCCTCCACAAGTCCGCTTCGCAATACGGCACTTGACAGCCGCGAAGGTCTGGACCAATGGTGTTGCCCGACCCCCTCTTCCTCCCCCTCCCCGCACCGGCCCCCCGTCCCACGGGGGCCGCCGCGTGCTGCCCACCGACCGAGGAGAAGCGCTTGTCACCGCCGTCGCCCCCTGCCTCCGCCGCCGTCCGCGCCCGCGCCGTCCGCGCCCGCGTCGGCCGCTGGCTCGACCTGCTGCGGCTGCTGCCGCGCGCCGGTGCGGGGCTGCTCCTGGCCGCGGTCGTGCTGAACGTCGTCATCGGTCTGCTGCCGCTGGCGTTCATCGTCTGGATGAGCGTGCTCCTCGACCGGCTGCCCGACGCCGTGGGCGGCAGCGCGGCCGACGTGTTCGGGGCGCTGGTCCTGGCCCTCGGCGCGTTCGTGCTCCAGCAGTTGCTCGCGCCCTTCCAGACCGCGCTGGGCGAGGTCGTGACGCGCCGCGTCGACGGGCACTGCGTCGGCGGACTGATGGACACGGCGCTGCGCCGCGCCCCGGTCGCCGCGCTGGAGCGCGAGGACACGCTGGAGCTGCTCAGCGACGCCCGGGGCGCCTTCGACCGGCTGCTGCCCACGCCGGGCGACGCGGCCGCCGGGGGGCTCGCGCTGATCGCCCGGTACACGCAGCTCCTGGGCGCCGTGGTGCTCGTCGGCGTCGCCCTGTCGCCGTGGGCGGCGCTGCTCACCGGGGCGACCGCCCTGGTGCTGCGGTTCGGGCAGCGCGGTTCGCTCGGCCGGTTCTCGGGGCTCTGGCAGGGCCTGGCGGGCGCGCGGCGCCGTATGACGTACGTGCGCCGTACCGCGTCCGGGACCGAGGCCGCCAAGGAGATCCGCGTCCTGGGCCTGGCCGGCTGGTTCCGGGACCGCCACCACCGGGACACGCGCGGCTACCTGGATCCGCTGTGGGAGGGGCGGCGGCGTATCCTCCTGGGCCCGTTCGTCGTGCTCGCGGCGGTCGGCCTGGCCGGCGGCACGGGCGCCCTGCTGCTGCTCGCGGGTCCCGCGGCGCGCGGCGAGCTGTCGCTGCTGGTGCTCGCGGTCGCGCTCCAGGCGGTGCTGATCCCCCTGCGGTTCGGCGTGTACTTCCCGGAGAGCGACGTACAGACCCTGTACGGCATGCAGGCGTACGGGTCGCTCACGGCCTTCACCCGCCGGGCGGGCGAGGAAGCCGGTACGGAGACGGCGACAGCGACAGCGACAGCGACGGGGACGGGGCCGGGGCCGGCGGCGACGGCCGGGTCCCGTGACGGCGCGCCCGCGCCCGCCGCGCCCGGACTCACCGGCGCCGTCCGCTTCGAAGGCGTCGCCTTCCGCTACGCCCCCGACGGGCCCGCCGTGCTCGACGGGCTCGACCTGGAGATCGAGGCCGGCCGCTCGACCGCGATCGTCGGGCTGAACGGAGCCGGCAAGACGACCCTCGTGAAGCTCCTCACGCGCCTCCACGACCCGACGGCGGGCCGCGTCACCGCCGACGGCAGGGACCTGCGCGACCTCCCGGCGGCCGAGTGGCAGCGGCGGCTCGCCGTCATCTTCCAGAAGTTCAACCAGTACGAGCTGCCGCTGCGCGACAACGTCACGCTCGGCGCGCCCGGCACCGGCGTCCCCGACCCGCGCGCGTTCGACGCCGCCCTCGCCCGCGCCGGGCTCGACGACGTACTGGCCCGGCTGCCCGAAGGCCCGGACACCGTGCTGTCCCGCCAGTACGAGGGCGGGCTCGACCTGTCCGGCGGGCAGTGGCAGCGGGTCGCGCTCGCCCGGGCGTTCTACGCCGTGGAGCGCGGCGCGCGGCTGCTCGTGCTCGACGAGCCGACGGCGCAGCTCGACGTGCGCGCCGAGGTGGCGTTCTTCGACCGGTTCCTCACCATGACCAAGGGGCTGACCAGCGTGGTCATCTCGCATCGCTTCTCGACCGTGCGCAAGGCCGACCGGATCGTCGTCCTGGAGCACGGCAGGGTCGCCGAGCAGGGCACCCACGCGGAGCTGACCGCGCTGGGCGGACGGTACGCGGAGCTGTTCCGCCTCCAGGCGCAGCGCTTCTCCGACGACCCCGCCGACGGCCCTGCCGGCGATCCCGCCAACGCGCCCGAAGCCCTGGAGGCCCGGTGACCACGCTCCTCACCGCCGTCCGGACGCTGCTCGGGCTCGCGTACCGGCTGGACCGGCGGCGGCTGCTCACGGCGGCCGCGCTGCTCCTCGTCGGATTCCTGGCCACGCCGGCCATCGCCCTGCTGCTGCGCGCGTTCACGGACAGCGCGCTCGGCGGTGCCACGGCGACGGCCGCCTGGCTGGCGGCGGCCGTCGCCGTGGCCCTCGTACTCGAACTGTCCATGGGGCACTTCGCGCACCTCCTCTACTTCGAGCTGGGCGAGCTCCAGGAGACCGAGCTGCACCAGGAGGTGCTGACGGCCTCCAACGGCACGCGCGGCCTGGAGCACCTGGACAGCGCGGAGTTCGCGGACACGCTGACCCTCGTACGGGAGGAGCTGCCGAAGACGCGCACCTCGCTGGAGGCCGTCCTGCAGCTCTGCGGCCTTGCGCTCCAGGCGGCCGTGACGACCGTCATCCTCGCCACCGTCAACCCGTGGCTGGCGCTGCTGCCGCTCGCGGCCGTGCCCCCGGTGCTGGTCGCGGACCGTGCGCAGGCCGTCGTGGACCGGGCCAAGGAGGCGTCGGCGGAACCGACCCGCCTCAGCCGCCACCTGCTCGCCCTCGCCACGTCCGGGCACTCCGTACCCGAGGTCCGGCTGAGCGGCGCAGAAGCCGACCTGATGCACCATCAGGCGACGGCGTGGCGGCGGACGACCGAGCTGCTGCGCCTTGCCGCGCTGCGCGCTGCCGCCCTGCGCGCCGGGGGCCAGCTCCTGTTCGCCCTCGCGTACGGCGGCGGGCTGTGGCTGGTGATCCGCCAGGCACTGGACGGGGCTGCCGGGGTCGGCGACATCATCCTGGTCATCACGCTCGCCGTGCAGGTCAGCGTGCAGGTGGCGACGGGCCTCGGGCTGCTGGCGATGCTCCAGGGCGCGGGCCGCACCTTCGAGCGCCTGGACCGGCTGCGCGCGTGGTCCGCCGACGCGGCGCACGACGCCCCGGAGTCGGCCCGCTCCGTACCCGGGCGCCTGCGCGAAGGCATCCGGCTGGAGAACGTGTCCTTCCGCTACCCGGGCGGCGACCGCGACGTCCTGTCCGACGTCAGCCTGACCCTGCCGGCCGGCGCGACCGTCGCCCTCGTCGGCGAGAACGGCGCCGGCAAGAGCACCCTGGTGAAGCTGCTGTGCGGGATGTACCGGCCCACGTCCGGCCGCATCCTCGTCGACGGCACCGACCTGCGCGACCTCGACCCGGCCGCCTGGTCCGCGCGGATCGCGCCGCTGTTCCAGGACTTCGCCCGCCTGGAGCTGCCGCTGCGCGAGAACGTCGGCGTGGGCCGGCTCCCCGCCGTCGCGGACGACGCGGCGCTGCGCGACGCGCTCGCACGGGCCCGCGCCGAGCGGGTGCTCGACCGGGTGCCCGGCGGCCTCGACGGCCTGCTGGGGCGCGGCTACGGCGACGGCACCGAGCTGTCCGGCGGGCAGTGGCAGCTCCTCGGCCTGGCCCGCTGCCTGATCCGGCGGGACCCGCTCCTGATGCTGCTCGACGAGCCCGCTTCGGCGCTGGACGCGGCCGCCGAGCACGACCTGTTCGAGCGGTTCACGGACGCCGCCGACCGGGCGCGCGCGGACAGCGGCTCGCTCACCCTCTTCATCTCGCACCGCTTCTCCACGGTCCGGTCGGCCGATCTGATCGTGGTCCTCGAGAACGGCACGGTCCGCGAACACGGCGGACACGACCGGCTCATCGCCCGACAAGGCCTCTACGCGGAGCTCTTCGAGCTCCAGGCCCGCGCCTACCGCTGACCGACCACCCCCGACCAGGCAGGGAGCGACAGCATGCCGACGACACCCGGCAGCGACGACAGCGCCGACAGCGGCCAGGTCCCCGACCGCCGCCCGTACCTCCACCGGGCCGCGTCGGACGTCCCGTACTTCAGCGCCGGCGGCGAGAGCTACCTCGCGCAGACCCCGCTCCGGGAGCTGCGCAAGTCACGGCCGCTGCGCGTGCTGTCCGACGCGGACTTCGCGTTCTGGCAGACGTACGGCTACGTCGTCGTCCGCGAGGCGATCCCGGCGGACGCGGCGCGGCGGCTGCTCGACTTCACCTGGGAGTTCCAGGGCCTCGACCCGGACCGGCCCGACACCTGGTACGAGGACCGCCCGTTCCGTACGGACCTGGACCGCGAGCTGCACGTCTACGGGTTCGTGGAGGCGTACCACCACCAGCTCATCTGGGACAGCCGGCAGACGCGGCGCGTGTACGACGCGTTCGTGGACGTCTGGGACTGCGAGGAGCTGTGGGTGACCCTGGACCGGCTCAACCTCAACCCGCCGAATGTGAAGAACCGCGACCGCGCCCTGATCGCGCCCACCGACAAGGGCTTCGACATCGAGCTGCACTGGGACGTCGACACCACGCTCGGTGTGCCGCCGCAGCGCGTCCAGGGCATCATCGCGCTCAACGACACACGGCCGGAGCTGGGCGGCTTCCAGTGCTGCCCCGAGCTGTTCCGGCTGTTCGACCGGTGGAAGGCGGCCCAGCCCGCGGACCGCGACCCGGTCCGGCCGGCCGTCGACCGGGCCGAGTTCCCCGTCGTACGGCCCGAGCTGAAGGCGGGCGACCTGCTGATCTGGAACGGTCTGCTGGCGCACGGCGTGGCCCGCAACACCTCGCGGGACGGGGTGCGGGCCGTCCAGTACCTGTCGATGATGCCGGCGCTGGAAGGGCACGAGACCCTCAGGACGTCCCGTGTCGACTCGTGGCGCCGGCTGAGCACGCCCGACTGGAACAGGACGCTGGTCGGGGACGCGATACGGCACGAGTCGCTCCGGTACGGGACGGCCGAGCTGACGGGCCTCGGCCGCAGGCTGCTGGGCCTCGATCCGTGGAAGGAGGGCGAGACGGCGTGCGCCGCGTCTGCCTGACCCTCCCGACGAACCGGGCCTGCGCCGCCACCATCGCGGCGGTCGCCGAGGAAGCGGCGTACGGGGCACAGCACTTCGGCGTCGAGGTGCACCTGCTGGTCCTGGACTCGTCCGAGCCGCCCGTCCTCGACGCGCACCGCGCGGCCGTCGCCGCCCTCCCGCCCGCGCCCGGTGTGGTCGTGCACCACCTGGGCGAGGAGGAGCAGCGGACGTTCCTGCGCGAGGTCGTCCACCGCTCGGGGGCCGATGCGCCGGACCGGGTGCTCGATCTGATGCTGCCGTCGCGGCTGTCGTACGGCGCCTGCACCAACCGGGCGTTCCTGATCGCGGCGGCCCTGGGGTGCGCCTCGGTGCACCGCAGGGACTCGGACAGCCGCTACCGGAAGGGCCCGGACGGGGCGCCCCTGTTCCCGGTCCGCCACGAGCTGGCGGCGCTCGGGCGGCGGGCGTCCGAGGTCGCGCCGCACGTGTCGGAGTGCACGCTCGACCCGGCGTACGCGCACCGGTCCGTGGCGATGGCGGGCGGCTCGTTCGTCGGTGAGATGTCCGTGGACATCGCGGAGATGCGGCGGATCGACCCGGCGGTGTACGAGGACGTCGTCGGCCTGTGGGCGCCCGCCGACTGGTCCGGCGAGCGGAAGCGGGAGCTGGTCGAGGAGTCGTTCCGGGGCGCGGGCCCGGGCACGGAGCCGTTCACGGACGACCGTACGGTGCTCGCGACCGTCGACCCGATGCGCGTGGACATGTGCAACATCGGCTTCGCGGACGCGGTCTACGCGCGCGTGCCGCTGCCGCCCGCCACCGATACCATCGGCAGCGACTACTTCCTGATCCACCTGGTGCACGACGCCCGGCTGCCGGGCGTGCTCCACAACCGCGACATCGTCAACTTCCACACCGGCGAGCGGCGCACGGACCCGGGCTTCCTCGCGTACCAGCTCCGGTTCGTGAAGTTCTTGCTGTCGATGCTGTACTTCAACGCCGTGTACGCGCGGATGGCGGCGGCCGGCGAGTCGCTGCTCGACGCCGACGGCCACGTCCGGGCGTCCGCCGTCGCCGGGTTCGTCCGGGACAGCGTCGGCCTGGACCGGGCGGAGAACACCGAGCGGCTGGAGGTGCTCGACCGCTCGTACCGGAAACTGGGCGGCCGCTACACCCGGGTCGCGGACACCCTGGCGGAACGCCGCGGGGAGCTGCTCGACGAGGCGGCGCGGGACATGGCGGGCTTCGCGCTGCTGATCGACGGGTGGGAACCGCTGGTGCGGGCGAGCAGGGCGACCGGCGCGTCATGGATCTGAGCACCAGGAACCGGAGCGTCATGGACCTGAGCGTCACGGATCTGAGCGTCACGGATCTGAGCGTCACGGATCTGAGCGTCACGGATCTGACCGTCACGGATCTGAGCGTCATGGATCGAGGCACCCCGCTGACCGGCGCGCTGCGCGCCGCCCTCGCCGCCGCGTCCGACGACCGGATCGTCTACGACCTCGCCGGTATCGAGCACCGGTACGCGACGCTGGTACGGGAACTCCCGGGCGTCCGGGTCCGCTTCGCGCTCAAGGCGTGCCCCGTCGACGAGGTGCTGGCCCGGCTCGCGGCGCGCGGCGCCGGGTTCGACACGGCGAGCCCCGGCGAGATCGAGCGGGCGCTGCGCACCGGCGTACCCGTCCGCCGCGTCCACTACGGCAGCACCGTCAAGTCCGACCGGGACATCGCGGCCGCCCACCGCCTGGGCGTACGGGACTTCGCCACCGACAGCGCGGAGGACGTGGCCGCGCTGGCGGCCCACGCCCCCGGCGCCCGGGTGTTCTGCCGCCTGGCGACCGGCGGGGACGGGGCGCTGTGGGGGCTCGGCCGCAAGTTCGGCTGCCCGGGGCCCGACGCCGTGCGCCTCCTGGAGGCGGCGCGGGCGGCGGGCCTCACGCCGTCGGGCCTGTCGGTGCACGTCGGCTCGCAGCAGATGACGGCCGAGGCGTGGATGGCCGCGTTCGACTCGCTCGCCGACACGGTCGCCGCCCTGGAGCAGCGCGGCATCCGCCTGGACCACGTCAACCTGGGCGGCGGGCTGCCCGCGCTCGGGTACCTCGACCGGCGCGGCAGGCCGCTGGACCCGCCGCTGGACAAGATCTTCGCGGTGATGCGGGACGGTATGCGGCGGCTGCGGCGGGTGGCGCGGTCGCCGCTGGGGTTCGTCGTGGAGCCGGGGCGGCATCTGGTCGCGGACCACGGGGCGATCAGGGCCCATGTGGCGCGCCTCGCCGCGCGGCGCGGCGGGGACGGGGCGCTGCGGCACTGGCTGTATCTGAGCTGCGGCAAGTTCAACGGCCTGTACGAGATGGACGCGCTCCAGTACCGGATGGTGTTCCCCGGCCACACAACTACCGCCGACGGCCGCGTCCCGGCGGTGGTGGCGGGCCCCACGTGCGACAGCGACGACGCGTACGGCGCGGGGCACGCGCCGGTCCTGGTGCCGCGCGGTCTCGCGTCGGGCGACCCGGTGTGGATCCTGTCTGCCGGTGCGTACGCCATGAGTTACACGACCCTCGGGTTCAACGGCTTCCGGCCGCTGCCGTACACGTGCGTGGGCGGGTAGATGGACCCGTGCGACGCCCACCTCCGGATCCGGCCCATCCGCGCGGCCGACTGGGACGGCATCGCGGAGCTGGAGGCCCGTACGTACGCCCGGCTCGCGCTGTCGGAGGGGCGCGCCGCCCTGGAGTCGCGGGGCCGCGTGTCCCCGGCGACCTGCTTCGTCCTGGACGCGGGCGGCCGCGCGACGGCCGGCTACGTCCTGGCCCTGCCGTATCCGCTGTTCCGCTGCCCGGACCTGGCGCACGGCGAGGCCGGCGGCTTCCGCTCGGCGAACCTGCACCTGCACGACCTGGTCGTCGCCGATGAGCTGCGCGGCCGGGGCCTGGCGCGGCGGCTGCTGCGCCATCTCACGGCGACGGCCAGGGCTGCGGGGTACGAGCGGATGTCGCTGGTCGCGGTCGGCGGCAGCGAGCCGTTCTGGTCGGCGCACGGCTACCGCCCCCATCGCGACGTGCCGCTCCCGGACAGCTACGGCACAGACGCCGTCTACATGTCACGGCGCGCGTCCACGCCGGTACGCGTCGGCCAGGGCGGGCTCAGGGCAGCAGCGGCTTCCGCTCCAGCGGCGACGACAGCACGATCGACGTCGTCGTACGGCCGAGGACCGACGTCTGTTCCAGGACGTCCTCCAGGTGGACGGTGTCCCGCACCGCCACCTTGAGGATCCAGCAGTCCTCCCCCACCACGTGGTGCGCCTCGACGACCTCGGGCCGGTCCAGCAGCTCCAGGGTCCTGGGGTGCTTGAAGGTGTAGCCGCCGTGCGGGTTGACGCGGATGAACGCCTGGATGCCGTAGCCGAGCCGGGCCGCCGACACATGGGCGCCGTAGCCGGTGACGGCCCCGCACGCCTCAAGGCGCCGCACCCGCTCGGCGACGGCGGCGGGGCTCAGCCGGACGCGGCGGCCCAGCTCGCTCAGTTTCACGCGGCCGTCGGTCTGGATCTCCTCCAGGATCCGCCGGTCGGTGTCGTCGAAACCGGGCGCCGACGTTTCGATGGCGGTGGGGCGCGGATGCCGTTGTTCTTTCGGCGTGGCGGCCGGATCTCCCATGGTTCCCCCTTCAGTTCGTGGCGCGTCAACGTAACACTGGACGTACCACGCAAGGGAGTTGGTCATCATGCACGTCTGCGTCATCGGCGGGAGCCGGTACGTCGGGCGGCGGCTGGTCGAGCGGCTGCTCGCCTCCGGCCACCGCGTCACGGTCGTCAACCGCGGCTCGTCGGGCCCGCCGCCGCCCGCCGGCGCCGAGCACGTCGTCGCGGACCGGGACGACGAGGCGGCGCTGGACGCGGCGCTGGCGGCCGCGCTCGGGGACCGTGCGTTCGACGTGGTCGTCGACCAGGTCTGCTACACGCCCCGCCAGGCCGCGGTCGCCCGCCGGGTCCTGGGGCCGCGCACGGGCCGGTACGTCATGACGTCGACGGTCGAGGTGTACGCGTACGAGCACAGCCCGTCCGCGCCGGTCCGCGAGGACGCCGTCGACCCGCGTACGGTCGCGGTCGACCTGTCGCTCCCCTGGGACGACCCGGAGTTCCTCGACGCGCACTACGGCGAGGGCAAGCGGCAGGCGGAGGCGGTGTTCACGCGGGACCCGGTCGTCCCGTTCACGGCCGTGCGCATGGCGCATGTGCTGGGCGGCGCCGACGACTTCACCGGCCGTCTCACGCACTACGCGGACCGGATCCGGGCGGGCGAGCCCATCGCCGTACCGGCCGTGAATCATCCGGCCACCTATATATACGTGGAGGAGGCCGCCGCCTTCCTCGCCTGGGCGGCGGAACAGGACTTCACGGGGCCGGTGAACGCCCACGCGCACGGCCCGCTGACGACACGCGACATCTGCGCGGCCGTGACCCGTACGACGGGCGGCGCGGCCGCGGTGTTCCGGGAGGTGGAGGTGGGGCGGGTGTCCCCGTTCTCCTTCACGCGCGCGTACGCCATGGACAACTCCCGGGCGACCGCGCTCGGTCACCGCTTCGGCCACACGGCGGACTGGCTCGACAGGGCCGTCGCTGAAACCCTGGGGGCGCGGCGATGAGGTACCGCGCGCTGGCCGGAGCGGACGTGAGCGTGATCGGGCTCGGCGCGATGCCGCTGTCCATCGAGGGCCACCCGGACGAGGCCCGCGCCGTCGCCACGGTGCACGCGGCGCTGGACGCGGGCGTCACGCTGATCGACACGGCCGACTCGTACCACGCCCCCGGCGGCGCACCGGGCGCGAACGAACTCCTGGTCGCCCGCGCCCTCGCCGCGTACGGCGGGGACAGGGACCGGGTCCTGGTGGCGACGAAGGGCGGGCGCGGCCGCACGGCGGACGGCGGCTGGACCGTCGACGGCACCCCGGCGCACCTGCGGCGCGCCGCCGAGGGGTCGCTGCGGCGCCTGGGCGGCGAGGCGATCGGCCTGTACCAGCTCCACAAGCCGGACCCGGCCGTGCCGTACGCCGATTCGCTGGGCGCGGTCCGCGACCTCCTGGACGCGGGCACGGTCCGGTTCGCCGGTGTCTCGAACGTGGACGTGGACCAGATCCTGCTGGCCCGCGACGTCCTGGGCGACCGGCTGGTGTCGGTCCAGAACCGGTACTCGCCTGCGGTGCGGGACGCGGAGCCCGAGCTGGAGCTGTGCGGGCGGCTCGGGCTGGCGTTCCTGCCCTGGAGCCCGCTCGGCGGGATCGCCCGCAGCTCCCTGGACGGCACGTCGCGGCAGGAGGCCGACTTCCGGTTCGGTGCCTTCCACCGGGTGGCGCGGGAGCGCGGGGTGAGCCCGCAGCGCGTCGCCCTGGCGTGGCTGCTGGCCCGGTCCCCGGCCGTCGTCCCGATCCCGGGCGCGAGCCGCCCGGCCACGGCCCGGGACTCGGCCGGGGCGGCCCACCTCGTGCTGTCCGACGAGGAACTGGCGCTGCTGGAGGCGGCGTCCGTCAGCCCTGCGGCGTGAGGCCCGGGAGGGCCGCCTCCGCGACCTTGCCCGCCCGCTCGCGCTGCGGGAAGTCGCCCACCTTCACGCGGGCGACCTCCTTCGCGGTGGCGTAGTCGACGACCGACACCTCGTCGCGCTCGGAGAGGGTGACCCAACAGTGCCTGCCGCCGGGGCCGGTCACCGCCCAGTAGGGCAGCGAGCCCTGGGGGTAGTGGACGTAGCCGTCCGTGGTGAGGCCGGGGCGGGACACGACCGCCGTGTAGTCGTCGATGGTCCCGGCCATGCACAGCTTGTCCTGCGCCGCGTTCATGGCCATGCCGTGGTGCGCGGAGTTCTGCGGGTAGTCGTCGGGCTTGAGGGCCGCGCCCGCCGCGCTGAACGGCATCTCGACGGTGCGTACGGTACGGCCGGCTTCCAGGTCGTACTCGATGAAGCCGTTGAGGTACGACAGCTGCGCGTACATGGTCCTGCCGTCCGGGGTGACGACGGCGGGGCGGACGCCCTTGTCGAAGGTGTACGTCCGCACCACCTTCAGCGTCGTGGCGTCGGCGACCGTCACCTGCTTGGTGCCCTTCATCCAGTCGAGGGCCTTCGGCAGGGAGGTGACGCCGATGGACATGTTGTAGATGAGGGAGCCGTCCGCCGAGTAGATGTTCTCGTGCGGGTACGTGCCGGTCGGGAACTCGCCGGTGATGCGGCCGGTGGCCGTGTCGAGGGTCTGCGCCTTGCCCGCGCTGATCGCGGACACGACGAACGTGCGGCCGTCGGGCGAGAGCGCGGCGTGGTCGGCCTTGAAGCCGGCGAGGTGGGTGCGCCACACCTGGCGGCCGGAGGCGACGTCGTACGCGGCGGCGTCCCCGAGGTTGCCGCGTGAGACGTACAGGGTGCGGCCGTCGGGCGAGAGGTGGGCGTCGTCGACGAACTTGTCGCCGCCCGCCTGCTGCTTGACGATCTCGTAGGCGGCCCGCCGGAACAGGTCCATGCCGGCGAGGATCTCGTCGAGGTCCGGGATGACGTCGAGGGTGCCGAGGTTCCGGTACGTACGGGCGTCGAGGAAGCTCACGGTGCCATCAGCGCTGTTGCCGACGAGGACGACGTCCCGGAGGGCGGACGGCGACGGCTCCTGAGGGGCCGCCGTGCCGGAGGCGGCCGGGGCGAGCCCGAGGGTGAGGGCGAGGGCGAGCACGGCGGTGGTGCGGGCGAGACGTGACATCGGGGCGTCCCTTTCGCAGGCGGGTGTCGACGGGTCGACATGCACATGCCATTACCTGCCAGTATGTTACCGGCGGTACGCCGCACGGCACCCGGCCCGCGCACAGCAGAACCGCGCGGGAGCCACCGACCAGGCTCCCGCGCGGTTGCCCTCCGCACCCCTGCGAAGGTCTGTCGCGACGGTCAGACGCGCGCGGGCGCCTTCTCCTCGCCGCACGCCTGCGGCACATCGGCCCCGGCCCCGACCCCGGCCCCGGTCTCGGTCTCGGTCTCGGCGCCGCCGCCGTGTCCGTCGTCCACGAGTGTCTTCTCATCGAACGGCACCCGGCCGGCCAGCACTTCGGCGGCCCGCGCCGTGTCGATCTCCTTGGTCCACGTGCCGACCAGCACCGTCGCGACCGCGTTGCCCGCGAAGTTCGTCAGGGCGCGGGCCTCGCTCATGAACCGGTCGATGCCGACGATCAGGCCGACGCCGTCGACCAGCGCGGGCTTGTGCGACTGGAGGCCGCCCGCCAGCGTGGCGAGCCCGGCGCCGGTGACGCCCGCCGCGCCCTTGGACGCGATGACCATGAAGACGAGGAGCGAGATCTGCTCGCCGACCGCCAGCGGCTGGCCCATCGCCTCGGCGACGAAGAGGGACGCCATCGTCAGGTAGATCGCGGTGCCGTCCAGGTTGAAGGAGTAGCCGGTCGGCACGGTGATGCCGACGACGGGCTTGCTGACGCCCATGTGCTCCATCTTCGCGATGAGGCGCGGCAGGGCCGACTCGGACGACGACGTGGAGAGGATCAGCAGGAACTCGCGGCCCAGGTACTTGAACAGGGACAGGATGTTGATGCCCGCGACGAGGCGGAGCAGCGTGCCGAGCACCACGAAGACGAACACGAGACAGGTGGCGTAGAAGCCGAGCATGATGACGGCGAGCGACTTCAGGGCGTCCACACCGGTGGAGCCGACGACGGCGGCGATGGCGCCGAACGCGCCGACCGGGGCCACCCACATGATCATCGCCAGGATGCGGAAGACGAGCCGCTGGATGTGCCCGATGCCGCGCACGATCGGCTCGCCCGCCTTGCCCATGGCCTGCAGCGCGAAGCCCGCGAGCAGCGCGACCAGCAGGGTCTGGAGGACCTCGCCCTCCGTGAACGCGGAGACCAGGGTCGTGGGGATGATCCCGAGGAGGAAGTCGACCGTGCCCTCGCTCGCGCCCTCCGCCTGCGCCGTACCGGCGGCCCGCGCCGCGTCCGTCAGGTGCAGCCCTGAGCCCGGCTCCAGCAGGTTGCCGACGACCAGGCCGATGGCGAGCGCGATCGTCGACATCACCATGAAGTAGCCCAGGGCCAGACCTCCGACGGCACCCACCTTCGCGGCCTTGCGGACAGAGCCGACGCCCAGCACGATCGTGCAGAAGATCACCGGCGAGATCATCATCTTGATGAGGCTCACGAATCCGGTGCCGAGCGGCTTCAGCTCCTTGGCGACGTCGGGGGCGGCGAAGCCCACGACGATGCCGAGCACGACCGCCGCGATGACGGCCAGGTAGAGATAGTGGGTACGTTCCCGTCGTGCGGCCACGGGGGTCCTCCCTCGTCCTTGAGTCGCTCCACGTCGTCCCGCGTGGATGCCCCGCGACTATCCATCACGCTTGTGACACCGGTCACCGTTGCGTACGTTTCGTTCACACGAATCCGGCACACGAATCCGGACAGGCAGACTTGGCCCATGCGCATACCCCGCGTGCCACTCCCCCGCAGCCTCGCCGGCCAGCTCTTCGCGATGCAGGCCGTGCTGGTCGCGGCCATCGTGGCCGGATACGCGCTGTTCGTGTACGTGACGGACCGCGGCCAGGCGGAGGAGACCGCCAAGCGGCAGGTCACGGCCACGGCGACGGCCGTCGCGCGGTCGCCGTCGGTGGTCGCGGCGGCCCGCTCGGCACACCCGACGGGGGTCCTCCAGCCGTACGCCGACGCGCTCACGCGCGACGGGGGCGTCACATTCGTGGTCGTGATGGCGCCGGACGGGACGCGCTGGACGCACCCGGAGCCGGACCGGATCGGCAAGACGTATCTCGGCCACATCGAGGCGGCGCAGCACGGCGAGACGCTCACGGAGACCTATCCGGGGACGCTCGGGCCTTCGGTGCGGACCGTGACGCCGGTGTGGGACCGGGGCCGGATCGTCGCCCTGGTCAGCGCGGGCATCACCATCGACCGGATCAGCGAGCAGGTGCAGCGGCAGGTCACCGCCCTGCTCGGGGTCGCGGGCGGGGCGCTGGCGCTGGGCGGCGTCGGTACGTACGTGGTCAACGCGCGGCTGCGGCGGCACACGCACGGCATGAACGCCGCCGAGCTGAGCGCCATGCACGACTACCACCAGGCCGCGCTGCACGCGGTGCGCGAGGGGCTGGTGATGCTGGACGGACAGCGGAGGATCGCCCTGATCAACGACGGGGCGCGGGAGCTGTTGGCGCTGGGGAACGACGTGGTGGGCGCGCGGGTGGACGAGCTGAGGCTTCCGCCGTCGCTGACCGGCGCGCTGCTGGCGGCCGAGCCGCGCGAGGACGAGCTGCATCTGACGGCGGACCGGGTGCTGGTGGTGTCGACGCGGCCGGTGGTCGGCGGGGAGCGGCGCGGTACGGTCGCGACGCTCCGGGACCACACCGAACTCCAGGCGCTGTCCGGCGAGTTGGACTCGGAGCGGGGGTTCACGCAGGCGCTGCGGGCGCAGGCGCACGAGGCGGCGAACCGGCTGCACACGGTCGTGTCGCTGATCGAGCTGGGGCGGGCGGACGAGGCGGTCGGCTTCGCCACGGCGGAGCTGGAGCTGGCGCAGGCGCTGACGGACCGGGTGGTCGCGGCGGTCGGTGAGCCGGTGCTGGCGGCGCTGCTCCTGGGCAAGTCGGCGCAGGCGAGCGAGCGGGGCGTGGAGCTGGTGCTGACGGAGGACAGCCGGATCGACGACGGGGTGCTGCCGCCGGGGCTCTCGGCGCGGGACCTGGTGACGGTACTCGGCAACCTGATCGACAACGCCGTGGAGGCGGCGCAGGGTTCGGACACGTCGCCGCGCGTCACGGTGACGGCCCGCGTCGACGGGCCCGAGCTGCTGCTGCGGGTCTCCGACAGCGGGCCGGGCGTCGCGGCGGCCGACGCCGAGTCGGTGTTCCGCCGCGGCTGGTCCACGCACGGCGACGGACGCGGCATCGGCCTGGCCCTGGTGCGCCAGGCGGCCCACCGCGCCCGGGGCACCGTGACCCTGGCCCGCTCCCCGGAGGGCGGCGCGGAGTTCACGGTACGGCTGCCACTGACGGCCACCTCGGAGGTACCGGCATGAACCCGACGAACAACAACCCGGCCGCCACGAG
>NZ_JABWDV010000299.1 GCF_013362995.1 Streptomyces sp. TRM64462 | reverse complement strand
CGCTCGCGGCGCCGCTCCAGGTACCCGGCGGCTTCCAGCTCCCGCAGGGCGGCGGCGATCCGCTGCTCGCTCTCGGGGAACCGGGCGGCGAGGAAGCGAATCCCGATCCGGGCCCCGTCGGGCAGCGACTGGATGTGCAGGGCGAGCCCCATCGCGAGAAGGCTCAACTGCCGGTGCTGGGCGAGGTGGTTGCCGACGACGGTGAAGCGGCTGGTGTGCCGGGTGTTGACGTGAAGAACACCGAAACGGGGTGAAGATCCGGGAACGGGGTCGGCGGCAGCTGCGGCCGCGCTAAGCTGCGAAGCATCCATCGGGAAGGTGCTACTTCCTAGGTGGTCAGGCCCTCGATCGGGATGGTGAGTCCCGGCCGGGGGCCGTCGTACGTCTGAGGTCGTTGTTTCGTGGCGAGCATATGCCAGCCAACCGACCTAAAATCCAGCCCAGTTGGTCATTCCACCCATGTGAGTGACAAGAGGGACGGGTAGGGCTGGGAAGGTTTCTTCTTCTCCTTCATCCCTTTCAAGTAGTAGCCCCGTGGCCCACCGAGACACGGCCCACCGGGTCGCGGCCCACCGCACCCCGGTGAGCCCTGGCCCGAGGTTCAGCGCAGAGCGAGCAGCATGACGTCGTAAAGCTCAGCGCCCTGCCCCGGGCGCGCCTCACCGACCTTGCGGTACCCCCACGCACGGTACGCGGCCGAGGTGGCCTTGCTCTCAGGGTGGACGTTGAGCAGCACGCGCTCGGCCTCGACGCCGTCGAGCAGCGCCTCGTGCAGCCGACGGGCGATGCCCTGCCCGCGCCAGGGTCCTCGTACGGCAAGCTCCATGAGCCCGAAGGTGCGGCGTCCGTCCTCGCGGCGCATGCCATCAGGCACGGGCTCGGCGAGTTCGTCCCACCAGCCCGTGTCGGCGCCGAGGGGATACCCGTACGCCATACCGACCGGCTCGCCGGCGGCGGTCCGCGCCAGGGCGGCCCGGAAGCTTGCCTTGCGGGTCTGGGATTGGAAGCGCCGGAAGGCCGCCGCCACATCGTCCGCCGTCTCCTTGTACGGCGGTTCGGCGAACGCTTCCGCGTAGACCACCTTGAACGCGTCCTCCGCCTGCGCGGCGGCCGGCCCGTCCATACGCTCTGCCATGGTGCCCTCCATGGGGTGCTACCGACTGGAGCCTTCGGGCCAAAGGCCCCGGACCGGCGCGCCGTTGCGTCGGCCGTAGGCGACGACGTCGGCAGCGCAACCGAACCCGCCTGCGGGAAGGCCGTCCCAGACTGCCAGGAGTCGGCCGAGCATGCCGACGAGCACTTCGCTGCCTGCCATGTGGGCCTGGGAGCCGGAGGCCTGTTGCCCGGGGGTCAGCTCCGTGCCGTCTGCGCCCGCCACGCATTATCGGCAGCTTCCAGAGACAGTGCCCACGGGTACTCCTTCGGGCGTCCCTGGCCCGGCTGGTTGGGGACGAAACCGCCCTCCCCGTACAGCACCGTGACGCCGGCGTCCCGGAGGATCTCAACGGAGCGGTTGAACTGCGGGTGCTGAACGTACGCCGCGTTCACGCACGGCATGGCAACGAGCGGGATGCCCTTGCCGATGCCCTCCGCGACCACACCGACGACGAACTTGGACGTGAGTCCGAGGGCCCATTCGTTGATCGTGTTGAACGTCGCAGGCGCCAGGAGTACGACGTCGGCGCGGGGCCACACGTCCGGCTGCCCTGGCGTCTTGTACTCGTAGCGCACGGGGTGGCCAGAGAGCGCTGCCAGCCCCTCCAAATTGGGCTCCAGCCACCGCGCGGCGGTGGGCGTGAGGCCGAGGCACACGTCCCAGCCGCGTGCCTGCGCGTCCTCGATGACACGGGCGACGTCGAACACCGGCGGGGCTGCGGAGCAGAACAGGTACAGGGTCCTCGTCATGACCCCATCTGACCACATGCGGCTGCCCCTGAAACCAGGTGGCTTCAGGGGCGGTTCGAGGTCCGCGACTGGTGGACGCGGGTACCGTTCCAGATGACGAGTCAGGAACGGAGACCAGTATGCCCAACCTGGACGACGACCACCCAGGCACCCGCATCAAGGAGCAACGGAGACTCGCCAGGCTCACGCAGCAGCAGCTCGCCGAGCGGATTCCATACTCCTTTAGCCTCTTGAATCAGGTGGAGTGCGGCGCCCGCCACGCCTCCGACGGCTTCATCTCGGCTGTTGCGACCGCCCTCGGCGTCGACCCCATCGTGCTCACAGGACCAGCCACCGTGACCGGACTCCAGCAGGCACGCCTCGACGGTCTGATGCGCCCGATCCGTGAGGCGCTCGACCTCTACGACCTGGCCCCGGAGCCAGAGCGTGAGTGTCGGCCGCTTCCCGCGCTGACCGGTGAGGCTGACCGTCTGTGCCAGGAGGTACGCGCCACGCACTTACGGAAGGCCGCTCACGATCTGCCGGGCGTCATCGCCGAGCTCACCACTGCCGCCGTGACCGCACCCAGCACGAACACATGGCGGGCCCTGGCCTCCAGCTATCGCACGGCGCACGACATCGCACTGAAGGTCGGCTACCCAGACCTCGCGATCGTGGCGCTCGATCGGATGGGTTGGGCGGCCGAACGCGCCTCCGATCCCTGTCTTGCAGCGATTCGCCAGTACAAACGGGCCCTCGGCCACAAGACGGCAGAGGCTGACCTCGGTCGACGCCTGATCCAGGCCGGTCACGACCTGTTGGAAGGCAGGACGTCGCGGGAGGCCCTGGCGGTCGCCGGGCAGCTGCACCTGGGGGCGTCAGCCGTCGCGGCCCGTAGGGGCGACCAGCCGGCCGTACGTCATCACATCGCCGAGGCTCGGGGCCTCGCCCGTCGTCTGGGGGGCGAGGCGCGGGAGGTGCACTGGCTGTCGTTCGGGCAGCTCAACGTCGATCTCCACGAGATGGGCGCGTCCGTGCAGATGCGGCAGTTCGATACCGCCCTGAAGCAGGCGCGCCAGGTGAAGCTGCCGCCCTCTGTGTTGACCTCCCGCCGCGCCCGCTTCCTCGTGGACAGGGCGGTGGTGGAGATGGAGACCGGTCACACCGATGCCGCCCTCAAGCACCTCGTGGATGCGCGGCGCGCAGCACCCGAGCAGACTCGGTACCACCCCGGCACACGTGACGCGATCAGCGGACTCCTGCACACCGCGCGGCGAACGCCGGCCACGCTGAGCCACATGGCCGCCTGGATCGGCCTGTAGTGGCACTCACAGCACTCACAAATCTGTGAGTGTTCCCATGTTCCCTGAGCGTCACGCTGGCCCAGTACGGAGGAGCAGACGAGACCGGGAGCATGTCGTGATGACGATGAGGGTGTACGCGGTGCGCGCCGACGGCACCACTGAGACGATCCGTGAGCGCCGCGAGTTCCGGGACACGGACCGGCAGTCGCCCGGTCCGGTCAACCCGCCCTGCATCTGCCCCCACTGCCGTCGCACAGAGCAGAGCGGCCGGTGAGCGCGGCGGAGCACGAGACGACCGCGCTGCCGCAGCCGCACACGCTGACCGAGATGCAGCGGTACGGGCTGCACTGCGTCCATTGCGGTGGCCAGATGGCCCCCGGGGGCGCCGTAGAGCTGGGCACCCAGCACAACGACGACCCGATCCTCGGCCGCGTCGCCTGGTACCCGCGCGCCTGCACGGGCTGCACCGCGCGGGGGCAGGCGTGAGTGTACGGAGCATCATCCGCCAGGCGGAGTTGACGATCGGCCCCGCCGGCGCCGGGGGCGCGTCACCGCCCATCCGCGAGGTCGAGTGCACCACCTGCCACGAGCGGTCAAAGCCCACCACCGACCAACTTGCGGGCGACGTATGGGCGATCCGGCACGCCGCCCGCCACCACGGGCACCGCGGGTTCCGGGAGATCGTGACCGCGTTCCTCCGCGTCACCACAGCACTGGGCAACCCGCTGTACGAGGAGCTGGTCCGGTGACGACGGAGCGCGGCAAGCCGTACTGCATCACCTGCGACAAGCCGATCGAGGGGAAGGCCGAGGTGATCGAGGGCTTCTCGGCGTCCGGCGCCCGGCCGGACGCGTACCGGCATCCCACCTGCGGTCCCCGGCAGGAGCCGTTCGTGCGGCGCGTCCTGTAGCTCGCAGCCCTGCCTAAGTGCCGGTTCACGCAGGCACCCGTGAGGCGGACCGGCGTCGGATGCCTTCCGCCAACTGTTGCGGGCGCCCTTCGTCCACCGCTCCACAGACCAGAGGACACCAACAGCGTAAG
Organism: Streptomyces sp. TRM64462; assembly: GCF_013362995.1. Taxonomy (GTDB): domain Bacteria; phylum Actinomycetota; class Actinomycetes; order Streptomycetales; family Streptomycetaceae; genus Streptomyces. Next base: position 10,175 of record NZ_JABWDV010000299.1, on the reverse strand, counting down.
GAGCACCATGTCATCTTCACTCGTCCGGACGCCGTTAGACGTCACCGCCCTCCATAACTTCGTGGCCCTCCGTGGTCAGTTCCGCGTGTCCCTCACGCCCCAGTGCAACCTGAAATGCTGGTTCTGCCACAACGAGGGCGACGTCCCGCCCCCGTTCACTCACCTGCACCGCGACGCCAGGCCACGACAGCGTGAGCTGACGGCAGAGGACTTCACCGACCTTCTGCGCGCGGTCATCGGCGCCGGCCTCAAGCGCGTCTACTTCACGGGAGGCGAACCGCTCGCGTCACCGATCGCCCGTCCCGTCCTCACGGCTCTCCCGGTGCGTGCCCCTGACGTCTCGTACACGCTGATCACCAACGGAACGCGCGTACGCACGCATCAGGACTGGCTCGCCGAGACAGGGCTCGACAAGGTCAAGGTGTCGCTCCACTACTTGTCGGACGAGTCGCTGCGCGCCATCGCGCACACCCGCATCGGCATCGACGCCGTGCTCGACGGGATCGATGCGGCCCGCGAAGTGTTCGAACGCGTAGAGCTGAACACGCTGCTCCAACGCGAGAACCAGCACGAGATCCTGCCCATCCTCGACTTCGCGATGGACCGGCGACTGCCCGTCCAATTCATCGAACTGGTGGATACGGACTTCAACAACGGTCGCAAGTCGTCAGCCGTCTCCGCTCAGGGACTCATCGACCACCTGCGCACCCTGACGACCGAGGAACATGTCGAAGTTGCCGGTGTCGGTCAAGGCCGCCGGGTGTTCCGCGTCGACGGTGTCGAGATCGACGTCATCGAGCGCGGACTCGGTCGGCACCACGTCGGACAGTGCGGGAGCTGCCCCGTGCGGGCGAAGTGCGTGGAGGGATTCTGGGCTCTTCGCGCGGACCACGCGGGCGGCATTCAGCCCTGCCTCCTCCGTGACGACCTCCGCCTCGACATCCGGGAACTCCTCGCCGACCCGCAGAGCCTCGTCGGAGCCCTCGCCGCGCACGTGACCGCGTTCACCGAGGGGACGCTGTGAACCCGCTGCGCGGCAAGTACGCCCCCGGCGACGTCCCGCCGAATCGACGCCTGTACGTCCTCGAAGGCGTATCCGGCATCGGAAAGTCCACGCTGACGGGATTGTTGGCAGAACGACTGGGCGCCACGACGCTTCACACGCTGCCCGAACCACTCACCGCCTGGTCCGCCCAGGTGAACACCACCCTGCGGCCCCTGCCGCAGCTCGGGTTCTACCTGTCCGGCCTGCTGCACGCGTCCGACCTCGTCCGCGACGCTCTCAACCACGGTCACGTAATCGCCGACCGGTACGTCTCATCGGTCATGGCGTGCCACGCCGCCGTGCACGGCATCGACCTCGATCAGGTGGTCAGCCTTCTCGGCCCCTTCGAGCCGTACCTCGTCGCACCCGCCCGCACCTTCTACCTGCGCGCCTCGGAGACAACGCTGCGCGAACGCCTGGGCACCAAGAGAGACCTGAAGAAGGACGACACGGACCTCTTCGCCGTCCCCGGGCGCCTCAAGGCGCTCCTCGCCAACTTCGATGCTGTCGCCGCACGCGATCCCAGCGCGATCGTCTTGGAGACGGACGGCCGCACTCCAGAACAGCTCGCCACCTTGATCGACGACATCCTGGAGGAGCCCGATGCTTAACCCCATCGACGCGGGACGCGTCATCCGACACCGCCAGGTCTCGGGACGCTTCCCCACCGACCTCCATCAAGGCGTCGCCTGGTGGGTCGCCGCCTGCTTCGTTGTCGCCACAAAGGCCACGCGTATGGCGGTCGCCCACGACGACCATCGGGTCACCGCAGAGTTCCACCACCGTTTCCTCCAGGGAGCCGTCAACGCCCAGCACTGGGCGTGCCACGTATCCGACCTCGGCACCGCCACCGATAGGCAGCTCCTGGACGCCATGGATCACCTCGGCGGCATCCCCGGCGCCCATCTGGCCACGAAACCGACGGAGAACAACCTGATCGTCACGATCCGCCTGTACGCCGCCGACGGCCGAGCCCTGGACGAGGACACCGGGCTGGCGCGCATCCGCGACATGATCAGCCACGACCGCGTCCCCATTCCCGTGAATACGGATGCCAAGGGCAAGGTCACCGACCACAGCAGCCTCGTCACCACTCGGGGAGGCGCTGCGTGATCAACGCCGCCGAAGTCATCCGCTCGGGGACGAGCATCCTGTTCGTCACGCTGGACTCCTTGCGCTACGACGTCGCCCGCGCCACCACCCACGCCGGCCGGACCCCGCGCCTCGCCAAAGTCCTTCCCGCCGGCCAGTGGGAAGAGCGACGCACACCGGGCACCTTCACCCTCCCGGCGCACATCGCGTTCTTCTCCGGCTTCCTGCCCAAGCTTCCGCAGCCCATCCAGCTCCCACGCCTGTGGGAATGCCGACCACCTGCCTTCAAGGCCGTAGACCCCAGCACGTTCGTGTTCGACGCCCCGAACCTTCTCGAAGGCCTTGCCCAGCACGGCTACCGGACGGTGTGCATCGGGGGCGTCACGTACTTCTCCCGAGAGACGCCCCTCGGCTCGGTCCTCCCCGGCCTGTTCCACGAAGACCACTGGCGCCGGGAGTTCTGCTCATTCGAGATCGACTCCGCACGGCACCAGGTCGACCGCGCCCTGGAAGTCGCGGATTCGTACGACGGCCGCCCTCTGTTCCTCTTCGTCAACGTGTCGGCCACTCATGTGCCTCACGGCCATTACGTAGGCAGTTCCACCGACTCCTGGGAGTCCCAGAGCGCCGCCCTCGCGTACGCCGACGAACACCTCGGACGCCTTCTCGACGGCCTGGGCCGTAGCGGCAGGTGGCTCGTCATCCTCTGCGCCGACCACGGGGACGCCTTCGGTGAGGACGGCTACCACGGCCGCGGAATCGCGCACCCCACGGTGATGAACGTGCCGTTCGCCGCCGCGCTCCTGCCGTGACCACTACGCTCCGGGCCCATGGAACACGCACACGACCGTGGGCCCACACGCGACGCCTCCGTCATCGTGGCACGAGACTCCAACGACCTCGTAGCCGTACTCAGCGCACACTTCCCGCAGCACGGAGGGCAGTACCTGTTCCTCCCCGGTGGCCGGCGCGAGGACGGCGAAGACGCACTTCAGTGCGCAGGCCGCGAACTGCGCGAGGAGGCCGGCGTCACCGCGGGCTCGTGGCGCCCGCTCGGGGAGTACGCCATCACCCTCGACAGCAAGGCCCGCGTGCACCTGTACCTGGCTGAGGACCTGACCCTCGGGCCACAGGAACTCAGCCCCTCCGAAGCCGGGTTCAAGCTCGCCTGGTGGCCCATGGCAGACGCGGTCACGGCGGCCACCGAAGGCCGCTTCCTGCTACCGGGCGGGCCCCTGGCACTCTTCCTGGCTCATCGACTCGTCACAGCGGCATAGCCCAGCGCTCCACCCTCGACTCCGACCGGCAGCGGCCGGGCCTCCGTGTCGTGGCTGGGCGGCCGTCCCGCCCAGCCACGCGGTCCGCCCCACCCCGCCGTATCGGATCGGAGAAAGCACTATGGAGAACATCGCCTTCGGACGCGTCACCCTTGCCCTCCCCGCCCTCGACGAACCCGGCCTCTACCTGTCGAACGTCGAGTCGCTGGACACCGGACGCGGCATCGTCCAGGACTTCCAGTACGCCGACGCTGACCTCCGCGCGCTGGATCTGGCCGACGCACAGCTCCTCACCGGCCGCGTCACCAACCTGCGCGCCGCCCAGGTCCGGCTCAGCGAGGTACGCGTCAACTCGGTCGAGTTCGACACCGCCGACCTCGGAAACGCCAGGTGGAGCGACAGCAAGCTCTCCCGCGTGGTGTTCCGCAACTGCAAGATCATGGGTGCCACGCTCGCCGGCCTGACCCTCGAAGATGTCCTGTTCGACAACTGCAAGCTCGACTACAGCACGTTCGACAAGACCCGCGCCGTCGGCCCCGTCGTCTTCTCGAAGTGCTCCCTGGCCGAAGTCTCGTTCCTCGGCTGCGACCTGAACGGCGCCGTCTTCGACGACTGCGTCCTCCGGCGGACCGAATTCGGCAAGGGCCGCTACCAAGGCGCAGACCTCCGCGGCAATGATCTCTCGGCCGTATTCGGTGTGGCATCCCTGTCGAAGGTCATCGACCGCGCACAGCAGGCCGACATCGCCCACGCCCTGCTGTCCGAGCTGGACGTGACCTTCGGCGACGACCTCGACGACAACGGGTAGCCACAGCTCAGGGGGGAACGGCATGGCTTTTGAGCATTCTCTACGACGACCTGGAGGCACTGCGGGACCGCTGCGAGGTCGCCGCCGTGTCCACGGCACGACATGAGCAGCCGGAGTACGAAGCCGGAGCGGTGATCCCCGCCGGGGTCTGGCGGCCACTCACCGAGGCGGCGGCCCGCGCTGTGTCCGCGACGGCGGACACAGCGGACAGCGCCCTCGTGGAGATCGTCCAGCCACCGGACCCGAACTCGCTCCGCTCGACGAGCTGGCCGCTCCCCTGGGTGACCCGTCAGCCGTCTACCTGGGCCAAGCCCTGGCCAAGCCCGGCATGCTCACCACGACCGGCAACTACCGAGACGGCCGCCGCATCGGACTCCACCTCGACAACTGGGACAAGCTCCCGTACACGGCCAAGCACACGGGCCGCCGACGCCTGTGCCTCAACCTCGGCCCCGGCAGCCGCTTCATCATCCTCACGACTGCGAACGCCCAAGAGATCTGCCGCACGGTCCACCCCGACTACGCCCACCGGTATCCACACACGGACGACCTACGTGCCTACGTCTCAGCCGGCCGGCCCCTGCGATGTGTCCGCATCCGCATCGACCCCGGCGAGGGCTACATCGCGCCGACCGAACTGATACCGCACGACGGCTCCACCGAGGACCAGCCGACCCCTTCCAGCGCCGCGTTCTGGCTGGGCAGATGGACCCGTAACACCCTGCCGAACCTGATCTGATGCCAGCGTCGATCCAGGGTGCGGCGCAGGAGTGCGTCCCGGACTCGGCTTCCGGGGCGCGGCCGACGGAGTACGACCACCCGACGTGCGGGCGCATGCGCCGTACGTCCGCCGGATCCCGTACGGGTACGGGCGCCGACCCTCGGCCGCTCCGTCACCGACCGGCAGCGACCGGACCGCACCCCACGTCCATAGGCTGGGTGGGCCGCGACGAGAGGAAAGGATCAGAAATGCGCCCCCAGAGGTTCGCCGACTTCGTCATCGATGTCGTCAAGAACGACCCCACCGCCAGTCGTGTCCAGACCCTCGCCGAGGTGGCCGACACCAAGCACCCGTGCGGCGTCGCCATCACCCGGGCCGGGGCGTCCGACGAGACGCGGTGGCAGTTCGTCGGCCAGCTCCCCGAGGGCGCCAAGCACGAGAGCTTCGTGGACGAGCCGGTGACCGGCGCCCTGGTCCCGGCCGGGCCCGAGCCGCAGGCCACCGACGAGCCGGAGGCGTGGTTCGCCGCCGTCTTGGCCCACGCCGAGTGCCCGGAGATCGCAGCCATCGAGCGCTGGTCGACCCGGCCTGAGCCGAGCAGCCAGAAGGGCATGACGGTCACCTTCCACAACGGCGCCCGGATCTTCGCCCGGGTCCTCTGAGCCTCTCGAGACCGGCCACCCCGCCGGCCAGCCAGGGCTCCGGGCGATCGCCCGGCCGACCGGAACGGGCACAGGATGTCGGGTGCGGCAGGGCGGGCCTTCCCTAGCGTGAACAGGCAAGCGAAAGGAAGGACGGCCGGAGTGCTGGAGCGGCTCAACCAGGCCATTGACCACCTCGAACGGCAGCTGGACGAGCACCCCGATCAGCCCGTCGACGTCGCCGCGCTCGCGCGGACGGCGGCCACGTCGGAGTACCACCTGCGGCGGCTGTTCTCGGCGCTCGCGGGCATGCCGCTCTCCGAGTACGTACGGAGACGGCGCCTCACGGCCGCCGGGGCCGAGGTGCTCGCCGGGCGGCGGACGCTGCTCGACATCGCCGTACGGCACGGCTACGGCTCCGCCGAGGCGTTCGCACGGGCGTTCCGCGCCGTGCACGGGGTCGGCCCGGGGGAGGCCCGCCGGCACGGTGCGGCGCTCAACGCGCAGCCGCGCATGTCCTTCCGCCTCGTCGTCGAAGGGAGCAGCAGCATGCGATACCGCGTCGTGGAGAAGGCGGAGTTCCGGGTGGTGGGGCGGAAGGCCCGGGTGCCGCTCGTCCACGAGGGGATGAACCCGGCCATCGTCGAGTTCGTACGGAGCACCGGCCCTGACACCCGGCAGGTCATGGAGGAGCTGTCCGACCAGGCGCCGCACGGGCTCCTCCACATCAGCGTCGGCCTGGACGCCTCCCGCGCCGAAGGGACCGAACTCGACTTCTACTACGGGGTCGTGACCAGGGAGGACGCCCCGGGCGGGCTCGACGTCCTGCCCGTGCCAGCCGGGACCTGGGCCGTGTTCGAGAGCGAAGGGCCCTTCCCGGCGGCCGTCCAGCACCTGTGGCGGGACGTCTTCACGCAGTGGTTCCCGTCCAACCCGTACCGCAGCCGGCCGGGCCCCGAGATGCTCCGCGCCCGGGTGTCGCCCGACGGGGCGCGCGCGGACGCCGAGCTGTGGATCCCGGTGGAGGCCGCCGCCGACCAATAATCACGGTCCGCTGCTGACGGCGCCCGCCGCGGCCGCCGCGGCCACCGTCCGGACGGCCGTGCCCCACAGGGACAGTGCGGACAGTCCGCCCACCATGAGCCGTACGCTCTCGCCGGACCCGCCGCCCAGTGCCACGGCCGCACCCGCCACGCCCACGGTGGACATGAGCGCCGCCGGCACGCGGAGCGCGGGCTGCGCGAAGACGGCGGCGAGCGGCAGGAAGTGCAGCCCGACGACGAGGGCGATCAGCGGCGCCACCAGCTCGGGCACGCCGAGCGTGCCGCACGCCACCGCCACACCGGCGATCAGCACCCACTGGGCGGCGTTGATCTGGAAGAACCTCCGCCGCCGGTCCGGCGGTGGCGGCCCGCCGGCCGACGCGGGCAGCAGCCGTCGCGCCGCGACCATCAGGCCCACCGCGACCGCGCCTCCGACGATCATGACCGCGATACGTGCTCCGCCGCTGGTCGCGCTGGCGCCGAGCAGCCACCAGCCGAACCCGAACAGCGCATAGAAGCCGACCCCCGCTCTGAACATGCCAACGACCCTAGGTGAGGCCCTGGTGCGGAAGGGCGACTTCCGGGAGCAGGGCCTACCTGCGGTAGAAGATCCGGTCCGCGTACTGCTCCATCACGCGCCCGTTCCACTCGTGCCCGCCGTCGACGTTGCCGGAGCGCAGCAGCGGCGGCTCGATGCCGCGCCGGACCAGTTCCTCGGCGGCGGCCGCCATGGTGGCCTGCATCAGGGCGCTCGTGACGACCGTCGACGCGGGCGCGAACGGCGCCTCGATGCCCTCGTGCGTCAGCTCCGCGTCCCCGATGGTGATCTTGGAGTCGAGGACGATGTCGCAGTGGTCCTTCAGGAAGGTGCCCGAGGAGTGCCGGGACCTCGTCTCCTTCGCGTACGCCACCGAGGTCACGCCGATCACGGTGAGGCCGAGGGCGCGGGCGTTCATGGCCATCTCGACGGGCAGCGCGTTGCGCCCGGAGAGCGAGATCACGAACAGCAGGTCCCCGGCCCGCGCCGGGGACGAGTCGAGGACCGCGCCCGCGAGCCCGTCCACGCGCTCCAGCGCGGAGCCGAGCGGCGCCGGCATGACGTCGACGCCGACGACGCCCGGCACGGCCAGCAGGTTCATCAGGGCGAGCCCGCCCGCCCGGTAGACGACGTCCTGCGCGGGCAGCGACGAGTGGCCCGCGCCGAACGCGAAGAGCCGCCCGCCGTCGGCGACGGTCTCGGCGACGGCGGCGCCGGCGGCCGCGATGTGCTCCGCCTCCTCGTCCCGCACCCGCCCCAGCAGGCCGATCGCGGCGTCGAAGAACTGTCCGGCCAGGTTGCTGTCAGCCATCGCGGTGGCTCCCTCTCCTCTGTGTCGCGGATCACCGTGCGGTCTGGACCATTGCTGTGTCAATACCGTCCGTAGCGCCGTTCCCCCCGGGGCGACCCGCTTGTCAGCGGGATGCGCAACAATTGAGACAGGGCCGCGCCAGGTTGAATGTCACGCATCGAGGGGCACGTATGTCCGGACTGATCGACACCACGGAGATGTATCTCCGCACCATCCTCGAACTCGAAGAGGAAGGTGTGGTGCCCATGCGCGCCCGTATCGCGGAACGGCTCGACCAGAGCGGTCCGACCGTGAGCCAGACGGTCGCCCGCATGGAGCGCGACGGTCTGGTGACCGTCGCCGGGGACCGCCATCTGGAGCTGACGGAGGAGGGCCGCCGTCTGGCGACCCGGGTGATGCGGAAGCACCGGCTCGCCGAGTGCCTGCTCGTCGACGTGATCGGGCTGGAATGGGAGCAGGTGCACGCCGAGGCGTGTCGCTGGGAGCACGTGATGAGCGAGGCTGTCGAGCGCCGCGTTCTCGAGCTGCTGCGCCACCCGACGGAGTCGCCGTACGGCAATCCGATCCCGGGGCTGGAGGAGCTGGGCGAGAAGGCCGAGGCCGACCCGTTCCTGGACGAGAACATGGTGTCCCTGGCCGAGCTGGACGCGGGCGCGGAGGGCAAGACCGTGGTGGTACGCCGTATCGGCGAGCCCATCCAGACGGACGCCCAGTTGATGTACACGCTGCGTCGCGCGGGCGTCCAGCCGGGCTCCGTGGTGAGCGTGACGGAGTCGCCGGGCGGTGTCCTGGTGGGCAGCAGCGGCGAGGCCGCCGAGCTGGACGCCGACGTGGCGTCGCACGTCTTCGTCGCGAAGCGCTGAGCGCCGCGCCGTAACCGCCGCGCGCCGTAACCGCCGTGGGCGGGCGGCCGCGGGCGGGCCGCCGCGACTTCGGGCGGAACGGCAGCGCCCGGACGCGGCGCGTGCCAGGCTTGGTGCAGGCATGACCTGACTGTGCGCGAGCCAGGGCCCCGGGTGCGGGGCCAGGGGAGGGAGCAGCGCGATGGGTCCGCTGTCCGCGCCCGCACATGAGGAAGGTCCCGGTGCCGTACGGCACCGGGACCCGGCCTCCCCTGTGCTGACCCGGAGCCCCGAGCTCCCAGGGTCAATCCCGTCGGACCTCTTTCCCCGAGTGGTCCGCCTCCCGCTGGAGATCTCCCCTCGGCAGCGCCCTCCAATCCTTGAGCGGGGTCACTCGAACGAGCGGTGTTACGGCCCGAACCCGCTTGTTCGAATATAAGTTCGATACTCTGAGCGGGGGTTTGTCCGACGTGACAGAAGGGGGTGCCAGGACACATGGTGCGACGTATCGATCTGACCGGAGCCGATGGCATACGCCTCGCGGCCTGGGAGTTCGCCGATCCGCCCAAGGGACCGGAGGACGACGGCACGGCGCCCGGCGTCTTACTCCTCCACGGCCTCATGGGCCGCGCCGGCCACTGGGCGACCACGGCTCGCTGGCTCGCCGAGCGGTATCGCGCGGTCGCCCTCGACCAGCGGGGCCACGGCCACAGCGACAAGCCCGCCGAAGGCCCGTTCACGCGTGAGGCGTACGTCGCGGACGCCGCCGCCGCGATAGAGCAGCTCGACCTGGCGCCGGTCACGCTGATCGGCCACTCCATGGGGGCCCTGACGGCGTGGCAGCTCGCGGCGGAGCGGCCGGACCTGGTCCGCGCCCTGGTCATCAGCGACATGCGCGCCTCCGCGCTCGGCGCGGCGTCGCAGCGCGAGTGGGAGAACTGGTTCCGCACCTGGCCGGTGCCGTTCGCGACGCTCGCCGACGTCCGTAAGTGGTTCGGCGAGGACGATCCCCGGGTGGAGCGGCCCAACCCGGCGCGGGGCGCGTTCTTCGCGGAGGTCATGGCGGAGTCGCCGGACGGCTGGCGGCCCGTGTTCTCGCCGGACCAGATGCTCGCGGCCCGCGAGACATGGGTGCACGACGCGCACTGGGACTCCCTGGCCCAAGTGGCCTGCCCCACCCTGGTCGTCCGCGGCCTCGACGGTGAACTCGGCCGCGCCGAGGCCCAGGAGATGGTCCGCGTCCTCCCGCACGGCCGCTACGCCGAGGTCCCCGACGCGGGGCACTACCTCCACTACGACCAACCCGAATCCTGGCGCACGGCCCTGCAGCCCTTCCTGGAGGAGAACTCCTGACCCC
>NZ_JABWDV010000298.1 GCF_013362995.1 Streptomyces sp. TRM64462 | reverse complement strand
CGAAGAGCTTGGGGGAGATTGAGGAGCGGGGGTTCGGGGGCAGAGCCCCCGATTCGGGAAGGGGCGGGACAGGGGAAAGACCGCCGGTGCCTCAGGTCTGCGGGGACGTGCTCGTCAGGGCCGTGGACAGGTCGCGCGCGACCTCCTGGAGGATCGGGACGATCCTCGACGTCGCCGTCTCCGTCACCCGCCCCGCCGGCCCGGAGATCGACACCGCCGCCGGCGTGGGCGAGTCGGGCACCGACACCGCGAGGCACCGGACCCCTATCTCCTGCTCGTTGTCGTCGACGGCGTACCCCGTCTCGCGCACCAGCTCCAGCGCCGCCAGGAACCCCTCCGGCGTCGTGATGGTCTTGTCGGTGGCCGCGGGCATGCCCGTGCGGGCGAGCAGCGCCCGCACCTCCTCCGGCGGGGTGTGGGCCAGCAGCGCCTTGCCGACGCCCGTGGAGTGGGGCAGGACCCGTCGCCCGACCTCGGTGAACATCCGCATCGAGTGCTTGGACGGCACCTGCGCGACGTACACGATCTCGTCCCCGTCGAGCAGCGCCATGTTCGCCGTCTCGCCGGTCTCCTCGACGAGGCGGGCCAGGTACGGCCGCGCCCAGGTGCCGAGGAGGCGGGACGCGGACTCGCCGAGGCGGATCAGGCGCGGGCCCAGGGCGTAGCGCCGGTTGGCCTGCTGGCGGACGTATCCGCAGGCGACCAGCGTGCGCATCAGCCGGTGGATGGTGGGCAGCGGCAGGCCGCTGCTGGACGAGAGCTCGCTCAGCCCGACCTCGCCCCCGGCGTCGGCCATCCGCTCCAGGAGGTCGAAGGCACGCTCGAGTGACTGCACGCCACCGCTCGCGGCGGCGGGCTTGGCGGCGGCGTCGGTGCTGCTGGCGCTGGACGTCGGCACGTCAACGGTCCTTTCGAGGCGGATGGACAAGGCAGCAGCCTACCGGGCACTCCCGTCCGGCACATCGCCCGTTCGTCGGCGTACGCGCCGGTCAGGGGCTGTTTGTCCGTGTGTCGGCGGACCCTGTCCCGCCACCTCCTGTGCGGAGCTACGTTCTCCTGTGCGGAATTGTACTTCCACTTCATGGAAACCTCTAAGGGGAGGTTCGTGCTGCGGGCGGCCCTTGACGGGGCGCGGCGGGCGGGTGAAGACTTCTTCAACAGTTCGTTGAAGTTCCAGGGTAGGGACATGAACGCGGACATGAACGCGGACATGGACGGGCGCGACGGAAATGAGGAGAGTGTGAACGTGGACCTGGTGCTGCGGTCGACGCGGGTCGTCACCCCCGACGGAACGCGCGCCGCTTCCGTCGCCGTGGCCGGCGGTACGATCGCCGCCGTCCTGCCGTACGACGCGGAGGTGCCGGACGGCGCCCGGCTCGAGGACGTCGGCGACGACGTCGTCCTGCCCGGCCTGGTCGACACGCACGTCCATGTGAACGACCCGGGCCGCACCGAGTGGGAGGGCTTCTGGACCGCCACCCGCGCCGCGGCCGCCGGCGGCATCACCACCCTCCTCGACATGCCGCTCAACTCGCTGCCGCCCACCACCACCGTGGAGAACCTGCGGGTCAAGCAGGACGTCGCCCGCCCCAAGGCGCACATCGACGTCGGCTTCTGGGGCGGCGCCCTGCCCGACAACGTCAAGGACCTGCGGCCCCTGCACGACGCCGGTGTCTTCGGCTTCAAGTGCTTCCTGTCGCCGTCCGGCGTCGACGAGTTCCCGCAGCTGGACCAGGACCAGCTCGCCGCGTCCCTCGCCGAGATCGCCGGCTTCGGCGGACTGATGATCGTGCACGCCGAGGACCCCCACCACCTCGAAGCCGCCCCGCAGAAGAGCTCCGCCAAGTACGCCGACTTCCTCGCCTCGCGGCCCCGCGACGCCGAGAACACCGCGATCGAGAACCTCATCGCACAGGCCCGCCGCCTCGACGCCCGCGTCCACGTCCTGCACCTCTCCTCCAGCGACGCGCTGCCGCTCATCGCCGCCGCCAGGAGCGAGGGCGTCAAGGTCACCGTCGAGACCTGCCCGCACTTCCTCACCCTCACCGCCGAGGAAGTGCCCGACGGCGCCACCGAGTTCAAGTGCTGCCCGCCCATCCGGGAGGCCGCCAACCAGGACGCCCTCTGGCAGGGCCTCGCCGACGGCACCATCGACTGCGTCGTCTCCGACCACTCGCCCTCCACGGCCGACCTCAAGACCCCCGACTTCTCCACCGCCTGGGGCGGCATCTCCTCCCTCCAGCTCGGCCTGCCCGCCATCTGGACCGAGGCCCGGCGCCGCGGCCACACGCTCGACGACGTGGCCCGCTGGATGTCCACCGCCCCCGCCGCCCTCGCCGGACTCGACCGCAAGGGCGCCATCGAGGCAGGCCGCGACGCCGACTTCGCCGTCCTCGCCCCCGACGAGACCTTCACCGTCGACCCGGCCGCGCTCCACCACCGCAACCGGGTCACCGCCTACGCGGGCCGCACCCTGTACGGCGTCGTCACCTCCACCTGGCTGCGCGGCGTACGCATCGCCGACCGCGGCAACCCCGCAGAGCCCAGCGGGCGACTGCTCGAAAGGAACAAGTGAATCCCGTGACCGCCACCGGCACCGACTCCACCGACTCCACCGGCATACCCCGCTTCACCGGCGACGCCAGCCCGTACGGGGGCGGCGACCCGTACGCCGACTACCGCACCGCCGACTTCCCCTTCACCGGCCTCGCGGACCTCGCCGACCGGCGCCTCGGCGCGGGTGTCGTCGCCGCCAACGACGAGTTCTTCGCCGAGCGCGAGAACCTCCTCAAGCCCGAGCCCGCCGAGTTCGACCCCGAGCACTTCGGCCACAAGGGCAAGGTCATGGACGGCTGGGAGACCCGCCGCCGCCGCGGCGCCGGCGCCGAGCAGCCGCACCCGACGGCCGACGACCACGACTGGGCGCTGGTACGGCTCGGCGCGCCCGGCGTCGTACGCGGCATCGTCGTCGACACCGCGCACTTCCGCGGCAACTACCCGCAGGCCGTCTCCATCGAGGGTGCGTCGGTCGCGGGCTCCCCGTCGCCCGACGAGCTCCTCGGCCCGGACGTCGAATGGACCACCCTCGTTCCGCGCACCGCCATCGGCGGCCACGCGGCGAATGGTTTCTCCATCGACGTGGAGCGCCGCTTCACGCATCTGCGCGTCAACCAGCACCCCGACGGCGGCATCGCCCGCCTCCGCGTGTACGGCGACGTCGCCCCCGACCCGGCGTGGCTCGGCGTGCTCGGCACCTTCGACGTCGCCGCCCTGGAGAACGGCGGCAGCGTCGAGGACGCCTCCGACCGCTTCTACTCGCCGGCCACCAACACCATCCAGCCCGGCCGCTCCCGCAAGATGGACGACGGCTGGGAGACCCGCCGCCGCCGCGACAAGGGCAACGACTGGATCCGCTACCGGCTCACCGAGCAGGCCGAGATCCGCGCCGTCGAGATCGACACCGCGTACCTCAAGGGCAACAGCGCCGGCTGGGCCGCCCTCTCCGTACGCGACGGCGAGAACGGCGAGTGGACCGAGTTCCTGCCCCGGACCCGGCTCCAGCCCGACACCAACCACCGCTTCGTCCTGCCGGCTCCGGCCGTGGGCACCCACGTCCGCATCGACATCTACCCCGACGGCGGCATCTCCCGGCTGCGCCTCTTCGGCTCCCTCACGGAGGAGGGCGCCAAGCGCCTGACCGCCCGTCACCAGGAGCTCGGCGGCTGACCCGCCCCCTCACACCCGGGCAGCACGACACCTGCCCGTACGGCGGGGCGCACCGGCATGACAGCACCGGCGCGCCCCGCCCTCCCGACTGCTCCGCCGGTGGGACACCCCCGCTGTGTCGGCGCCCATCGACGAGTTCCTCGGGCCGTCACGGACTGAGCTGGTGACCGGAACGTCACGACTCACGAGAGGCGCGCCCCATGGCCCTGCTCACCCTCACCTCTTTCCTCACGCTCGACGGCGTCATGCAGGCCCCCGGCGGGCGGGAGGAGGACCGCAGCGACGGCTTCGACTACGGCGGCTGGCTCGTGCCGTTCTCCGACGAGGACATGGCCCGGTTCATGATCGAGGTGTTCGACCGCTGCGACGCCTTCCTCCTCGGCCGCCGTACATACGAGATCTTCGCCGCGTACTGGCCGAAGGTCACCGACCCGGACGACCCGATCGCGAGCCGCCTCAACTCCCTCCCCAAACACGTCGTCACCCGGACCCTGGACACCGCCGACTGGCACAACTCCCACATCGTGCGCGGCGACCTGGTCGAGGAGGTGACCCGGCTCAAGCAGCAGCCCGGCCGGGAGATCCAGGTCCACGGCAGCGCCCGCCTCGCCCACGGCCTCATCGCCCACGGTCTCGTCGACGTCTACAACCTCCTCGTCTACCCCGTCTTCCTCGGCAAGGGCCGCCGCCTCTTCCCCGACGGCGGCACCCCCACCGCTTTCACGCTCGACGGCCACCGCACCACCAGGGCCGGCGTCACCATCCAGACCTACCGGCCCACCGGCCCCGCCGAGTTCGGCGATTTCCCGCTCGACCAGTGAACACCCGGCGGGTACGGTGATCGCCGTCCCGCGCGAGCCGCCGAAGCCTCCGCACTCCCTCGCCGTCACGACCGGAGGCCGGCCCCGCCATGACATCGATCGCCACACCCGCGCCCACACCCACGCCCACACCCACGCCCGCGCCCACACCCACGCCCGCGCCCACACCCACGCCCGCGCCCACACCCACGCCCGGATCCGCGCCCACGCCGGCATCCGCGCCCGCGCCGGGCCCGCGCCGCGCGTGGCTCACCGACCTGCCCGTCCTGCTGGTCGCGGTCGTCTGGGGCGCCAGCTACCTGGCCGCCAAGGGCGTCACCACGGCCCACACCGTGATCGCCGTGCTCGTCCTGCGGTTCGCCGTCGTGCTGCCCGCGCTGGCCGTCGCCGCCGGACGGCGGCTGCGCGCCCTGACCGCCGCCCAGTGGCGGGGCGCCGGGCTCCTGGGCCTGATCCTCGCCGGCGTCTTCCTGCTGGAGACGTACGGCGTCGTCCACACCTCCGCCACCAACGCCGGGCTGATCATCAGCCTCACCATGATCCTCACCCCGCTCGGCGAGGCCGTTCTCACCCGCACCCGGCCGCCCCGCGCCTTCCTCGCCGCGGCCGGACTCTCGGTCGCCGGAGTCGTGCTGCTCACCCAGGGCGGCGGCTTCACCACGCCGTCGGCCGGCGACCTGCTGATGCTGCTCGCCGCCGTCGCCCGCACCGCCCACGTCCTCACCATGGCCCGCACCAGGTCCGTACGCGGCGCCGACTCCCTGTCGCTCACGACCGTCCAGCTCGGCACGGCGGTGCTGCTGTTCGCGCTCCTGGCCGCCGTCCCCGGCACGGGCGCGACCCCCTGGGCCACGGCCCTGGACTTCGGGCCACGCGAGTGGGCGGGGCTGCTGTTCCTCTCCGTCTTCTGCACGTTCTTCGCGTTCTTCGTGCAGATGTGGGCCGTACGCCGCACCTCACCGTCCCGTGTCAGCCTGCTGCTCGGCACCGAACCCCTGTGGGCCGCCGCCGTCGGCATCACCCTGGCCGGCGACCACCTCGGCCCGACGGGCCTCGCGGGCGCGGCCCTGGTCCTGCTGGGCACGGCCTGGGGCCGCCGGGCCGCCGCCGAGGCGCCCTGACGGCGCCCGGGCCCGCTACGCCTTGACGTACCGGTCGACGATCATCAGGAAGGCGAGGCCGACGCCCGCGACCCCCACGTTCGCGAGCAGCTCGTGGCCCTGGAGGAAGGCGACGTTCTCCGTCAGGAACCGGGTGAAGCCCATGAACCGGAACCATCCGTCGGTCAGTTCGCGTATCACGCCGCACACGCCGGCGATGAGGACCAGCATGCCGATCACTTCGAGAAGCTTCTTCACCCGTCGATGATCGGACGCGCCGGGCCCGTGCCGCTTCCGTCTTCGGGATGCGGCGGCGGTCCGGAAGTCTGCGGTTGCGTGACTTCGGTCGACGGCGGGCCGCCGAGCCCGCTCGTACGAGGCGGGCCTGCGTACGTTGGTCCGTATGACGCGCGCGGAGTACCCCTGGCTGCTGCCCTCGAACCTGACGGCCGACGCGGCCGCCACCGACGAGCCCGGCGGCGGCCGCCGGCGACGCCGTACCGTACGGGACTGGGCCGTCGACACCGTCGCCTTCGGCTTCGCCGTGTTCATCGGGCTCGTCACGCTCGGCACCGGCTACCACGGCTCCGACGCCGCCGTCCTCGTCGACGTGCTCCTGGGCGCCGCCGGCTGCCTCTCCCTCTGGGCGCGCCGCCGCTGGCCCGTGGGCGTCCCCGTCGCCCTGTCCGTCGTCGGCGTCGTCGCCCCGTCCTCCAGCGGTGCCCTCCTCGTCGCCCTGTTCGGTGCCGCCGTCCACGTACCGTTCCCGAGGCTCGCCGTCGTCGGCGGCTTCGCCCTGGTGGGCGGCTCCGTCCAGAGCTTCCTGTGGCCCGACCCCGGCATCCACCCGGCCGTCAACCTCGTCTTCACGCTGCTGCTGTTCCTGGTCGTCACCGGCTGGGGCATGCTCGTCCGCTCCCGCCGCCAGCTCGTCGCCGCCCTGCGCGAGCGGGCCCGCCGCGCCGAGTCGGAGGCCGAGCTGCGCGCCCAGCAGGCCCAGCGGGCCGCCCGCGAGGCCATCGCCCGCGAGATGCACGACGTACTCGCCCACCGGCTGACCCTGCTGAGCGTCCACGCCGGCGCCCTGGAGTTCCGCCCGGACGCGCCGGCCGCAGAGATCGCCCGCGCCTCCGGCGTCATCCGCGACAGCGCCCACGAAGCCCTCCAGGACCTGCGCCAGATCATCGGCGTGCTGCGCGCCCCCGGCGAGCCCGACGACGGCGACCGCCCGCAGCCGACCCTCGCCACGCTTGACTCCCTCGTCGCCGAGTCCCGGCAGGCCGGCATGAAGGTCACCCTCGACCACCGCGTGGGCGACCCCTCCACCGTCCCCGCCGCCACCGGCCGCACCGTCTACCGCATCGTCCAGGAGGGCCTCACCAACGCCCGCAAGCACGCGCCGGGCACCGAGGTCACCGTCACCGTCCGCGGCGGCCGCGGCGACGGACTCACCGTCACCGTGCACAACCCCGCCCCCGAAGGGCCCGTCCCGCACGTCCCCGGCTCCGGCCAGGGCCTCATCGGCCTCACCGAACGCGCCACCCTCGCCGGCGGCCGCCTCACCCACGGCCGGGCACCCGACGGAGGCTTCACCGTCAGCGCCTGGCTACCGTGGCCCGCATGACCATCCGGCTGATCGTCGTCGACGACGACCCCCTCGTCCGCGCGGGACTCTCCCTCATGCTCGGCGGCGCCCCCGACATCGAGATCGTCGGCGAGGCCGCCGACGGCGCCGACGTGCCCGCGCTCGTGGACCGGCTCGCCCCCGACGTCGTCCTCATGGACATCCGCATGCCCGGCGTCGACGGGCTCACCGCGACCGAGCGGCTCCGCGCCCTGCCCGGCGCTCCCGACGTCGTCGTCCTCACCACCTTCCACGCCGACGAGCAGGTGCTGCGCGCCCTGCGGGCCGGGGCCGCCGGGTTCGTCCTCAAGGACACCCCGCCCGCCGAGATCGTCGACGCCGTACGGAAGGTCGCCGCCGGCGACCCGGTGCTGTCCCCGGCCGTCACCCGCCAGCTCATGACCCATGTGGCCGGCGGCGCGACGCCCGCGCCCGCCGCCCGCGAGACCGACCGGCGGCGCGCCACGTCCGCAGCCCGCCTGGAAACCCTCGCCGACCGCGAGCGGGACGTCGCCCTCGCCGTCGGCCGGGGCGGCTCCAACGCCGAGATCGCCCGCTCCCTCTACATGAGCGTCCCCACCGTCAAGGCCCACGTGTCCCGGATCCTCGCCAAGCTCGACCTCAACAACCGTGTCCAGATCGCCCTGCTGGTGCACGACGCCGGGCTCCTGGACGACGAGGGCGGCGCATAGGGTGGGCCGATGGGACTCATCGATCTCGCCGCGTACGGACCGGAGTTCACCGCCGACCCGTACCCCGTGTACGCGAAGCTCCGCGCCGCCGGGCCGGTCCACGAGGTGCTCGCGCCCGACGGGCAGCAGGTGTGGCTCGTCGTCGGGCACGCCGAGGCCCGGGCGGTCCTCGCGGACCCCCGGCTGTCCAAGTCGCCGTCCACCATCGGCCTGACCATGCTCGACGAGGAGGTCATCGGCCCGAACCTGCTGGTGGTCGACCCGCCCGACCACACCCGGCTGCGCAAGCTCGTCGCCCGCGAGTTCACCGCCCGGCGCGTCGAGGCCCTGCGTCCGCGCGTCCAGGCCATCGTCGACGAGCTGCTCGACGCCATGGCGCCGGCCGGGCACGCCGACCTGGTCGACGCGCTCGCCTTCCCGCTGCCCATCACCGTCATCTGCGAACTCCTCGGCGTGCCCACCGCCGACCGCGACCGCTTCCGCGCCTGGTCCGACGAGATCGTCGCCCCGACCGGCGCCGACGCCGAGCGCGCCGCCGTGTACGGCCTCGCCGCCTACCTCGACGAACTGATCGAGGACAAGCGGTGCGCGGGCCCCGCCGACGACCTGCTGTCGGCGCTGCTGCGCACCCGCGCCGAGGACGGCGACCGGCTGTCCGCCCCCGAACTGCGGGCCCTCGCCTACCTGCTGCTGATCGCAGGGCACGAGACCACCGTCAACCTGATCTCCAACGGCGTCCGCGCCCTCCTCACGCACCCGGACCAACTCGCCGCGCTGCGCGCCGACTTCGGCCTCCTCGACGGCGCGGTGGAGGAGATGCTCCGCTACGACGGGCCGGTGGAGACCGCCACGTACCGCTTCACGCGCGAGCCGGTGGCGGTCGGGGACACGCTGATACCGGCGGGCCGCGCCGTCCTGGTCGGCCTCGACGCCGGCGACCGCGACCCCGGCAGATACCCGGACCCGGACCGGTTCGACATCCGCCGCGACACCGCGGGGCACCTGGCGTTCGGCCACGGCATCCACTACTGCCTCGGCGCGCCGCTCGCCCGCCTGGAGGCGCGGATCGCGCTCCGCGCGCTGCTGGAGCGGTTCCCCCGCCTGGCGCTCGACCACGATCCGTCGTCCGAGCCGCTCGACTGGCTGCCCGGCCTCCTCATGCGCGGCGTCCGCCGCCTCCCCGTCAGGTGGTGAACCGACGGCCGGACGTACCGTCAGGATCCCGGGGGCGTCTCCGTGAGCCCCGGGATCTCGTCGAGCCGCACCGCCCGCCGCTCCCGTCGCGACAGCTCGCACGCCTCCGCGATCCGCAGCGCCTCCAGGGCCTCCCGCCCGTCGCACGGGTTGTCCCGCTCGCCGCGCGCGAACCGTACGAACGCGTCAAGCTCCGCCCGGTACGCCGGGGCGAACCGCTCAAGGAACCCGGTCCACGGCCGGGTCGCGGGCGGCGGGCCCAGCGGCTCCGTCGACGTGATCGGCGTGCGGTCGTCGAGGCCCACCGCCAGTTGGTCCCGCTCACCGGCGAGCTCCATCCGTACGTCGTACCCGGCGCCGTTGCAGCGGGTCGCCGTCGCCGTGGCGAGGGTGCCGTCGTCGAGGGTCAGCAGCGCGGCCGCCGTGTCGACGTCCCCGGCCTCCCGGAACATCGGCGGGCCCCCGTCCGACCCGGCCGCGTACACGTCCACGACCTCGCGGCCCGTCACCCAGCGCACCATGTCGAAGTCATGGACCAGGCAGTCCCGGTAGAGGCCCCCGGAGACCGGCAGGTACGCGGGCGGCGGCGGCTCCGCGTCCGACGTGAGCACCCGTACGGTGTGCAGCCGGCCGAGCCGCCCCGCGCGCACCGCCTCGCGCGCCGCCCCGTACCCCGCGTCGAAGCGGCGCATGAAGCCGATCTGGAGCGGCGTCCCCGCCTCCGCCACCTCCCGCAGCGCGCGCAGCGTACCGGCCAGGTCGGGGGCGATGGGCTTCTCGCAGAAGGCGGGCAGCCCGGCACGCGCCGCGCGCCGGATGAGCTCGCCGTGGGCGGATGTCGCCGAGGTGATGACCACGGCGTCCACGCCCCACGCGAAGATCTCGTCGACGGTCGGCGCGGCCGCCGCCCCGACCGCCCGCGCGACCTCGACGGCCCGCTCCCCATCCACGTCGGTGACGACCAGGGCACCCACATGGGCGTGCGCGGCCAGCACGCGGGCGTGGAACGTCCCGATCCGCCCGGTTCCGATCAGTCCGATGCGCATGTCCCAAAGTGGTCATGGTCACACCGTCATGTCAAGCATTTGTCCTGACAATCCGACGTCACGACTTCCCGTCATCATTTTCTTACGGATGGGCGCGCCGATACGCTCAGCCCGTGCCCAAGCAGACCCGAGATGAGACCGGACCCGTCGTCGAGCTCCCGCTCAGCGTGGACCGCACCAGCCCCGTCCCGCTGTACTTCCAGCTGTCCCAGCAGCTGGAGGCGGCCATCGAGAACGGCGCACTCACCCCCGGCAGCCTGCTCGGCAACGAGATCGACCTCGCCGGCCGCCTCGGCCTGTCGCGGCCCACCGTCCGCCAGGCCATCCAGGCGCTCGTCGAGAAGGGCCTGCTCGTGCGGCGCCGCGGCGTCGGCACGCAGGTGGTGCACAGCCAGGTACGGCGCCCCCTGGAGCTCAGCAGCCTGTACGACGACCTGGAGGCGGCCGGCCAGCGCCCCGCCACCCGGCTCATCGCCCACCGCACCGAACCGGCGAGCGCCGAGGTCGCCGCCGCACTCGGCGTCCCGGAGGGCGACGACGTCCTCTACGTCGAGCGCCTGCGCAGCGCCCACGGCGAACCCATGGCCCGCCTCGGCAACCACCTGCCCGTCGGCCTCTTCGGCCTCGACGCCGACCGCCTGGAGACCACCGGACTGTACCGCCTGATGCGCGCCGCCGGGATCACGCTCCACAGCGCCCGCCAGACCGTCGGCGCCCGCGCCGCCACCACCCCAGAGGCCGCGCTCCTCGGCGAGGCGGAGGGCGCGCCGGTCCTGACGATGGCCCGCACGACGTACGACGACACGGGCCGCGCGGTCGAGTTCGGCTCCCACATCTACCGCGCGTCGCGCTACGCCTTCGACTTCCAGCTCCTCGTCCGCGCGTAGCGCACCGGGCCTGTTCAGGCTTCGGTGACCGTCCGGTACGTGCACACCTGCACGCCCGTGCCGCTGGTGACCGTCGAGACCAGCTCCAGGGTCCGCAGGGCACCGTCCTCCGGGAAGATCGACTTACCGCCGCCCAGCAGCACCGGCATGATCATCAGCCGCAGCTCGTCGACCAGGCCCTCGTGCAGCAGCGTGCGGACCAGCGTGGGGCTGCCCATGACCAGCAGGTCGCCCCCGGCGGACGCGCGCAGCTCCCGGATCCGGGCGACGGCCTCGACGCCGGGGATCCGTGCCGTGTTCTCCCACGTCAGCTCCGAGTCGCTCAGGGTCCCGGACACCACGTACTTGCGGATCGCGTTCATCCGGTCCGCGAACGGGTCACCGGCCCGCTCCGGCCACGCCCCGGCCATCGTCTGCCACGTACGGCGGCCGAACAGCAGCGCGTCGGCCTTGCCCAACGCCTCGTCGAAGGCCCCGCCCACGACCTCCGGGTCGAAGAACGGGTGCGTCCAGCCGCCGTGCGCGAAGCCGCCGTCCGTGTCCTCCTGAGGGCCGCCGGGTGCCTGCACGACGCCGTCCAGGCTGATGAACTCGCTGATCACGATGCGCATGGGACTGCTCCTCCTCTGTTCCCGCCACCGGGTGTGCCGGTGTGTCACGGCAATGAAGACCGACGCGCCGCCGCGGAATCATCGCCGCCACGCGCCTCGCGCGTGTGATCTGGAGCACATGCGACCCGCGAGTATCCGCCACCCACCCATGACCGATACTGGGCCGTCGGGATGGTGGCGAAATGCGCCGTCCGAGAGGACAACCGTCCGAGAAGGACAGCGGAAGGGCACGGCATCGTGGCGGCAAGGGTTCGGACATCAGGACGCGCGGTGGCAGCCGTCCTCGCGGCGGTGCTGGGGGTGACCCTCACGGCGTGCAGCGCCACCGGGGGCAAGCGCGCCGAGGACGCCCGCAAGGCGGCCGCCGAGGCCGCCTCGGGCCGCGCCAACGTCACCACACCCCGCTGGACCGTCGCCATGGTCACCCACTCGGGCGACGGCGACACGTTCTGGGACATCGTCCAGAAGGGCGCCCGGGAGGCCGCCGCCAAGGACAACATCGACTTCCTGTACGCCCACAGCGACGAGGGCCAGCAGCAGGCCCAGCTCGTCGACTCGTACGTCGACAAGAAGGTCGACGGGATCATCGTCACGCTCGCCAAGCCCGAGGCGCTCAAGGCATCCGTCGCCCGCGCCGTCGCCGCCGGCATCCCCGTCGTCACCGTGAACTCCGGCTCGGCCCAGTCCAAGGCGTTCGGCGCCCTCACCCACATCGGCCAGGACGAGACCGTCGCAGGCCAGGCCGTCGGCGACGAACTCGACCGGCGCGGCCGCAAGAAGGCCCTGTGCGTCCTGCACGAACAGGGCAACGTCGGGCACGAGCAGCGCTGCGCCGGCGTGAAGGAGGCCTTCGACGGAGACGTGCAGAACCTGTACGTCGACGGCACCAACATGCCCGACGTCCAGGCGTCCATCGAGGCCAAGCTGCAGACCGACACCGCCATCGACGCCGTCGTCACCCTCGGCGCGCCCTTCGCGGACGCCGCCGCGCAGGCCAAGCGGACCGCCGGCTCCCGGGCCGAGATCGACACCTTCGACCTCAACGCCAAGGTCGCCGCCGGACTCCAGTCCGGCACCCTCGGCTTCGCCGTCGACCAGCAGCCCTACCTCCAGGGGTACGAGGCAGTCGACCTGCTGTGGCTGTACCGCTACAACGCCGACGTACTCGGCGGCGGCCGCCCCGTCCTCACCGGCCCGCAGATCGTCACGCAGAAGGACGCGGCCGCCCTCGCCGCGTACACCGAGCGGGGCACCCGATGACCGCGACCGCACCACCCGTGCAGCACGGCCACGGCCACGGCTCCGGCCCCGGGCGCGACGAGCGGCTGCTGACCGCCCCGCCCCTGAAGCGGCTGGTCAAGAAGCTCCTCACCCGGCCCGAACTCGGCTCGGTCGTCGGCGCCGTCGCCGTGTTCGTCTTCTTCTCCGTCGTCGCCGACGGCTTCCTGCGCGCCTCCAGCCTCGGCACGGTCCTCTACGCCGCCTCGACCATCGGCATCATGGCCGTACCCGTCGCCCTCCTCATGATCGGCGGCGAGTTCGACCTGTCGGCCGGCGTCCTGGTGACGACCTCGGCGCTGGTCTCCTCGATGTTCAGCTACCAGATGACCGCCAACGTCTGGGTGGGCGTCGCCGTCTCGCTGCTGGTCACCCTCGCCGTCGGCTTCTTGAACGGCTTCCTGCTGACCCGCACCCGGCTGCCCAGCTTCATCATCACGCTGGGCACGTTCCTGATGCTGACCGGCCTCAACCTCGGCTTCACCAAGCTCATCAGCGGCACCGTCTCCACCAAGACCATCGCCGACATGGAGGGCTTCGCCTCGGCCCGCGCCCTGTTCGCCTCCGAGGCGACCATCGGCGGCGCCACGCTCAAGGTCACGGTCCTGTGGTGGCTCGCGCTCGTCGCCGTCGCCACCTGGATCCTGCTGCGCACCCGCTTCGGCAACTGGATCTTCGCGGCCGGCGGCAACGCCGACGCGGCACGCGCCGTCGGCGTCCCCGTCCGCCGCACCAAGACCGCCCTCTACATGGGCGTCGGCTTCGCCGCCTGGGTCGCGGGGCAGCACCTGCTGTTCTCGTTCGACGTCGTCCAGTCCGGCGAAGGCGTCGGCAACGAACTCGTCTACATCATCGCCGCCGTCATCGGCGGCTGCCTGATCACCGGCGGGTACGGCTCCGCGATCGGCGCCGCCGTGGGCGCGTTCCTTTTCGGCATGACCAGCAAGGGCATCGTCTACGCCGAGTGGGACCCCGACTGGTTCACGTTCTTCCTGGGAGCGATGCTCCTTCTCGCGACCCTCCTCAACGCCTGGGTCCGCAAGCGCGCGGAGGCGACCGCATGACCACGGACATCCCGCTCGTCGAGCTCGACGGCGTCAGCAAGTACTACGGCACCGTGCGCGCCCTCGAAGACGTCTCCCTCCAGGTCCACGCCGGTGAGATCACCTGCGTCCTCGGCGACAACGGCGCCGGCAAGTCCACCCTCATCAAGATCATCGCCGGCCTGCACGGACACGACGCGGGCACCCTGCGCGTCGAAGGCGAGGAGACCGCCCTCTCCTCCCCGCGCGAGGCTCTCGACCTGGGCATCGCCACCGTCTACCAGGACCTCGCCGTCGTTCCCCTCATGCCCGTGTGGCGGAACTTCTTCCTCGGCTCCGAGCCGACCCGTGGCAAGGGCCCGTTCAGGCGGCTCGACACCGCCCACATGCGCGCCACCACCCGCGCCGAGCTGCTCCGCATGGGCATCGACCTGCGCGACGTCGACCAGCCCATCGGCACCCTCTCCGGCGGCGAGCGCCAGTGCGTCGCCATCGCCCGCGCCATCCACTTCGGTGCCAAGGTGATCGTCCTCGACGAGCCGACCGCCGCGCTCGGCGTCAAGCAGTCCGGCGTCGTCCTCAAGTACGTGGCGGCCGCACGTGACGCCGGCCTCGGTGTGGTGCTCATCACCCACAACCCGCACCACGCCCACCTCGTCGGCGACCGCTTCGTCCTCCTCAAGCGCGGCCGCATGGCCGCCGCCCACACCAAGGACTCCGTCACCCTGGACGAACTCACCCGCCAGATGGCGGGCGGCAGCGAGCTCGACGACCTCCGCCACGAACTGGGGCGCGCCTCCTGAGGCCGTGGTGGGACCGCCCGCGCACGGGCACCTGGCAGAATCGGAGGCGGCGGGCACCGCCCGCCGCCGGTCCGCACCGCCACGACCGGACGCCCGGCGTCCGCGGCCCCGGGGCACCGGCCCGTACCGCACCCGGCAGGGACGAACAGGACCCGTGAGCACGTACCGCGACCGCGACCGCGACAGCGCCCCCGTCCACCGCGGCACCGCACGCGCCACCGTCCTGCGCACCGTCGGCACCGTCGGCACCCGCGAGCGCCGCTCGCACCTCACCGCGCCCCGCGTCCCCACCGTCGGCATCGACATCGGCGGTACGAAGGTCATGGCCGGCGTCGTCGACGCCGACGGCACCATCCTGGAGAAGGTCCGCACCGAGACCCCCGACAAGTCCAAGAGCCCCAAGGTCGTCGAGGACACCATCGTCGAACTCGTCCTCGACCTGTCCGACCGGCACGACGTCCACGCCGTCGGCATCGGCGCCGCCGGCTGGGTCGACGCCGACCGCAGCACCGTCCTGTTCGCGCCCCACCTCGCCTGGCGCAACGAGCCGCTGCGCGACTCCCTCCAGGGCCGCCTCGCCGTCCCCGTCATGGTCGACAACGACGCCAACACGGCCGCCTGGGCCGAATGGCGGTTCGGCGCGGGGCGTGGCGAGGACCACCTCGTCATGATCACCCTCGGCACCGGCATCGGCGGCGCCATCCTGGAGGACGGCCGCGTCAAGCGCGGCAAGTACGGCGTCGCGGGCGAGTTCGGCCATATGCAGGTCGTCCCCGGCGGCCACCGCTGCCCCTGCGGCAACCGCGGCTGCTGGGAGCAGTACAGCTCCGGCAACGCCCTCGTCCGCGAAGCCCGCGAACTCGCCGCCGCCGACTCCCCGGTCGCGCACGGCATCATCGAACGCGTCAAGGGCAACATCCCCGAGATCACCGGCCCGCTCATCACCGAGCTGGCCCGCGAGGGCGACGCCATGTGCGTCGAACTCCTCCAGGACATCGGCCAGTGGCTCGGCGTCGGCATCGCCAACCTCGCCGCCGCGCTCGACCCGTCCTGCTTCGTCATCGGCGGCGGCGTCAGCGCCGCCGACGACCTCCTCATCGGCCCCGCGCGCGACGCCTTCCGCCGCAACCTCACCGGCCGCGGCTACCGCCCCGAGGCCCGGATCGCCAGGGCCCAGCTCGGCCCCGAGGCCGGCATGGTCGGCGCCGCCGACCTCGCCCGGCTCGTCGCCCGCCGCTTCCGCCGCGCCAACCGCCGCCGCGTCGAACGCTACGAACGGTATGAGCGCTACGCGCAGGCCCTCCGCACCGGCGGCACCACCCGCACCCGCAGCAGGAGCACCCAGGAACCCGAGGTATGAGCGCCCCCACCGACATCACCCCGCCCTCGCACACCGCCGACGGCCCCGGCCCCGGCCCCGGACACGAGCCCCACCCGGAGGACCGGCGGGCCACGGTCCGCCGCCGCTGGTTCACCGCCTTCGTCATCGTCCTGCTCATCGGCATCCCCGCCGGATACCTGGCGATCTCCGCCGAGCAGAGCCGCTCCAGCGGCCGCGACAAGGAGGCCGAGTCCTCCGTCACCGGCCTCCAGGACAGCTGGCCGTCCAAGATGAAGCGCCGCGTCTTCGAGGTGCCCATCCCGGCCCACTCCCAGGACGTCGCCTACTTCGAGACCAGCAACTGGAAGTCGAGCAGGCTGTACGTCCAGTTCACCACCACCGGAACCGGCCTCGACGACTTCCTGAAGAACTCCGGCACCAGCCGCTCCGCCCTGAAGCACGGCGACGTCACCGTCGACGACCGCGACGCCGGCATCGTCGGCTGGGAGTTCCCCGACGGCCGCGCCTGGGCCGGCACCACGCACCACCAGGACCGCCCCCGCCCCACCCGGGACATCACCGTCGACCTCACCGACCCGGCCGCACCCCGCGTGTACGTCGTCTCCACCACGACGCCCTGACCGTCATGGAACGGGCGGAACCGGCCCGCTCGGGCGGGCGCCCCCACCCCGGCCGGTGGAAGATGATCGGATGTGGGAGCGTGAGCGGGTGAGCGAGAGTACGACGAACAGCCTGCAATACCGATGTGACGGGCCGGAAGACGCACCGGTCCTGGTCCTGGGACCGTCCCTCGGTACCACCTGGCACATGTGGGACCGCCAGATACCCGGCCTCACCCCCCGCTGGCGGGTCGTCCGCTTCGACCTGCCCGGCCACGGCGGCGCCCCCGCCGAACCCGCGTCCTCCGTCGCCGCACTCACCGACCGGCTCCTCGCCACCCTCGACGGCCTCGGCGTCCACCGCTTCGGCTACGCCGGCACCGCACTCGGCGGGGCCGTCGGCGCCGACCTCGCCCTGCGCGCCCCGCACCGGCTCGCCTCACTCGCCCTGATCGCCGCGTCGCCCCGCTTCGGCACGGCCGACGAGTTCCGCCAGCGCGGCGTCGTCGTCCGCGCCAACGGCCTCGACCCGGTCGCCCGCAGCGCACCGGAACGCTGGTTCACGCCGGGCTTCGCCGCCGCGCAGCCCGCCATCGTCGACTGGGCCGTGCAGATGGTCCGCGCCACCGACACCGGCTGCTACATCGCCGCGTGCGAGGCGCTCGCCGCCTTCGACATCCGCGCCGACCTGGGCCGTGTCGGCGTCCCCACGCTGGTACTCGTCGGCTCCGACGACCGCGTCACCGGACCCGCCGAGGCCCGCACCCTCGTCGCCGGCATCCCCGACGCCCGGCTCGCCGTGGTCCCCGGCGCCTCCCACCTCGCGCCCGTCGAACAGCCCGCCGCCGTCACCGACCTCCTCGTACGGCACTTCTCCACCGCCTGGCAGGACACGCTCGCCGCGATCCCCGTCCCGCCCCAGACCCCGCCGCCCCCCTACGCCACGGCACCCGCCCCCGCCACGGCACCCGCCCCCGCCGCCCCGACCGACGGTGCCACGCCCACGACGGCGGCCCAGCCGCCCGCCGCACAGCGCCCCGACCCGTACGAAGCGGGCCTCAAGGTGCGCCGCGAAGTGCTCGGCGACGCCCACGTGGACCGCGCCCTGGCCGCCGCCGACGACTTCACCGGCGACTTCCAGGACCTCGTCACGCGCTACGCCTGGGGCGAGATCTGGACCCGTGAAGGACTCGACCGCCGCACCCGCAGCTGCGTCACGCTCGCCGCACTCGTCGCCCGCGGCCACCTCGACGAGCTCGCCTTCCACACCCGCGCGGCCCTCCGCAACGGCCTCACCCCCACCGAGATCCGCGAGGTCCTCCTCCAGACGGCCGTCTACTGCGGCGTGCCCGCCGCGAACGCCGCGTTCCGCGTCGCCGCCGCCGTGATCCGCGAGGAGACGAAACCCGAGACCTGACGGGGCTTCCGGGGCAGGATGGGCACATGAAGCTGACCAAGAAGTCCCATGCCTGTGTCCGCCTGGAGAAGGCCGGACGGACACTCGTGATCGACCCGGGCGGTTTCAGCGAGGAGGACGCCGCGCTCGGCGCCGACGCCATCCTCGTCACGCACGAGCACCCGGACCACTTCGACGAGGGACGGCTGCGCGCCGCCCTGGAGGCCGATCCGGCCGCCGAGATCTGGACGCTCCGCAGCGTCGCCGACCAGCTCTCGGCGGCGTTCCCCGGGCGCGTCCACACCGTCGGCCACGGCGACACCTTCACCGCCGCCGGCTTCGACGTCGAGGTGCACGGCGAACTCCACGCCGTCATCCACCCGGACATCCCGCGCATCACCAACGTCGGCTACCTCGTCGACGGGTCCGCCTTCCACCCCGGAGACGCGCTCACCGTCCCCGGCCGGCCCGTCGACACACTGTTCCTGCCGGTCATGGCGCCCTGGAACAAGATCTCCGAGGTCATCGACTACGTACGCGAGGTCAAGCCGCGGCGCACCGTGGACGTCCACGACGCCCTGCTCGCCCCGCTCGCCCGCCCGATCTACGACCGGCACATCGGCGGCCTCGGCGGCGCCGAGCACCGCCGCCTCACCCCGGGCGCGTACACCGAGCTGTGACGGCGGCCGGTTGTCGGACCCCGCCGTTAGGCTGTCCGACATGCGTATCGCCACCTGGAACGTCAATTCGATCACCGCACGGCTCCCGCGCCTGCTGGCCTGGCTGGAGAGCAGCGGCACGGACGTGCTGTGCGTCCAGGAGACCAAGTGCACCGCCGAGCAGTTCCCCGCCGACGAGCTGCGCGAGCTCGGCTACGAGTCGGTGGTGAACGCCACGGGCCGGTGGAACGGCGTGGCGCTGGTCTCCCGGGTCGGCATCGAGGACGCCGTCGTCGGCCTGCCCGGCGGCCCCGAGTACGAGGGCGCGCAGGAGCCCCGGGCGATCTCCGCGACGTGCGGCCCGGTCCGCCTCTGGTCGGTGTACGTGCCGAACGGCCGCGAGGTGGCCCACGACCACTACGCGTACAAGCTCCGCTGGCTGGAGGCGCTCCAGGGCGCCGTCGCCGACGACGCGGCGGGCCCCCGCCCCTTCGCCGTGCTCGGCGACTTCAACATCGCGCCCACCGACGACGACGTCTGGGACCGCTCCTTCTTCGAGGGCTCCACGCACGTCACCGCGCCCGAACGGGCCGCGCTCGAAGGACTGCGCGGCGTCGGCCTCGACGACATCGTGCCGCGCCCCCTCAAGTACGACCACCCGTTCACGTACTGGGACTACCGCCAGCTCTGCTTCCCCAAGAACCGCGGCATGCGCATCGACCTGGTGTACGGCAACAAGCCGTTCGCGGACGCCGTCAAGGACGGCTACGTCGACCGCGAGGAGCGCAAGGGCAAGGGAGCATCGGACCACGCCCCCGTCGTCATCGACCTCGACGTCTAGGCGTGCGACGCTGGGCGGTATGAACATCCCCTTCCTGGACTCCTGGCGCAAGCGCCGCGGCGGCGGACAGAGCAGGACCCTGGCCGGCGCCTTCGAGCGTGACCCGGACGCCGTGGCCGACCTGCTGTCGGAGTGCGCCCTCCTGCGCGCCCGCGCCCAGGAGTCCGGGGTGCGCCTGGACGACTCGCCCCGCTCCCTGGAGGCCCTCGACCAACTGCCGCCGCGCTGGCGCGAGGACCCCGAGGAGCTGCCGTGGGTCGGCAACGACGCGGGCCTCTACCTCGGCACGGTCATCGTCCGTACGGTGCCGGGCGCCGTCTGGGACGTCCTGGCGGCGGGCCGCCCGGTGGTGCGGCTGCGGTCGGGCCGTGAGCTGGACGTGGTCGGCGCGGGACTCGACTGGGCGATCACCGGTTCGCCCGAACTCTCGCAGATGTACGCGGAGGCGGCCGAGGCCTGACTCCGCGCTGTCACCTGTGCGGCCTTCCGTTTCCGGGCTTCTGTCCGGCTTCATCGGTAAATACCGTTAATGTCGTGCTATGCGTGTCGAGGTGTGAAGTCCCTTTGACCACTGGATAGTTTGCGCTGTCCTCGGAACCTGCCCGGCAGCGGCCGGAGATCACTGCTCGCGCAGCGGAACCGACACGTACGAGGGGTCGGTGGGCGGCGAGGAGAAGGTCAGCCGCGCGCCGGACGGGTTGTGCTCGATGTACAGCGGGTCGACGGTGTCGACGACGAGGGCCAGCCGGTGGCCGGCCGGGACGTCGTACGCCGTGGAGAACAGCTCCAGGTCCACGGTGAACGGCTCCCCGGGCGTCCGGTCGTGGAACGTGGAGGGGGCGTTGCTGACGAGCTTGCCGAAGCCCAGGGGGCCGACGTCGTACAGGTACGCCACGAGCGTGCCGCTCTCCTTGGTGCTGGTGACCGTGGTGTGCAGCCGCGCCGTGCCCCGGACGCGCTGCGCGGTCGCGTACCGCTCCGACTGCCACACGGCGGCGAACGACCGGGGCAGCAGCGGCACGGACACGGTCGGCGGAAGCTGGAGGAACTGGTCCAGCGTGTTCGACAGCAGGACGACACCGCCGTTGGCGCCCGAGTCGACGTTCGCGTACACGCGCTGCTCGCCGCCGAGCGCGATCCGGCGCTGCCCGGCGCCGACGGACCGCCAGTCGGCGTAGCCCTCGTACCCGCCGGTGGAGCGGGATGTGAGCTGGACCGGCTGTTCGCGGTCGATGCCGTTGGCGGCGCCCTTGAGGTGGTGGTCGAACCAGCGGTGGGCGTTGGTCCACACGTCGTTGGGCAGGCCGAGGAGTCCTGATCCCTCGGCGGTGGCGTGGTCGCCGGGGCGCAGTTCCAGGCGCTTGGGGCCGGTGAGCTTCTCGTAGAAGGACGCGTACTGGTTGGGCGGGAAGATCGTGTCGCCCCACGCGTTGCCCAGCATGATCGCGGCGCCGTTGGCGTTGATGCGGTCGAGGTAGGTGGCGGGGGAGCGCTTGCGGCCCCAGTCGATCATCTCCTGCTCCTTGGCGAGGTTCGAGGAGAGGAAGTCGCCCAGGATCCGCTGGAGCTCGGGGCTGGGGCGGCCGGTGAGGTAGCCGGTGGCGCCGAGCATGGCGGCGGCCTGGACGTGCTGGGTGCGGCCGCTGTAGATGGAGTCGATCAGGTCGGCCCAGCCGCTGAGCGCCACGACGGCCTTGACGCGCGGGTCGTGGGCGGCGGCCAGCAGGCTGATGCCGGCGCCGTACGAGACGCCCGCCATGCCGACGCGGTCCGGGTCGGCCGGGGTGTGGGCGAGGGCCCAGTCGACGACCTTCGCGGCGTCGGCGACGTCCGGCGGCCCGGCGACCTCGATGTGGCCGCCGGACTGCCAGAAGCCGCGGGAGTTGTACGTGACGACGACGTAGCCGCTGTCCGCCAGCTTCCGGGCCTGGGCCAGGTACTCGACCTGCGGAGTCGCCCAGCTCGTCGGCAGGACCAACAGCGGGTACCGACGGGCGCTGCCCGTGTCCGCGCCGGCGGGCGTGACGACGTTCGCCTTGAGGACGATGCCGCCGTGGCCGGTGATGTCGACGAAACGTATACCGGCCGAAAGGCCGGACGAATCCGTCGCTCCGGTGGTGTACGGAGCCTCGGCCGCCGCCGCGGAGGTGGCCCCGAAGGCCGTCCCGGTGGCCAGGACGGCCGTGACGGTACCGATGGCCGCCGTACGCAGTGCGGCTCTGCGCTGTCGTCCCACGGGTCACCCTCCATTCGCGTCACACGCGTTGGTTGAAAGTGACCCGAAGGTAACCGCAGCGGCTTACCGCTGGTAACTACCCAGTAAGTTACGCGATGGTAACAATCGTCGCGGGGGGAGCGGCCGGAACCGGCCGCGGGTGCGGCGCGGGTGTCAGCGCAGCGCGCTCTTCGCCTGCCACTCCGCCCACGACAGGTTCCACTCGCCGTAGCCGTTGTTGAGGGCCTGGGTGCCCTTCGCGTCGTCGCCCTCGACCTCGAACGGGTCGCCCACCTGCACCTGCTCGTACACCCACTTGGCGTCCGCGTCCGTCATGCCGATGCACCCGGAGCTCTTGTTGGCGCTGCCCATGTACGCGGCGTTCCACGGCGCGGCGTGCGCGTACATGCCCGACCAGGTCAGCCGCATCGAGTAGTCGACCATCTTGTCGTACGCGTCACCGAGGCCGACCGTCTCCGAGCGCATGTTGATGGTGCCCTCCTTCGACATCAGCACCGTCTTGCCGCGCCACGACGCCTTCTCGCCGCCGGGGGTGCCCGCCGACATCGGGATGTCCTTGACCAGCTGCCCGTCCCGCATCAGCTTCAGCCGGTGGCCGTCCAGGTCGACCTTGACGACCTGGTTCCTGCCGACCGTGAAACCGGTCTGGTAGTCGCGGACGAACCAGCCGCCGTCCGCGCCGGAGTCCACGCCGTTCAGCCGCGCGTCCAGCGTCACCTTCGTACCGGGCTTCCAGTACTCCTTCGGCCGCCAGTCGATCCGGTCCTTGCCCGACCAGTCCTGCATCCAGCCCCAGGAGCCCTCGGTGTTGTTCGACGTGGTGACCTTCAGGGCCTTCTCCACGTCGGCCTTGTTCTTGACCGGGTGGTCGAAGACGATCGACAGCGGGTGGGCAATGCCGACCGTGGTGTTCTTGCCGGGCGCGAGCGTCAGCTTGTTGACCTTCTCGGGGGCGGCGGTCGCGAAGTCGGCCTTCGCCGTGCCGCCGTTCGCGTCCCGGGCCTCGACGGTGTAGCCGGTGCCGGGCGCGGCGTTGCGGGCGGACGTCCAGGACTTCCCGTCCGCCGACACCTTGCCGTCCAGCGTGGCGCCCTTGGAGTCGGTCACGGTGACCTGGGCGAGCCTCCCGTCCGCGAGGGTCACCTTCACGGGCTCGCCGGGCTTGGCCTGCTTGCCCGTCAGGTTCACCGAGATACGGGTCTCGGGCTTGGCGTCGCCGCCGCCCTTGCCGTCCTGGCCGGGATCGCCGGCCGAGGAGCCGCCGCCCGAACACGCGGTCAGGGCCGCGGTCAGAACCGCGGTACCGGCGAGGGCGGTGGTGCGGAGCGTGTCACGGGCACGTATGCGGCTCAACTGAAAAACCTCCGATGCGTCTCTGTCGCTGGGAGAGAGGGACATCGGAGGGGACAGGTTGCTGAATATCAGAAGATTTCCGCAGCGGTTTTCCCGGACGGGGCCGCGGGGGCCGTTCTAGTCGTCGCCCGAGGCCGGAGCGGGAACGGACGCGGCCGGGGCCTCGGCGGCGGAGGGGGTGGTGGGAGCGGGTGAGGCCGCGGGGGCGGATGAGGTCGCGGCCCGTGTCACATCGGCCACCAGCTCGACCACGTCGGGCCCGTACGCCTGCGAGCTGACCACCTTCAGCAGCAGCACGAACGGGCCCCGCCCGTACGTGCGGGCCAGCTTCTCCTGGTGGCGGACGAGGTAGCGGGCGGCCGCCTGGTTGGTTATGGCCATCTGGCCGCAGAACAGGAAGACGGGGTGCCGCCCCTCACCGGCGGTGAGCCGGGCCAGGACGACGTACTCGGTGACGCCCTTCTCCGCCCGGTACACGTCCTCGCCGATCCGGTACACGTCCGGCTTCTTGCCCGGCTGCTCCTCAAGCCGCAGGCCGGGCAGCAGCGTACGGACGTGCGCGGCCATCCGGTCGTTCGACACGGGGCCGCCGAGGCAGAACTCCGTACGGTCCCCGAAGCCCTGCACGGCGTTGTCGTGGCGCACGACACGGGCGTGCGCCTCGCAGTCCCGGATCAGCGTGGACAGTTCGAGCAGCGCGAACACGTCGTGCCGGGCCACGCCCTCGCCCCCCGCCTCGCGGTTCACGACGAGCAGGCATTCGGAGTTGGCCGGCAGCCCGTAGAAGGCCTGCTTCCGGCGGAGCCTGCGGCGGGAGAGCGCCGTGCGCGCCAGCCAGCCGAGGGATGCGCTGAGCCCGCTGGCCGCCACGCCGAGCACGATGTTCCAGAGGTCGTCGTCCATGGGCGCGCATGGTAGTGGTCCTGGCACGGCGGGCGGGGTGAAGTTACGCTGCGCGGACGGTCGTTGACTGGAGGTATCCGGATGCGTCGGTCCACGGTACGGAACGTCTCGCTCGCCGCCGTCGCCGCGACGGTGCTCGCGGTCGGCGCGGCGGCACCGCCGTCGACGGAGCCACCGGCCGATGAACCACCGGTCAAGGTGCCGGTCGCCGTCGGCCACGGCGGTGCCGTGGCGAGCGTGGACGCCGACGCGTCGGCCGCCGGGCTCGCCGTGCTGCGGGCGGGCGGCAACGCGGTGGACGCGGCCGTGGCGACCGCGGCGGCCCTCGGCGTCACCGAGCCGTACTCGGCGGGCATCGGCGGAGGCGGCTACCTCGTCCACTACGACGCCCGCACCCGTACGGTGCACACCGTCGACGGCCGCGAGACCGCGCCCCGCTCGGCGGACGCGTCGCTGTTCCTGGGCCCGGACGGCGCCCCGCTGCCGTTCGCGGAGGCCATGACCAGCGGGCTGAGCGTCGGCGTGCCCGGGACGCCCGCCACGTGGGACGCGGCGCTCGACGCGTGGGGCACCAAGCCCCTGCGCGACCTGCTGAAGCCCGCTCAGCGGCTGGCCCGCGAGGGCTTCGTCGTCGATGAGACGTTCCGCGCCCAGACCCGCGCCAACGAGGAGCGGTTCCGCGACTTCCCGGCCAGCGCCGAGCTGTTCCTACCGGGCGGCGAACTCCCCGTCGTCGGCTCCGTCCTCAAGAACCCCGACCTCGCCCGCACCTACGAGAAGCTGGGCCGCCAGGGCACGAAGGCGCTCTACCGCGGCGACCTCGCCCACGACATCGTCCGCACGGTACGCAACCCTCCCGTACGGGACGGCGCCACGCGCACCGTACGGTCCGGGGACCTGACGGTGCGGGACCTCGCGGCGTACGACACGGTGTGGCGGCGCCCGACGAAGGTCACCTACCGGGGCCTCGACGTGTACGGCATGGCGCCGTCGTCGTCGGGCGGCACGACGGTCGGTGAGGCGCTGAACATCCTGGAGGGCACCGACCTGTCGGCGGCATCGCGCGACACGTATCTGCACCGGTTCATCGAGGCGAGCCGCATCGCCTTCGCGGACCGCGGCCGGTGGGTCGGGGACCCGGCGTACGAGGACGTCCCGGTGAAGGGGCTGCTGTCGCAGCGGTTCGCGGACGCGCGGGCCTGCCTCATCAAGGACGACCGGGCGCTGACCAGCCCGCTCGCCCCCGGCGACCCGCGCGACCCGGTGCCGTGCGCCACGACCGGGACGGCCGCCCCCACGACGTACGAAGGCGAGAACACCACCCATCTGACGGTCGCCGACCGGTGGGGCAACGTCGTCGCCTACACCCTGACCATCGAGTCGACGGGCGGCAGCGGCATCACCGTGCCCGGCCGGGGCTTCCTCCTCAACAACGAACTGACGGACTTCTCCTTCGCCCCCGCGAACCCGGCCGTCCACGACCCGAACCTGCCCGGGCCCGGCAAGCGGCCGCGCTCCTCCATGTCCCCGACGATCGTCCTGGACCGCCACGACCGGCCCGTCCTCGCGCTCGGCTCGCCGGGCGGCGCGACCATCATCACGACCGTCCTGCAGACCCTCACGGGCGTCGTCGACCGCGGCCTGCCGCTCGTCGACGCCATCGCCGCGCCGCGCGCCAGCCAGCGCAACAGCGCGCTCACGGACATCGAACCCGGCCTGGCGGCCGACCCGGTGCGCACCCGGCTGGCCGGCCTCGGCCACGCCTTCCGCGAGGTCGCGGAGATCGGCGCGGCGACCGGCGTCCAGCGCCTCCCGGACGGCCGCTGGGCCGCCGCCGCCGAGCCGACCCGCCGCGGCGGGGGCTCGGCGATGGTCGTCCACCCGGCGCCCGAATAGGGGGCTCTGCCCCCGAACCCCCGCTCCTCAATCTCCCCCAAGCTCTTCGAGCAGGGGGTACC
>NZ_JABWDV010000297.1 GCF_013362995.1 Streptomyces sp. TRM64462 | reverse complement strand
GACCACCCCGCCCACGTCGTCCACCAGCAGATCGAGCCGCCGCTCCACCCCGTCCAGCACGGCCCGCGCCGCCGTCACCGCGCCCAGCGGCGCCCCCAGCGACGCGGCCAGCCGCACCGTGCCCTCGGGCCCCACCGGAACGAGTGACAGCGGGTCCTCGGCCAGCTCGCCCTCCCGGTGCAGCAGCCCCACGGCCCGCACCAGCGCCCGGTCGTCCCCGACGACCACGGGCCGCCGGCCGCCCCGCCGGGCCAGCGCCCGCGCGAACTCCTCCGGGGTGTCCGGCAGACACACCTTCGCGGCGGCACCGCCGCACAAAACGTCCTTCGCGATCCGTACGGACTCGCCGTCGCTGCGGCGGGCGACCGGGTCGATGACCACCAGGAGCTGGTCGGGAGCCGACACCTCGGTCCTTCCTCGGGTAGCATCTTTGTGCAAGAGCCCCTTGCGCTATTGCGCCAGGGGCTTCGTCTATTCCGGGGCACCGGTTCAACGGCTCAGGCTGATGTCGTACACCGCCGTACGACATTTACCGCCCCTGGCCTTGGACATGCCCCGCCCGGAAGGGGTGTACGCCTGTGCCCGCACTTGTGCTGCTCGGTGCTCAGTGGGGTGACGAGGGCAAAGGGAAGGCCACCGACCTGCTCGGTGGATCCGTCGACTATGTGGTGCGCTACCAGGGTGGCAACAACGCCGGTCACACGGTTGTCGTAGGCGACCAGAAGTACGCGCTGCACCTCCTCCCCTCCGGGATCCTCTCGCCGGGGTGCACTCCGGTGATCGGGAACGGTGTCGTCGTCGACCCGGCGGTCCTGCTCTCCGAGCTGAGCGGGCTCAACGAGCGGGGCGTCGACACCTCCAAGCTCCTGGTCAGCGGAAACGCCCACCTCATCACCCCGTACAACGTCACCCTCGACAAGGTGACGGAACGGTTCCTCGGCAAGCGGAAGATCGGTACGACCGGCCGTGGCATCGGCCCGACGTACGCCGACAAGATCAACCGCGTCGGCATTCGCGTCCAGGACCTGTACGACGAGTCGATCCTCACCCAGAAGGTCGAAGCGGCGCTGGAGGTCAAGAACCAGCTCCTCGCCAAGCTCTACAACCGCCGCGCGATCGAGTCCTCCAAGATCGTGGAGGAGATGCTCCAGTACGCGGAGCAGATCAAGCCGTACGTCGCGGACACCACGCTGATCCTGAACAACGCCATCGACGAGGGCAAGGTCGTCCTCTTCGAGGGCGGCCAGGGCACGCTCCTGGACGTCGACCACGGCACGTACCCCTTCGTCACGTCCTCGAACCCGACCTCCGGCGGTGCCTGCACCGGCGCGGGCGTCGGCCCGACGAAGATCAGCCGTGTCATCGGCATCCTCAAGGCGTACACGACCCGTGTCGGCGCCGGACCGTTCCCGACGGAGCTGTTCGACGAGGACGGAGAGGCGCTGCGCCGCATCGGCGGCGAGCGCGGCGTGACCACGGGCCGTGACCGCCGCTGCGGCTGGTTCGACGCGGTGATCGCCCGCTACGCCACGCGCGTGAACGGCCTGACGGACTTCTTCCTCACCAAGCTGGACGTCCTGACCGGCTGGGAGCAGATCCCCGTCTGTGTCGCGTACGAGATCGACGGCAGGCGTGTCGAGGAGCTGCCGTACTCGCAGACCGACTTCCACCACGCGAAGCCGGTGTACGAGTACCTGCCGGGCTGGTCCGAGGACATCTCGAAGGCGAAGACGTTCTCCGACCTGCCGAAGAACGCGCAGGCGTACGTCAAGGCGCTGGAGGAGATGTCGGGCGCGCCGATCTCCGCGATCGGTGTCGGCCCCGGCCGCACGGAGACGATCGAGATCAACTCGTTCCTGTAGGCCTCCGGGCATCCAGGCATCCAGGCATCCAGGCATGGAGGCCGGCAGGCCTCAAGGAGGCGGTGCCTCCTTCGCTCCCCGTACCGCTCGGTGCGGGGAGCTCTTGCTGTCCCGTCCCGCGGCGTCCCATCGGGTGAATGCCGCGTCCCCGGGACGGTGAGGGGCTGGAGGGACGGCGGGCGGGCGCGCAGAGTGAGAGGGCGATCGCGTCGTTCGAACCCCCCGCCTCCTCCTCCGTATGGGAGAGACCCTTGGCATCCACCGATGCGTCCTGGGGCCGCCACCGCCCGAGCCGCCGTTCCCTGCTCTCCGGACTCTCCGGCGCGTTCGTCGCCGGTGCCGCCGCGTCGACCACGCTCGGCACCGCCGGCCGGGCCCACGCCGCGGGGCCCGTGATCGCGGACTGCGCGGCCTGGGGCGCCCGCCCGCCGAGCAGCCCCGTCACGCTGACCGCCGGCCGCCCGCACAAGATCCTCGTCCACCACACGGCGACCGCGAACTCCACCGACTACTCGGCGGCGCACGCCTACGCGCTCGCCCGGTCCATCCAGAACGACCACATGAACCGGCCCGGGTGGATCGACAGCGGCCAGCACTTCACCATCAGCCGCGGCGCGCACATCATGGAGGGCCGCCACAGCAGCCTGTCGACCCTTCGGGGCGGCACCCGCATGGTGGAGTCCGCGCACTGCACCGGCCAGAACTCCGTCGCCATCGGCATCGAGAACGAGGGCACGTACACCAGCGTGGCCCCGCCTGGCCGGCAGTACGCGGCGCTGGTCGCCCTCTGCGAGGAGATCTGCCGCCGGTACGGGCTGCGCGCCTACCAGATCTACGGTCACCGGGACTTCAACAACACCGCCTGCCCCGGTGACCGCCTCTACGCCCTCCTGCCCCAGCTCCGCCGGGACGTGGCGGCGCGCATCGGCGGTGACCCGGCGGCCCCGGTGTGGCCGGTCGTCCGCAGCGGCGACTCCGGGGAGCGGGTGCGCACCCTCCAGTACCTGCTGAACACGAGAGGCGCGGCGCTGGTCGCCGACGGCCGGTTCGGGCCCGGGACCGAGGCCGCCGTACGGGAGTTCCAGGGCACCGCGCGCGCGTCGGTGGACGGCATAGCCGGCAACCAGACCTGGAGCCAGCTCAGCGTCCCGCTCGCCCGGGGCGCGACCGGGCAGGCGGTGGAGGCCGTGCAGAGCCAGCTCGCGGCCCACTCCCTGCCCACCGCGGTCGACGGGATCTTCGGGTCCGGCACCGAGTCCGGGGTCAGGTCGTTCCAGTCGTCGCGTGGCCTGCCGTCCGACGGCGTCGTCGACGCCCGCACGTGGAGCCGCCTCCTCGCCTGAGCCCGGCCGGGGCCGGTCCGTGCTCACACGACGCCGCTCTCCCACCACCAGGACTGGGCGCCGTACGGGTACTCGATGCGGCTGTCGACGTGCTGCCAGGAGACCGTGTAGCGCTCCAGGCCCGAGTAGCCGCACGTCTCGGCGATCTTGTAGACGCTGTACGTCGAGAGGCCGGACACCACGATGTCGGCGGCGATCCCGTACATGTGCTGCGAGTTGGACGAGCCGCCGATGGCGGAGTTGTGGCTGACGCTCCGGAAGCCGGAGTTGACGGTGACGGGCCGGTTGCCCGCCTTCTTGCGGAGGGCCTCCAGCTTGTACATCGTGCGGCGGACGTTCTCCTTGACGGTGGCCGAGCCGACCTTGCCGCCGGAGAAGCCGGAGCCGTCCTTGCTGTGGAACTCGGACCACGCGAAGTGGGCCGTCGAACCGTCGGCGCTCTCCAGGGCGTTGAGCGCGCCGAACGTCTGCGGCCCGGCGATGCCGTCCGCGGACAGGCCGTAGGCCCGCTGGAAGCGGATGACGGCGGCCTTGGTGCCGGGGCCGAACTGGCCGTCGACGGCCACGTACGTCTTCTTGGCGCTGTCGGCGGCCCAGCCGGCCACCCGGATCTGGAGCTCCTTCACGTCGGAGCCGGACAGCCCCTCCTTGAGGGTGCGGGACCAGCCGTAGGCGGCGGCGGGGGTCGCGAGGCCGATGTTCGCGGCGGCGGCGGCCAGGCCGCCCGCGGCGAGCGCCAGCAGGCCGCGGCGGCCGAGGTGGGTGGTCGGTGAACTCATGGTGTCGGTCCTCTCCTCGTCAGCGGTGCGGAGACGCGGCTCATCATCGGGGGCGGGCGGGGCGCAGGGTGCGTCCCGTGAGAAGTGCGGGACAACGCGGGACGGTGGGACACGGCCCAGGCATCCGGTGCGGGGTGCCGGTGCCGGTGCCGGATCGGCGCACGGCTTACGGCTCCGCGCAGATGCGCAGCCCCTCGGGCGCCCCGCACGGCAGGTGCCCGTGCGTGCGCACGACGTCCTGGCCGCTGCCGCGCACGAGATAGTCGAGGAAGCTGGAGACGAGCGAGTCGGCGGGCGGCCGGCCGTACGTGTACGCGTACTCGATCTCCCGGTACGGGTAGCCGCCGCGCGCGGCGAGCCCCTCGACGGACGGCTCGTGCCCGTCGAGCTCCAGCCGGTGCAGCCCCTTCACCTCGCTGCCCAGCCGGAGTTCGCTGTAGCCGAGCGCACCCGGGACGGCGGCGACGGTGGACATGACCTGCCGGGTCGAGTCGACCTCGCAGCGCAGGAC
This sequence comes from Streptomyces sp. TRM64462, assembly GCF_013362995.1. GTDB lineage: Bacteria > Actinomycetota > Actinomycetes > Streptomycetales > Streptomycetaceae > Streptomyces. Next base: position 11,149 of record NZ_JABWDV010000297.1, on the reverse strand, counting down.
GCGCGCGGACACGTCGTCCTTGCGCAGGCAGTCGCGGGACGACGGCGCGGGCTCGAACCGGCCGAGTACGCGGCGCTGGAAGACCTCGCGCGTACCGGAGTTGGTGTTGCGGCTGACGAGCGCGATGGGCAGGTCGGGCCCGCCGAGCCGGGACCAGTTGGTGATGTCGCCCCGGTAGATGCCCCGTACGTCGCCGGTGGTGAGTCCGCGCAGCGGTACGCGGTCGTTGACGACGAGGGCGAAGGCGCTGACGGCGACGCGGTTCTCGCGCAGGTCCTCGTAGCCGGGGGACGGCTTGGGCCCGTCGGACAGGGCGATGACGGCCGGTGAGCCGTTCCTGTGCCGGGCGCCGGCGTCGGCGAGTGCGCGGATGCCGGTGGTGGTGCCGTGCGCGTCGACGGTGATGTCGGAACCGGGGCAGTCCTTCTCGTACTTGCGGGCCAGTTCCTCCGCGACGGGCGCGAAGGCGGTGGAGCCGACGAGGGTGAGGCTGCCGGTGGCGCAGCCCATGGGCGGGCGGGTGTCGTCCCGTACGACGATGATCGCCGCGAGGGACACCACGCACAGCGTGAGCAGGACGGTGATGAGGCGGGCGGGGCGGCTGAAGACGGGCGGGGTCTCGTCCGCGGTGAGGGAGGTGTTCGGCCGTACCGCGCCGTCGCGCAGTCCGCCGGTGACGCGTACGGGGCTGTCGGCCGGGCCGCCCGTGAGGAGGAACAGCAGCTTGAAGTGCTGGCCCGGGTTGAGGGGGATGCGGGGCAGATGCAGGGTGCCGCCCTCGTGCCGCATGCCGGACTCGGGTGTGAAGTGCCGTGCGAGGTGGTCGGCGTCGCCGGTGTCGGTGACCTCGACGCCGTGGATGCGCCGGTCGGTGAACTCGACGGTGAGGCCGCGGAGCGACGGGTCGGTGTAGTCGGCGTCGGCGATGCTCTGCGGGCCGTCGTTCTCGACGCGGAGGAGGACGAGGGTGGCGTCGGACAGGTCGAGCCCGGGGTCCGGGGCCCGGCCGAAGAGCCTGAAGCGTACGGTGCCGGGCGTGCCGGGCGTGCCGTCGCCGTCGCCCCGGGCGTTGCCGCCGACGGGCGTGTCCATCTGCACCCGGTAGCCGATGCGTTTGCGCCGCGGGACGCGCCGTTCGTACCAGAGCACGCCGACGGAGGCGAGGACGCCGAGCGCGGCGGTGAGGACGGCGACGACGTTCTCTGCGCTGAACCACTCCACGGGCGCTCCCCCTCGCTCGTACAGGTGTCCGGCGGGACATGTGGGGTCACGGTACGGCGGCGGTGGGGGAGGTGCGGCGGGCGCGCGGCGGAATTCATGACACGTTCAACTTCCGCCCTCCTCCTGCCTGGTCCGGGGGCGCCCTCACCCACAGGGATGAAATCGGCATATGACGAGAGGGCGGCCGCCGCTGTCGGTGGCCGCCCTTTCGCGTCTGCGAGGGTGCGAAACGCCAGGTCGCACCGGAGGCCAGGTTGCGCACCACCGCAGGTCAACATTCATATGACTAACGGGAGTTGGCTTGCGTGCTCAAAGGACGTCGGGGATACAGTCACGCCAGCAAAGAGAAATCGACCCGACAACGAAATGCCCCCGCGATGCTGCAACATCCGAGGGCGCGGCACCAGGAGCAGAACCCTCCCAATGCAGATTCACCGTACCGCGCGCACCCGTAACTTCACCACGCTCGGCAACGAACTCCTCCGGGATCCGAACATCTCGTTCGTCGCGGCCGGCGTCCTCGTCTACCTCCTCAGCCTCCCCGAGGCCGCGTGCGTCGACATCCGCAGCCTGGCCAAACGCCGACGTGAGGGCCGTACGCGCATCGGCAAGGCGCTCCACGAGCTGGAGGCGGCGGGGTACTTGCGGAGGGAGTCGTACCAGGACCCCCGTACGGGTTACTGGTTGACGACGTACGACGTGTACGACACGCCGTTCGAAACGACACCCGCAGATGCCGCCGCCGCACCCGCCGCACCCGCCGCTGCCGCCGCGGAGGCCCCGGCTCAGAATCCGGGCTCCGGTGAGCCGGACGCCGGGGACGCGGGCGCTCTCCCTCCGGGAGAAAGTACCGGGGTACAAGAACCTCCCTCCCCGCCCCCACCGCCGCCCCCGCCGTCCCCGCCTCCGAGCCGGGCGGCTCAGCTCCTCGCCTCGCTGGGGCGGCGCGAGCCGCGGCTGGCGGTGGGAGCGGAGGAGGCGGTGAAGCTCGGGAGCCTCGTCGAGGAGTGGTTCGCGGCCGGCGCGACCGAGGCGTCCGTCAGCGAGGCCCTCACCGCGGGCCTGCCCGCCCGAGTCTACGCACCCGCCGCCCTGCTGGCGGACCGCCTGAAGCGCAAGAAACCCGCGCCCCGCCCCGCGGCGCCCGTACGCCCCGAGTGCCCCGACTGCGGGGTGCCCGTCCCGAAGGGCGCGACCTGCTCCCGCTGCGCGCCGCACGCCGCGCTGCCCGCGGCCGTGGCGGCCTTCGTCGGCGCCGCCCAACGCGGCGCCTCCGCCGCCCGCGAGGCGCTGCGGCGCGGCCCGGACCCGCTCCCGGGCCCCTGCTGAAGCTCCCGGCCGCGTAGGGCGGCCGGGTCCACCGAAGGAAAGGAGAGCCATGACCATCGCACTCGTGCGCCCGGAAACGGTATACCGCCGGTATACTGTCTACATGGCTGACACCACGATCAAGGTCGACACCGCGGTCCGTGACCGCCTCCAGGAGCTCGCCCGCGAGCGTGGCATCACCATGCGGGAGCTGGTCGCACAGCTCGCCGGTGCGACGCCCACGAAGGAGGAGCTGGCCCAGCGGCGCGAGGAGACCAAGGCGTACATCGAGCAGCACTTCCTCGACGGGCCGTACACCGAGGAGGACGCCAAGGCCGGGGAGCAGCTGTGGGCGGACATCGTGTCCGGCAAGGCGGGGGAGGTCCGATGACGGAGAGCACGTACCCCCTGCCGCGGTCGGTCGTCCTCGACGAGACCGCAGTGCTCGCCCTCGGCGCGGGCAACCGTATGGCTTCCCGCCTGGTTGTCGAGGCCGAGAACGACGCGACCCTCCACATCTGCGTCCCCGCCCTGTGCCTGACGGCCGCCGAAGGGGAACGGGCCGGGGTGGCCGAGCACGTCGGGTCGCTGCCGTCCGTCGACATCGAGGCGCTGAACTTCGTCGGCGCGGCCGCCGTCGGCAAGCGCCTGCGGGTGCACGGCGACGAGTGGAGCGGCGCACACGCCGTGCACTTGGCGCAGCCCTCGGTCGAGTGGCCGAGGGGCAGGCCCGTCCTGAGCGGTGACCCGGACCGTTACCGCGGCACCGGGGTGCGCGTGATCACTCTGGAGAAGTAGCGACAGAGCGGCGCGGGGCCCGGATCGCGCCCGGGCCCCGCGCCNCGTGCGACCGTACCGCAAGCGTCGGCGCGGGGACGGCTACGTCAGCCGGAGGTCGATCCACGGGATCGTGTCGCCGTCGAGCAGGTACCGCTCGACCTCCACGAACCCGTGCTTCAGGGCGAACCGCAGCCCGTCCTCGTTGGACGCCAGCACCACCGTCTCGACGGTCTCCGCGCCCAACTCCCGGGCCTGCTCCAGCCCGTGTACGTACAGCTCCTCGCCGTATCCCCGGCGGCGGTACGGGGCGAGGACGCGCGCGATGACCGTCGCCGTACCGGGCGCCTCCTCCGTCGGCGGCCGCACGGTGGTGCACCCGACGGCCACGTCACCGACGTACGCGACCTCCAGGCGGTTGCGCCCGGCCCGCTCGCGGACGTCGTCCGACGACAGGACGTGCGTCGGAATGATGGTGTTGTGGATGCGCCGCCAGTCCTCGACGAGGCCCGAACCGCCGCCGTCCACCCGCTCGATACGGAGTTCGATCACATCCAGCAGCCAAGCCGGACACTCGGCCCGCCGTCAATCGCTTTGCGCGTTCAGACGGCGACAGCCGTCACGTTGCACCCGGGCAGCCTCTTGCAGACGTAGGCCGTCTTCGGGTTGGTGCGCCACGCCTGAGACAGCGCGGGGCCCGGGACGACGGGCCGTGGCCGCCTACGGCAACGTAGCCCTTGTGCAGAACGTGGGCTCGGCGATCATTCTGGATCAGCGCCAGGAGCATGCCGGTGTCGTAGACGAAGATGCTCAAGCGGCAGCCTGGTCCCCAGACGCGCGCCCCAGGATGGCGTTCACCTCGGCCTGCTCTTCGGGTGTCAGCTCAAGGTGGTCACCCAGCCAGGTGCCTTCCTCTGCCCCCGCTTCCGCTTCCCTGCGGGCCTGCTCGAAGGGCTCGAACACTTTGCTCACCCTGTCCTGCTGGTCCATCTGCGCCTGGGTGGCGATGGTAACGAAAGTCGATACGTCCATACCGAGTCGCGCGGCGTGATCCTTGATCCTGTCACGGACCTCGGCCGGCATGCTGATCGAGAGACGTACGGCTGCCATGTGTTCCCCGGAGCTCAGACGAAGACGACGCGGACCACCGTCACCGTCAGCACGCTGTGGCTGACGTAGTAGCGGATCACCACGCCCGACACCGTGGCCTCGCGGCGGTCCTCGTCGCGGTCTATGGGCGCCGAGCCGTGGCCGTACGGGTCCGGGATCAGCAGCGTGCGCATGCCCGCGTCGAAGCGGGTGCGCAGCGCCGGCTCCATGGAGTCGAGGGCCAGGTCCGCCGGGGGTGCGTACTGGAGGCGGTAGCCGCTCACTCCCTTACGTCCTCGCCGCGCGCGAGGCGCTCGAACAGCTCGCTGTCCTCGCGGTCCGCCTCCGTCGTCGACAGCGCCCAACGCGCCAGCGCCACCGGGAGATCGGCGACCGGGACGTGCTGGATCTCCGCGTCGAACTCCTTGACCCGGTCCTCGTCCAGGGCGGCCCGGATCGCGGCGATGGTGCCGGGCAGCTCTACCAGCTGCCCGGCGATGACGGTTCTCAAAGCCGCACGGCGCCCGCGAGGAACGCGGACCAGGCCGTGGGCGCGACGGCGAGCGTTCCGCCGTCGACGTTCTTGGAGTCACGGACGTGGACGGTGTGCGGGCAGGCGGCCACCTCGACGCAGTCGCCGCCGCTGTCGCTGCTGTACGACGACTTGTGCCAGTCGAAGGCCACTTCGATGCACTCGCCACCGCTGGGGTTGCTGTAGCTCGATTTGAACCACCGGAGGGTGTCTCTCATGGCTGATCTCCTGCCAACCGCTCGATGAGGCCCAGCGATTCACGGGGGTCCAGGGCCTGTGCCCGAATCCTCGCATACCGCTGGGCATACGTACTCACCTTTGCAGGGTCGCTGATCAGCAAGCTCTCTTCCTGCGGTTCCAGGTAGAGGAGGGGCTGGTGCTCGTCCGTCTCGATCAGGGTCATGTCGCCGTACACGCCCGCGTGCTCGCCGTGCAGCCCCGCCGACAGCGGTAGCACCTGGATTGTTACGTTGCGCCTCTTGGCGTGCTCCGCCAGCCTGTGCAACTGGCCCCGCATGACCTCCTGATTGCCGATCTGGCGTAGCAGTACCGCCTCGTCCAGGACCAGCTCGATCGTCGCCACCGGGTCGCGGTCGAACAGCTCCTGCCTCGCCATCCGCGCCTCCACCAGCTCCTCCACTCGATCCTCGTTGAGGATCGGGAACCCGCCCGCGATCAGCGCCCTCGCGTACTCCCGGGTTTGGAACAGGCCGTGTACCACCGTCATCGCGTACAGCGACAGGCTCACCGCCTCCCGCTCCAGCAGCGCGTAGTTCTTGAACTGCTGCGGATACTTCTCGATGCGCATGTAGATCCGCGCGGTCTGGAAGAAGCCCAGGTCCCCTCCGATCGTCTCCTCCAGCTTCACCAGCATCTGGTCGCTCGCCGGCTGGGCGCACGTCTCGACGCCGCTCACCGCCGCGCCCGAGAAGCCGATCCTGTCGCCGAGCTGGGCCTGCGTCAGGCCCTGGCGCCTTCGCATTTCGCGGGCCATGTGCGCGACGAGCTGTGCTGTCGGGGTGGCGTTTTCCTTGTTCTCGCGGCCTGCCATTTTCGCTCCCCACTGCGACTCAACCGGTCTCAACCGGTCTCAACCGATCCCCGCCGAATTTGACTGCCGATCACGGTGTTTGTGCAGGTCAACGGCACAGTTACACCCTGCGTCAGTTGCGGGAAACGCTAGCGCGGGCCGCTCACAATGTCCCTGTGAATGCGAGAAGTTGTCAGGGTGGGCTGGGCTGGGTTCCCGCCTCCGGAATCCAATTGAGCAAAGCCGGTGTGCAATTCGACGCCGTACGGCTCGACGGTGACGACGGGCGCCGGATCGCGGACTGTCTGGAGCAGATGACGAACGGCGATCCCGGGCCGATCGTGGCCGAGGCGAACGGGCGGCGCGGGACGTACTTCCTGCTTCCCGCCGGGAGTACGGTCCGCGACCGGTGGCCCGACGGGACCGTGCGGTTCAACGCGGAGCAGGGGGCCGAGAGCTACGTACCGGTGCCCGCGCTTCAGGGGCGTACCTGGCCCCTTTCGTGGCGGTGTGCGCCGAGCGAGCCGGGGCGGTTCGTGCACCCGCTGCTGCTGCGGAGCGCCATCGTCAACGTGCTCGTCGTGATGCCCGCTGTCGAGGCGGTGAGCCGGGGTCACCTGCCGTAGCGTGCCACGACGACCGTCGCGTCCCGGTCCTCGCAGGTCACCACCTGTGCGGTCAGGTCGCCGGGGGCCGTCTCCACGGCTCGTACGGCCTCCGGGGCCTGGCGGGTGCTCGTCTCGAAGAGGAGGGCGCCGCCGGGGGCCAGCCAGTGCGCCGCCTCGGCGGTGACGCGGCGCAGGACGTCCAGGCCGTCGGGGCCGCCGTCGAGGGCGACCAGGGCCTCGTGGACCCGGGCCTCCTGGGGCAGGAGGGCGACTTCGCCGGACGGAACGTACGGGACGTTCGCCAGCAGGACGTCCACCCGGCCCCGGAGGGCCGCCGGCAGCGGGGCGTACAGGTCGCCCTCGTAGACCGTGCCGCCCAGCGGCGTGACGTTGCGGCGGGCGCAGCGGACCGCCGCCGGGTCGATGTCGGCGGCGTGGAGGCGGACGTCCCGGCCCGGCGCGGCCGCCAGGGCGGCGCCCAGCGCGCCCGTGCCGCAGCACAGGTCGACGACGAGCGCGCCGCGCGGGGCCAGGGCGGCGGCCCGTTCGACGAGGAACTCGGTGCGGCGGCGCGGTACGAACACGCCCTCGTCCACGGCGACCCGCAGGCCGCCGAACTCGGCCCAGCCGAGGACGTGTTCCAACGGGTGGCCGGCGGTGCGGCGGGTGACCATGGCGGTCACCTCGGAGTCGTTACGGGCCGTGGCGAGGATGAGGTCCGCCTCGTCCTCGGCGAAGACGCATCCGGCGGCGCGGAGCGTGGTGGCGAGGGTGGTGCGGAAGGGTGTCGCGGTCATGGAGCGTGGGCCTTTCGGGAGCCGCGCCTGCGAGCGTGCTCCCGGGGGTTCGTCCACGGCTACGGCGCGGCGACCGTACCGGCCTCGGAGGAGAGCACACTGCCTGTCCTGGGGTGGATGGGGCTCACCTCCTTCGTCGTGTGTCCAGCGACCTTAGCCGACATCCCGTTCATCCCGACCATCCCGTTCATCTCGTTCATCTCGGTCATGCCTTTCCAGCGCGTCCATCGCCCGTGACAACCGCTCAAGGACGCGCGCCGTCTCCGCGAACGCCTCGTCGCCCAGTTCGGCGGCGAGCCGTGCCGCCAGCTCCGCGTGGCCCGGGTCGATGCGGGCCACCGCCGCGCGGCCCTCGTCGGTGGGCGCGAGCAGCTTGGCGCGGCGGTGCGCCGGGTTCGGGGCGTACGCGGCGAGGCCCCGCTCCACCAGCAGGTCCGCGACGCGCTGGACGCTCTGGCGCGTGATGCCCATGGCGCGGGCGATGCCGGCGACCGGCAGCGGCTCGTGCAGGACCGCGCCGAGCACCTGCCACCACGCCGCCGTGAGGCCGGCCGGGCGGGCCAGCTCCTCCGACACCGCGAGGAACTGGCCGTTCAGCCGGAACACCGCGAGCGCCGTGCGCGACAGCAGGTCCTGTTCGTCGGCGCGGCTCACGCGTTGAGCTCCTCGTACGCCGCCGGGTCCGAGTCGTGGAACAGGCGGTACCAGGCGTCCAGCTTCCCGCCGTCGAACACGCCCATCCTGCCGAGGACTTCGCGCGCGAAGGCGACCGGTTCGGTGGGTCCGGCCGTGATCAGGTCGCCGTCCGTCACGGCGTCCGTCTCGACGTAGCGGTCACCGCCCTTGTAGCCGGTCGCCGCCAGGTAGAAGGGGGCGGCGCCGGTGTGCGGGCGGTCGTCGAGGAGGCCCTCGCGGGCCAGGCCCGCCGTCGCGCCGCAGATCGCGGCGACCGGGACGCCCGCGTCGAGGAACGCGCGGGCCTTGGCGGCGAAGGGCGCCAGGTCGTCGCCCTCGTCCCAGGCGTCGGCGCCCGTGAGGATCAGCAGCGCGCTGTCCTCGGGGCGCAGGTCGCCGAGCGCCAGGTCGGGTGTGACGCGCAGGCCGCCGATGGTGGTGACCGGGTCGGTGGTCGGGCCGACCGTACGGATCCGGTGTCCGCCCCTGGCGAGCCAGGCCGTGGTGTGGCCGGTCTCCCAGTCGGCGAAGGTGTCGTAGACGGCGAGGTGGACGGGCTTCTGGGGCGTGGTGCTGGTCATGGCTGCCTCCCGGCGGCTCCGTACGGCACGTACTGCCTTCTCTTCCCTATGACAGAAGGCTGTCATGTCGACAGCTTACTGTCAATCAGTGCCCGTGCCGTGCGACAGGCTGCCGAGCGTCGCCCCTTCCGCCATACAAGATGGCCATGTCGCCCCTCGCCACCGCTTCCTAACCTGGCCGGTATGACCCCTCTCGTCGCTCCCGACCCGCAGGCGGGCGCCGCCGTCAAGGCCGCCGACCGTGCCCATGTGTTCCACTCCTGGTCCGCCCAGGCGCTCGTCGACCCGCTCGCCGTCGCGGGCGCCGACGGCGCCTACTTCTGGGACTACGACGGGAACCGCTACCTCGACTTCACCAGCGGCCTCGTCTTCACCAACATCGGCTACCAGCACCCCAAGGTCGTCGCCGCCATCCAGGAGCAGGCCGGGAAGCTCGCCACCTTCGCGCCCGCCTTCGCCGTCGACGCACGGTCCGAGGCGGCCCGGCTGATCGCCGAGCGGACCCCCGGGGACCTCGACAAGATCTTCTTCACGGGCGGCGGCGCCGAGGCCGTCGAGAACGCCGTCCGCATGGCCCGCCTCCACACCGGCCGCCCGAAGGTGCTCAGCGCCTACCGGTCGTACCACGGCGCCACCTCCACCGCGATCAACCTGACCGGCGACCCGCGCCGCTGGGCGTCCGACACCGCGACCGCCGGGGTCGTCCACTTCTGGGGGCCGTTCCTCTACCGCTCCGCCTTCTACGCCGAGAACGAGGCGCAGGAGTGCGAGCGGGCGCTCGCGCACCTGGAGGACACCCTCGCGTTCGAGGGGCCGCAGTCCGTCGCCGCGATCGTCCTGGAGACCGTCCCCGGCACCGCCGGGATCATGCCGCCGCCGCCCGGCTACCTCGCGGGCGTGCGCGAGCTGTGCGACCGGCACGGCATCCTGCTCGTCCTCGACGAGGTCATGGCGGGCTTCGGGCGTACGGGCGCGTGGTTCGCGGCCGACCACTACGGCGTCGTGCCCGACCTGCTGACCTTCGCCAAGGGCGTCACCTCCGGATACGTACCGCTCGGCGGTGTTGCGATCTCCGCGAAGGTCGCCGCGACCTTCGACCGCCGGCCCTACCCCGGCGGGCTCACGTACTCCGGGCACCCGCTGGCCTGCGCGGCCGCCGTCGCGACCCTGGAGGTCATGGCGGAGGAGCGGATCGTCGAGCGGGCCGCCGAGCTGGGCGAGCGGATCCTCGGCCCCGGGCTGCGGGCCCTCGCCGAGCGGCACCCGTCCGTCGGCGAGGTGCGGGGCCTGGGCGCCTTCTGGGCGCTGGAGCTCGTACGGGACCGTACGACGCGCGAGCCGCTCGTCCCGTACAACGCGAGCGGCGAGGCGAACGCCCCGATGGCGGCCTTCGGCGCGGCCTGCAAGCAGCGCGGGCTGTGGCCGTTCCTCGCCATGAACCGCACCCACGTCGTGCCCGCCTGCACCCTCACCGAGGCCGAGGCGAAGGAGGGGCTCGCCGCCCTCGACGCGGCCCTGGCCGTGGCCGACGAGCACACGGTGTGACCGGTCCGTGATGCGGCCCTGCGGTTGACCCCCTCCGACTGGCTTAAGGTGTCCGAAACCGGACGGAGGGGACCAGCCCATGGCCGCGAGCGGACCTGTGACCCGCAGCACTCTGCGCCAGCAGATCGCGGACGCGCTGCGTGACGAGGTGCTCGCGGGGCGTCTCCAGCCGGGGCGGGAGTTCACCGTCAAACAGATCGCTGAGCAGTACGGGGTCTCCGCGACGCCCGTGCGGGAGGCGCTGGTCGATCTTTCGGCGCAGGGGCTGCTCGACTCCGACCAGCACAAAGGTTTCCGCGTACACCAGTTCACGGTCGACGACTACCGGGGCATGGTCGAGGCGCGGTCCCTCGTCGTGGACGGGCTGTTCCGGCGGGTCGCGGACCGGGTGGCCGCCCGGGAACCCGTCGGCGCGGCGCGGCTGTCGTGCGTGCACGCGGCGGCGCTGGTGTCGGTACGGCGCCGGGCGGAGGCGGCGTCGCGGGCGGCGCGCGCCGGGGACCTCGACATCCTGATCGGCTACGACCTGCGGTTCTGGCGGGAGCTGGGCGGCATCGTCGCGAACCGGTACGTCGCGGACTTCCTGCACCGGCTGCGCGTCCAGGCCTGGGTGTTCGCCGTGCCGTACCTGCGCGGGGAGCGGCGGCTGTGCGACTGGCTGTGGAGCGGCCACGAGGACCTGGTCGACGCGGTGACGGACGGGGAGCCGGCGCGGCTGATAGCGGTGATGGACGCGTACAACGCGCACTCGCTGGAGTGGGCCGACTATCTGGAGCGCCTCGACCGGGGCTGAGCGCGGCCTTCCCGCCCTGCGCCGTCGCTGAAACTTTCGCACCGCTCCCGACGGGTGCCGTGCGGGGCCGCGCGCCCTAACCTTCCAACAAAATCCACCAGTTGTGGCCACGTATCCACATCGCTGCTCTGGCCCGCTGCGGAAGGAAGGGACCCTCCGCATGATCCGCAGGCTCCTCACCACCCTGTCCGCG
>NZ_JABWDV010000296.1 GCF_013362995.1 Streptomyces sp. TRM64462 | reverse complement strand
AGCGCCGGCTGCGTCCACCCGGTCTCGTCCAGGCCTTCGCCGGACGCGATCGTGTCGGCCAGCGAACCGCCGTCCAGGTGGGCGTCGAGCGCCGCGCACACCTCTTCGAAGGCGTCCGCGAACACGGGGAACGCCTCGTACAGTTCACGTCCCATCCCGGCCCGCTGGGCACCCTGCCCGGTGAACAGGAACGCCAGGGCGCCGTCCGACGGCGTGTCCACGGTGGTCGCCGGGCCGGTCCTGCCCTGCGCCAGGGCGCGCAGCTCCGCGAGGGCCGCCGCGCGGTCGCCGGCCGTCACCACGGCCCGCCGGTCCAGCGCGGCGCGGGTGGTGGCCAGGGCGTACCCGACGTCCTGGAGCGTGAGGTCGGGGCGGTCCTCCAGGTACGCGGAGAGGCGGGCCGCCTGCGCGGACAGGGCCTCGGGGGTCGCCGCGGACACCGGCCACGCCACGACCGGCAGTTCCCGCGCGTCGGCGGGCTCAGGGCCCTCGGCGGCGGCCGCCGTGAGATCGGCGGGCGGCTGCTCGATGATGACGTGCGCGTTGGTGCCGGACACGCCGAAGGACGAGACACCGGCGCGGCGCGGGCGGTCTGTCTCCGGCCACTCCCTGGCCTCCGTCAGCAGTTCGACGGCGCCCGCCGACCAGTCGACGTGCGGCGTCGGCTCGTCGACGTGCAGGGTGCGCGGCAGCACACCGTGCCGGATCGCCTCGACCATCTTGATGACGCCCGACACACCGGCCGCCGACTGCGCGTGCCCGATGTTCGACTTCAACGAGCCCAGCCACAGCGGCCGGTCGGCCGGCCGGTCCTGCCCGTACGTCGCGATGACGGCCTGCGCCTCGATCGGGTCGCCGAGCTTCGTGCCCGTACCGTGCGCCTCGACGGCGTCCACGTCCCGCGTCTCCAGACCGGCGTTGGCCAGGGCCTGGCGGATGACGCGCTGCTGCGCGGGGCCGCTGGGCGCGGTGAGTCCGTTGGACGCGCCGTCCTGGTTGACGGCGCTGCCGCGCAGCACCGCCAGCACCGGGTGCCCGTTGCGGCGGGCGTCCGACAGGCGCTCCAGGACCACCAGGCCGGCGCCCTCGGCCCAGCCCGTGCCGTCGGCGGCGGCCGCGAACGCCTTGCAGCGCCCGTCCCGGGCGAGGCCCTGCTGCCGCGAGAACTCCACGAACGACGTGGGCTGCGCCATCACGGCGACACCGCCCGCCAGCGCCATCGCGCACTCGCCGCCCCGCACCGCCTGCGCGGCCAGGTGCAGGGCGACCAGCGAGGACGAGCAGGCCGTGTCGACGGTGACCGCGGGGCCCTCGAAGCCGAACGTGTACGAGACACGGCCCGACAGGACGCTGCCGGCCGTGCCGATGCCGATGTGGCCCTCGACGCCCTCCGGCAGCCGGGTCAGCTTCGACCCGTAGTCGTGGTACATGGCGCCGATGAAGACGCCGACGCTGCTGCCGCCGAGCTTGCGCGGGTCGATCCCGGCCCGCTCGAACGACTCCCAGGCCGTCTCCAGGAGCAGCCGCTGCTGCGGGTCGCTGGCGAGCGCCTCGCGCGGCGAGATGCCGAAGAACCCGGCGTCGAACTCGCCCGCGTCGTAAAGGAACCCGCCTTCGCGCGCGTAGGTCGTGCCCTGGCGCGTGGGATCGGGGTCGTACAGGTTGTCCAGGTCCCAGCCGCGGTCGTCGGGGAACGCCGACACGGCGTCCACACCGTCCGCGACCAGCCGCCACAGCTCGTCGGGGGAGCCGACACCGCCCGGCAGGCGGCAGCCCATGCCGACGATCGCGATGGGCTCGTCGTCGTACCGGGCGCCGCGCGCCGCCGCGACGGCCGTTCCGGCGCTGTCCGTTCCGGCCGTGCGGGACAGCAGCGTGTGCAGCAGCCGCGCCACCGCGTCCGGCGTCGGGTGGTCGAACGCGAGCGTCGCGGGCAGCGGGAGCCCGGTCGCCTCGGTGAGCCGGTTGCGCAGCTCGACGGCCTGTACGGAGGTGAACCCGAGGTCCTTGAAGGCGCGGCCCGCGGTGACCGCGCCGGGCCCGTCCAGGTCGGCGGTGCGGGCGGCCTCGGTGCGCACCAGCTCCAGCAGCATGCGCGTGCCGCCGTCCGCGGGCAGCGCCTCCAGGCGGGCGCGCAGCGCGGCGGCGCGGGTGTCGTCGGCCTCGGCGGCGCGCGGCGCGGTGTCCACGAGCTCGTCGAACAGCGGGGCCACGGCGCCCGCCTGGAGCGATGCGGCGTCCAGCTTCACCGGGTACAGGCAGGCGGGGCCCGCGAGGTGCGCGGCGTCGAACATGGCCAGCGCGGTACGGGCGGTCAGGGCGCCCACACCGGTGGGCAGCGCCGCGCCCGGCTCCGTGGGGCCCCAGGCGAGGGTGAGCGCGGGCAGGCCGCGGGCCGTGCGGTGCTGCGCCAGCGCCTGCGTGAACGCGTCGGCGGCGGCCTGCTCGGTGTCGGACGCGGCGCCCAGCACGGCGTCGGCGGACGAGAACAGCACGAACGCGGCCGGCTGCGCGGCGCGGGTCAGCTCGTGGAGGTTGAGGGTGGCGTCGACGGCGGCGCGCAGCGGCTGCGCGGGCCACGCGTCGTCCGGGTCCGGGGCGTGCACGACGGTGCCCAGCGGGCGCTCGGCGCCGGCCAGCACGGCGGCCAGCTCGTCACGGTCGGCCAGGTCGCAGCCGTGCAGGGTGACGGACGCGCCCAGCTCGTCGAGTTCGGCGCGCAGGGCGGCGGCGGCCTCGTCGGCCTCGCCCTGCGCGCACAGCAGCATCAGGTGGCGGGCGCGGTGCGCGGCGACCAGGTGCCGGGCAACCGCCGCGCCGCGCGCACCGCCGGCGCCCGTGACGAGGACGGTGCGCTGCGGGTCGACGACCGGCCGCGCGGTGCCGTCGCCGGCGGCGGACACGCGCGCGAGGCGCGGCCGCACGACGACTCCGTCCCGTACGGCGAACCGCTCCTCGCCGCACGCGACGCCGGTCCGCAGCGCCTCGACGGCCGCCGTGTCCGCTTCGCCGCCGAGGCCCGTGTCGAGGTCCGCGAGGACGATACGGCCCGGGTGCGCGGCCTGGAGGGCGCTCACGTAGCCCCACACGGCCGCCTGGACCAGGTCAGGGGCCTCCGCGTCGGAGCCCGCCGCGACGGCGCGCCGCACCACGACGACGAGGCGGGATGCGGCCTGCCGCGCGTCCGCCAGCCACGGCTCGACGGCCTCCGCGAGGACCCGCACGGTGCGCTCGACGGCCTCGGCGGGCAGCTGCCGCGAGGCGGCCGTCCCGGCGGTGTCCATCGCCAGAGCGGTCACCTCGGGCACGGGGGCGCCCGCCGCGACGGCGTCGCTCAGGGCGACCAGGTCCGGGTGGTGGTCGGCGTGCACGCCCGCGGCCGCGAACGGCGCCGTGTCGCGGGAGCCGACGAC
>NZ_JABWDV010000035.1 GCF_013362995.1 Streptomyces sp. TRM64462 | reverse complement strand
CCCGCCGGGGTGCCGGGACCGCGTACGGACGCCGACGCGCGGCCCCGTACGGGCGGGCACTCACTGCGTGGTTGACACCACGACGGTCTTGGCCACCTTGTCGTGCAGGCCCTGTTTGTAGGGCTTGTCGATGAGGATCAGGATGAGCAGCAGCAGCGGCCACAGGCAGGCGCAGCAGATCAGCGCGGGCAGCCACAGCACCAGCGCCCGGATCAGCGCGGGGTTCACGGGCGGCACGCTGCCGTCGTTGAGCATCGCGACCCGCAGCCCCAGCAGCCGCTTCCCGACGGTCTGCCCGTTCCGCTTGGCCACCATCAGGGTGTCGTACGCGACGTACACGACGATCGTGATGAGCTGGAACGCCCACTGGCCGCCGTCGTCGTTGGCCGTCCAGATGTCCCCGAGGTCGGCGTTCTCGTCCGTGGCGCGGTCGTAGATCCCGAACGGGATCCCGAGGACCGCGAGCGGGACGACGATGATGAGCCAGTCGACGATACGGGCCAGGACGCGCCTGCCCGTGTCCCCGAGGGGCGGCATGCCGGCGAGCGGGTCCGTGCCGCCGTAGCCGTACGGGCCGCCGCCGTAGGGCCCGCCGCCGGGTGGACCGCCGGGCGGGCCGCCGTACGGTCCTCCGGCGCCCGGTGGGGGCGGCGGAGGCGGAGGTGGCGGAGGTGGTGTGCCGCCGCCCTCGGGAGGCTCGGGCGGCGGCTTGCGGAACGGGTCGTCGCCGGGCGGCCGCTCCCGGCGCGGGTCGTCCTCGGGCGGCTGACCGGACGTCGGCGGTTCGTTGCTCATGGGGGCAGTGCATCCCGCCCCGCCGGGGCCCGCATCCGCTCATGTCCGTTCGGGGGACGGTGCGCCGCCCGGCGGGCCGACGGCCACCCGTCCGCCACCCGCCCGCCGCCCGGGCCGCCGCCCGGGCCGTCTGACGCCCGGTCGGCTACCCGGCGGCGACGAACGTGCGCGCGGCCTTGTCGTGCCAGCACTGCCGCCACGGACGGTCGACCAGGCACCACAGGACGTTGACGACACCCACGACGAGCAGGCCGAGCACCCCGTACAGCAGCCAGCGGCGCAGCGCGGCACCGAACGACGGCGGTTCGTGCGACTCGATGTCCCGCACCTGGAGGCCGCACAGCTTCTTGCCGAGCGTACGGCCCCACTTGGCGACCGGCAGCGCCTCGTACAGCACGCCGATGACGAGGAGCAGGCCCAGGGCGATGCCGAACTGGACGGACGTCGTGCCGTCCACGAGCCAGACCTGGACGGTCTCGCCGGACCGCTTGGCCTGCTCGATCTTGTCGAGGATGTGGTCGACGCCGCTCATGACGAAGGGCGCCGCCGCGGCACCGGCGAGGGCGCCGAGTACGACGGAGTCGACCAGCCGGGCCAGCAGCCGCCTGCCGAGGCCCGCGGGGCGGGCGTTGGCCTTCTCCTGGGCGGCGCGGATGAACGGGTCGTTGACGGGCGGCTTCCACGGCAGGACGGGCTGCTGGTCGGCGGCGTCGCCGTGCCCGGACGCGGGACTGGGCGCGAGCGCCGGGGTCGCGGCGGAGGCGGGGGCCGGCCGGTGCTGCTGGGCCAGTTGCTGCACCTGCTGCGGCCAGGACGTGGCGCCGCCGCCCTGACCGGTGGTCACGGGGGCGGCCGCCTGGGACGGTACGGAGGGGGTGGCGGGCGCGGCCGGGGAGGGGTGCTGGGGCTGGGGCGGGACCAGCGGGGTGTGGGCCTGGCCCTGTGCCGGGGCCTGGGGCTGGGCCTGGGCCGCCGGGGCCTGGGGGCTCTGGTGGGCCTGGGGCGCCTGGGCCTGGCCGCCGCGGGACGCGCGGATCGTCACGGTGCCGTCGCCGGCCGGGAGCCGGGCGTCCCGGGGCGCGGACTCCGGGTTCCGGTTCCGGCTCCGGCTCCGATCCGGGTCCCGGTCCGGTTCGGGTTCCGTCGGGACGCGGCGCATGCCGGGCAGTGCCCCGCCCGACGGGTCGGCCGCGTGGCCCGGCACCCTCGGGTCCTGGGCGCCTCCGGAGCCGGAGCCCCAGGAGACCTGGCGGTCGCGGTCGTCGCCGTAGCCGCGCTGGCGGGACAGGTCGGCCTGCCAGGCGGACGCGGGCTCGGGCCCGCCGACCGGTTCCGCTTCCCGTTCCGGTTCCCGGCCGGGCTCCACACCGGGCCCGGGCTCGGACGCGATGCTCGGGTCCTCGTCCAGGAAGACGGGCCCGGTCTCGTCCACGCCCTGCACCGGCGCGGGGGCGGGGGCGGGCGCCGGGGCGGGGACCGCCGATGCGGGCGGTGTCGGCATGGCCTCACCGTCCTTGGGCGCCGGACGGCTCGTACCGGGGACCCAGGCGGCACCGTTCCAGTACCGGATGTATCCAGGAATGGAGGGGTCTGGGTAGTACCCAGCTGTGGGGCTGCCGTCGCCGGTTGCCGGGGTTGGGGCGCTCATCACCGTGGTCCCGTATCTCCTCGAGGGCCTCAATTCAAGGCACCACATCTATCAGACCGCCGGATGCCCCCGGGCCGCTCCGCGGGTAACGGCCGCCATCCGGTCACAGCACTGTCACGCAAAGTAACAGAAATTCTTCGGCGAAAGTCGCGTAATGAGACGGCGGGAGGCCGCTCTCCCTCTGTGCGGCCCGTCCGGGCCGCACGGACCCGAGAGGGAGGAACACCATGTACGAGACCACGGTCGTGGAGCGCGAGCTGGAGCTGAACCTGGTCCTGTCGCCGGAGCGCAGCGTCCCCGTGCCGGCCCGGCTGACGTACCGCACGGCCGACCCGTACGCGGTCCACATCACGTTCCACATCGGCTCGGAGCACCCGGTGCACTGGACGTTCGCGCGGGAGCTCATGGTCGAGGGCGTCTTCCGGCCCTGCGGGCACGGGGACGTACGGATCTGGCCGTCGAAGGTGAACGGGCGCAGCGTGGTGCTGGTCGCCCTGTCGTCCCCGGACGGCGACGCGCTGCTGGAGGCGCCGTCCGCGCAGGTGTCGGCGTGGCTGGAGCGGACGCTGCGGGTGGTGCCGCCGGGCACGGAGTCGGAGCGCCTGGGCATCGACGACGGGCTGGCGGCGCTCCTGTCGGCGGATCTCTAGTGCCTTCGGCAGGGGCCCTTCAGTGGGGCCGTCAGCGGGGCCGTCAGAACAGCTTGCCGGGGTTGAGGATGCCGAGGGGGTCGAAGGTGTGCTTGATGCCGCGCTGCATCTCCAGGCCGACCGGGCCCAGTTCGCGGGCGAGCCAGTCCTTCTTGAGGACGCCGACGCCGTGTTCGCCGGTGATGGTGCCGCCGAGGGAGAGGCCGAGCGCCATGATGGCGTCGAACGACGCACGGGCGCGGCGGGACTCGTCGGGGTCGGTGTGGTCGAAGCACACGACCGGGTGGGTGTTTCCGTCGCCGGCGTGGGCGCAGACGCCGATGGTGAGGCCGTACTCGTCGGCGATGGCGGCGGTGCCGTCGAGCATCTCGGCGAGCCGGGACCGGGGGACACACACGTCGTCGATCATCGTGGCGGTGGAGACGGTTTCCAGGGCGGGCAGGGACATCCGGCGCGCCTTGAGGAGGAGTTCGGACTCGGCGGTGTCGTCGGCCGGGACGACCTGGGTGGCGCCGGCGGCCTCGCAGAGCTTCGCGACGGCGGCGAGGTCGGCCGCGGGGTCCGGGGTGTCGAAGGCGGCCAGCAGGAGCGCCTCCGTGCTGTTGGGCAGGCCCATGTTGCCGAGGCGGTTGACGGCCCGGACGGTGGTGCGGTCCATCAGTTCGAGCAGCGAAGGGGTGTGGCCGCGCTCCATGACGGCGCAGACGGCGGCGCAGGCGTCGGCCGTGGAGGCGAACTCGGCGGCGAGGGCGAGCTGGGCGGGTGGCTTCGGTTTGAGGGCGAGGACGGCGCGTACGACGATGCCGAGGCTGCCCTCGGAGCCGACGAAGAGGCGGGTGAGGTCGTATCCGGCGACGCCCTTGGCGGTGCGGCGGCCGGTGGTGAGGAGACGGCCGTCGGCGAGGACGACGTCGAGGCCCAGGACGTACTCGGCGGTGACGCCGTACTTGACGCAGCACAGGCCGCCGGAGGCGGTGCCGATGTTGCCGCCGATGGTGCACATCTCCCAACTGGAGGGGTCGGGCGGGTAGTACAGGCCGTGTTCCGCGACCGCGTGGGACAGCGTGGCGTTGACGACACCCGGTTCGACGACGGCGATCCGGTCGGTGGGGTTGATCTCCAGGATGCGGTCCATCTTGGTGAGGGAGAGGACGACGCATCCGTCGCTGGCGTTGGCTGCGCCCGACAGGCCGGTGCGGGCGCCCTGCGGGACGACCGGGACGCGCAGCGCGGTGGCGGTGCGCATGACGTGCTGGACCTGCTCGACGGTGCGTGGCAGGGCCACCGCGGCGGGTGTGCCCGCGGCGCAGAAGCTCGCCATGTCGTGGGCGTAGGAGGCCGTGACGCCGGGGTCGGTGAGGAGGGCGTCGGCGGGGAGGCCGGCGCGCAGCCGTGCCATCAGGTCGTCGGCGTGGTCGGGGTTGCCGGGCAGCTCGTCCATGATCCCAGCGTGGCACCCGGGGCCATCGGTGTGAACCGGGCGTGTGCCGGGCGCGGGCGCGCGGGGCCGTCGCGGGGCCGCGCGCACAGTGAGCGGCATGAAGGGCACTAAGGGCACGAAGTTCACGAAGGGTACGAAGGGCGGGCAGGGCATGAAGCCCGAACGGGTCTCCC
>NZ_JABWDV010000295.1 GCF_013362995.1 Streptomyces sp. TRM64462 | reverse complement strand
CGGCCGTTCCGCTGCCGCGCTACCGGCAGGCGCAGCGGCCGCAGCCGGACGACGGCCCCGGCCTGGTGTCCGTGGTGCTCCTCATCACGGCACCCGCGGTGTTCGCCGCCGCCTTCCTGCGCCCCCGTTCCCGCTGACGACCCGAGAAGGAAACCCCGTGTCGGAATGGCTTGTTCTGACCCTTGCGATGGCCGCCGCGTGTGCGGTGGTCCTCACGATCGTCGTCATCAACCACCGCCGTGTCGGTGACGACGACGATCCGACCGAGACACCGGACGTCATGGAATACATGATCATGATGATCGGTGTGGTGTACGCGATCGTCCTGGGCCTGGCGATCGCCGGTGTCTGGGAGGGGCGCGGCGCCGCGCAGGACAGCGTCCGCCAGGAGGCCCAGGCGCTCCACGAGGTGCGCGTGCGGTCCGAGGTGTGGCCCGCCCCGGTGCACCGGCGGATCAGCGCCGACGTCGACGCGTACGTGCAGCATGTGACCGGGCCCGAGTGGCAGGCCATGGCCGACGACGGCGAGGTCACGGAGGAGGGCGCCGAGCTGCTCGAACGGCTGCGGCACTCGGTGATGGAGTACCGGCCGGCCGACGAGTACGAGGCCGAGGCGTACCAGCCGCTGATGGACCAGGTGGCGGCGGCCGCCGACGCGCGCAGCTCCCGTGCCGACTCGGCAGGCGAGACCATGCCCGGCGTGGTGTGGTTCGGGCTCATCACGGGCGCGCTCATCGCGGTTGGGCTGATCTTCACGCTCCAGATCAGGCGGACGTTCCGGGAGCTGCTGCTGGCCGGTCTGTACAGCGCGCTGATCGCCTTCCTGCTCTTCCTGATCTGGGCGATCGACGCTCCGTTCGGCCGCGGGGTGTCCGCGACCGCGGAGCCGTTCCTGACGCTGTTCCCCCATCTGGGGAGGTAAACCGTCCGGGTGAGGGATTGACCCGTTCGCGCGACCGGGCTCGCGGGGGCGGTGGGCCGCTTCTAGCGTTCCGGGCATGAGGGTCATTTCGTATATGTTTGCGGAAATCCGTTCCGCAGCTGCCCCTCGGACCGGAGGCTGACCACGATGCGCGCGATAGGTGCCGCTTCCGCCGCTCTGCTCGGAGCGGCGGCTCTCGCTCTCACCGCTCCCACCGCCGCGGCGGTGGACTCCTTCGTCATCACCCCGTCGACGGTCGCGCCCGGCGGCCGGGTCACGCTCTCCGCGCCCGGCTGCTCCGGGACCGCGATGGCGTCGTCGGGCGTCTTCGACACGGTCACGATCCCGGCCGGCGGCTCGGCCGTGGCCACCGTGGACTGGGACGCCCGGCGGGGCGCGGTGTACACGGTGTCCTTCACCTGCGCGGGCGGAGCGCCGGGCACGGCGCAGCTCACCATCGCCCGGGCGCCGACGACCAGTTCGACCGCCGTACCGACCGTGACCCGTACGGCCACGGTGATCGCCACGCCGTCGGGCGTACGGGGCGGTCTGGGCGGCAGTGTCGGCGGCTGGAACGCCGGGGAGCTGGTCGCGGGTACGGCGCTGGTCGTCGCGGCGGCCACGGGTGTGGTGTACGTGATGCGCCGCCGGGCGGAGAACCGCCGCCACTGAACGGCTTCCGCGAACCGCTTACATGAACCGCTTCCGCCGAATACGCCCGTCGCCCCCTGCTTCCGTCGAATACGCCCGTCGCCCCCAGTCCCNNNNCTGGGGGCGACGGGCGTATTCGGCCGACCGGGAGGTTCGGCCGGTCAGGCCTTTCCGCCGCTCAGACGGCGGCGACGGCTGATGAACAGCGCGCCGCCGAGGGCCGCGGAGCCGACGAGTGCGGCACCGACGGTCATCTCGGTGGAGCTGGGCGTCATGGAGCCGCCCAGGCCGCCCTGGGCACCGCGGGCGCGGACGACTTCGAAGGAGCGGGTCACGACCCGGGGGCTGTCGTTGCACCTGACGGCCAGGTTGTAGCGGCCGGGCGTCGCATGGTCGTAGATCCTGGGTGTGGCGGTCTGCACCGTGGGGGTCACCGTCAGGGACGTCTTGGGGAACGCGTTGGATGTCACGGTGCCGCCGCGGTCACACCCCTGGACGGTCACCGTCAGGACGCCGCCCTGGTGCACCTGCAGCGGGGAGACCGTGACATGAGTCGGACCACTGCCACCATTGCCCCCGGCGGTGGCGAGCGGGGCGCTGAGCCCGAGAGCCGCGCAGGCGGTGGCGGCCACCGCGAGGGCGCGTGAAGCACGCATCGTTGAACCTCCAGCGGAAGACGCCCCAAAGCGGTGCTCCGGGAATTCGACGGATGCGCCTTCCATGATGAACCCTCACCAAAGAGTCGGATCATCGCATTCCGGCGCTGCGCCACCGGGTGAAGCGACACGCCCGGCGTGCGCACAGGGGACCTGACGGAGCCGCAGGTCACCGTCCGTCAGGCGCGGGTCCAGGTACCGCGCCGATGACTCGGATGGGGCATCACCCGTACGCCGCGCCCGCCACCCGTTCGTCTCCTCCCTGATCGCCGGGTGGCGTGCGCGCGCTTACCGTGCGGGGAGAGGCCACGAAGGGAGAAGCATGGGCCGCCGCCTGGAGCGCAGTGCGTTGGACGTGATCCGAGGACGCCAACCGTGGGGTGCGCTGGCGCTCGTCCTGCTCACCGGCCTCGCGATGATGCGCAACGGGGTGGACGCCACCCCGGGGCCGCCCCAGCCGGCGGCCGCCGCGTCGGCGGGTGCCGCCCGCGTCGTCCCGGCGCCGACCCCGTCGGCGGGGCTCGTGCCGCTGGAGTACGCGCCCGCGTCGCGGGTGCGGATCGAGGCGCTGAAGGTGGACGCGCCGATCATCGACGTGGGTCTCGACCAGGAGGGCTGGATCAGCGCGCCGCCGCCGCAGGACCCCAATCTGGCGGGCTGGTACCAGAACGGCATCTCGCCGGGGCAGCGCGGTACGTCGGTCATCGTGGGCCACGTCGACAACGACTCGGGGCCCGCCGTCTTCTACGGTCTGGGCGCGCTCAAGCCGGGCAAGCGCGTGGAGGTGACCCGGTACGACGGGCGGGTCGCGGTGTTCCAGGTGTACGGCGTGGAGGTGTTCTCGAAGGACACGTTCCCGGGCGTACGCGTCTACGGCGACACCGGGCACCCGGAGCTGCGGGTCATCACGTGCGGCGGCGGCTACTCGCGGGCGGGCGGCTACGACGGGAACGTGGTGGTGTTCGCCCGTATGGTCGCGACCCGCTGAGCGTACGGCCCCCCATCTCGTACGGCCCGTCTCGTACGGCCCGTACGGCCCGTACGGCCCGTAGGGCCGGGCACGCGGCGGCCGCGCCGGGGGCGGGCGGCCGCGCGCGGCGTCACCTGCGGGGCACGGTGAGGTGGTAGCCGGCGTCCAGCAGCCGGGGCAGGTAGGTGCGCAGGGCGCGGACGGACTGCGAGCGGTCGCCGCCCGCGTCGTGCGACAGCACGACCACACCCGGGCCCGCGCCGTCCAGGACGCGGCGCACGATCGTACGGGTGCCGGGCTCCTTCCAGTCCAGGGTGTCCACGGTCCAGGCGAGCGGCTCCATGCCGAGCTCGGCGCCGATCTCGAACGAGTGCCGGTTCCACGCGCCGTACGGGGCCCGGTACCACAGCGGCGGGGCGCCCACCACCTGCTCGACGACCTCGCTGGTGCTGCCCAGCTCCTGGCGGATGCGGGACGGCGGCAGCTTGGGGATGAGCGGGTGCGACCACGAGTGGTTGCCGATCACATGCCCGTCGGCGGCCATCTCCCGCAGCAGGTCGGGGTGCTGGACGGCCATCTCGCCGCACACGAAGAACATGGCACGGACACCGTACTGGCGCAGGGTGCGCAGGATCGGCGGCGTGTAGCGGGGGTCGGGCCCGTCGTCGAAGGTGAGGACCATGGTGTCGCCGGTCCCCGAGACCCGCAGGAACGGGCGCTGCCGGACGGGTGGGAGGGCCCGCCGGAAGCGGGGGG
>NZ_JABWDV010000294.1 GCF_013362995.1 Streptomyces sp. TRM64462 | reverse complement strand
TGGCGCGGTCTGGCCACTCGATACGACAAGACCGCCACCATCTACCTCGCCGGACTCCACATCGCCGCCATCTTCATCTGGTCGGCAAGATGATCCGAAAGAAACGGCCTAGGCGCTGACGTCATAGCGAATACGCCCGACGGCCGCAGAGTGGTCATCCAATGCAAGAGGTACGGGCCGAAGACGAAGGTAGGCAGTCCGGATCTGCAACGGTTCGGCGGCACATGCTTCTCCGTGCACAAGGCCCGCGTTGCTGCCGTCGTGACCACCAGCGTCTTCACCAACCCGGCGAGACAGTACGCGCGCAAACACGGCATCATCCTGGTGGATCAGCAGGCGTTGTCGAGGTGGGCGACCCGCACCGGCCCAGCTCCATGGAACATGTGAGCCCGACTGGTGCTGCCTGGGCCCGCCCCGCACGGCGCAGCACCCATACGGGGCGGGGCACCGATCCGGGCGCAGATCCGCCCAATCGCCTCCCTC
This sequence comes from Streptomyces sp. TRM64462, assembly GCF_013362995.1. Classification (GTDB taxonomy): domain Bacteria; phylum Actinomycetota; class Actinomycetes; order Streptomycetales; family Streptomycetaceae; genus Streptomyces. The sequence goes on along the minus strand of NZ_JABWDV010000294.1, from coordinate 10,107 downwards.
GCCCCGCCCGGCGGCGGTACCTTCACAATCCCCCCACACACACCCGTCATGCCATCTCCAAGGGGACACCGTGAACCAGCAGCCGCCCCCCGGCCACCAGCCCTACCCGCCCCAATCGCCGCACCCCTGCCAGCCCTACGTGCCGCCCCAGCCCCCGAAGAAGGGCATGTCCACCGGCGCCATCGTCGCCATCACCCTCGGCAGCGTCTTCGTCGCCCTCATCCTCCTCGGCGCGCTCGTCGGCGGCAGCAGCGACACCGCAAGCCGGCCCAAAGCCCCCGCCGCCAGCACAGCCCAGGGGCAGGACGCCAAGCCGGCCGAGAAGCCGGCTGAGCCCGCCACACCGGTCAAGGAGCAGTCGCAGGCCGACCAGTTCAAGGAGTTCGTCGCGAAGAACGGCACCCCCCAGGAGAAGACCGCCGCCGAACATGTCACCCGTATCCAGGGCGCGGACGAGCAGAACGACCTTCTCGACACGGCCGAGATCCACACCGATTACGCCGGCGGCCTACTCGGCCCCAACGCCGGCAAGGGCAAGCTCCTCGCCTCCGTGTTCGCCGAGTGGCGGCAGTCGAAGAACGGCCTCGTGACCGTCTACGACAAGGACGGCGAGATCCTCGCCAACGGCAACTACTGACTGACCGTTTCAGAATGAGGGCGTGGGCAGCGGAAGGGCGCAGGCTAGTGCGAGCGGTGATTCAGGTGAGGCCGACGCGCCACGCGATAGCGGCTGCCGAGCGTTTGAATCGGGCGGAGGCGTGCCTTTTGAGCGAAGGCACGCTGTTCGGGCCAGAACGGTGGGCGGCTGGGTCCTAACGCAGGGCGGCGGCGACAATGCCTTCGAGAGGCTCGCGCGGCACGTCGCCACCGCACACCAGTCGGTCGAAGACCAGCCCGTCGATGCAGGTCAGCAGGGTGTGTGTGCGGTCCTCGACATCCGTCACGCCCTGACTGGCGAGGAACAGCCGGACGGCCTCGCGGCCGGCGTTCTCGCGGGGGATGAGAATCTGGCGCAGCTCGGGGTCCCGCACACTCTCGACGGCACAAGCGTAACGGGCGAGCGAGCGGCGGCGGCCCTCGCCGGTGAGTCGCCGCCGGGTGAGCAGCACCATGCCGTCCACCAGCTCCTCGGCCGTGCGGATGGGCAGGAGATACTCGGCCATCGTTTGCAGTTCCTCCTGGTCGAGTTGGACCAAGCGAGTAACGAGGCCGGTGAGCAGCGCGGCCCGTGTGCGAAAGTACGCCGACGTCGTACCGGGCGGCAGGGCCGCCTTACGGTCGACTGCCCGATGGGTCAGGCCACGGATCCCGTCGTCGGCGAGTACGTCGAGAGCCGCGTCCGCGAGGAGGGTGCGCCGATCTGAAGCCATAGCTCCCTTCTACACCTGTAGAGGCTCAGATAGGGGTGATCCTTCTACAGATGTAGAACCGTTGGGGGGTCGGCATGGGGAACACGTCAGTGGTGGTCGGAGGGGGCATCGGCGGGCTGGCCGCCGCGATCGGCCTGCGCCGCATCGGATGGGAAGTGAGGGTCGTCGAGCGCGCGTCCATGCTTGAGGACGCGGGGGCGGGCATCTCACTAGCCGCCAACGGCCTGCGGGCACTGGACGAACTCGGCATCGGCGAGGCGGTACGGGATGCCTCGCGAGGCCAGTACAGCGGCGGCACCCGCACGCCAGAGGGCGGTTGGCTGGCCCGAATGGACGGCGCGGCGCTGGAGAAGGCAGTAGGCACGCCCATCATGGGCGTCCGTCGCTCCACCTTGCACCGGCTGCTTCGCGAGGCCCTGCCCGCCGAGGCACTGCTGATCGGCTCCGAGACCGGCCACGTCCGGCAGATCGGCCCCGGCACGGTGCGAGTCGGCTGCGGCGACACGGTCCTGGACGCCGATCTGGTGGTGGCGGCCGACGGCATCGGCAGCAGGGTGCGCAGCCTTCTCTTCCCGGCCCACCCCGGCGCGGTCTACAGCGGCTCGACAGTGCTGCGCGCCATCACCGAGCAGGTGGTCGAACTGCGCACCGACTTCGAGCTGACCTGGGGGACCGAGTTCGGGCACATCGCCCTCCGCGACGGGCAGGCCGAGTGGCACGCCGTCCTCAACCTGCCCGCCGGGACGCGGTTCGCCGACCCGCTGGCCGAACTGCGCCGACGGTTCCGCAACTGGCACGACCCGATCCCCGCGCTGTTCGACGCGACCCGACCCGCCGCCGTGCTGCACCACGACATCAACGAAATCCGCACGCCGCTCCCCTCGTACGCGGTCGGCCGGATCGCGCTGCTCGGCGACGCGGCACACGCGCTGACCCCCAACCTCGGACAGGGCGCCTGCCAGGTGCTGGAGGACGCGGTCACCTTGGCCGCCGCGCTCGCCACCGAGCCCACCGTCGAAGCCGCGCTCGCCCGGTACGACGCCGAGCGTCGGCCGCGCAGCCAGCGGTCGCGCGGGCCGCCCGGCAGGCCGGGCGGATGGGCCAGCAGCTCTCCCACCCACTGGCCGTCACCCTGCGCAACACGGCGTTGCGGCTGATACCATCCCGCACCGCAGCGCGCATGATCCTTCGGCACCACGCCTGGATCCCACCACGGCTGAACTGATCCGATTCGCGCCCCCGCCAACTCCGTACCAGAGGCTCGCAGGCGCCACCGCCACCCCGGGCGGCGCAGTCCCGACCGAGCGCCCTCACTGGCGTCATGGACGTCCTGCGAACCGGGTTCGCCTGGCGCGACGCCCCGACGGACACCGTGGGCTGCTCCGGAGTCACGGCTTGGCGGCGGCTTCGGGACTGGACCCGAGGCCGGAGTAAGGCCGCGAGTGCCGGAGCCCTCTGGGCGGGGTCAATGAGTGATGGGGTGGGTGGGGTCGACCAGCTTGTCGAGGACCATGCGGATCGCGCGGAACGCCGTCTCCGCGACCTCGTCGGCGGCGTGCTCCTCCTCCGCCTGGGCCCAGTCGCGGGCGACCCGCAGGCGGCGGAGCAGTTCGTCCGCGTCCACGATCTCGGTCATGCCGTACGCCTACCCCCGCAGGCCGGGGCTTAGCACGCGGAACGGCCCCCGCCCCGAGGTGATCGGGGCGGGGGCCGTTCGGCTCCCCTGCGGAGTGGCTCAGGCGAGCGGGCGGACCGCCGTCGGCGCGTGGCCGGGCTCGGTGGCCAGCTCCTCGAACTCGGTCACGTCGCTCATGTCGACCGTCTTGCTCATCGAGATGTTGGTGACGCGCTCCAGGATCGCCTCGACGACGACCGGGACCTGGAACTCCTGGGCCAGCTTCTTGGCCTCCTCGAAGGCCTCGCCCAGCTTCTCCGGGTCCTCGACGCGGATCGCCTTGACGCCCAGGCCCTCGGCGACCTTGACGTGGTCGACGCCGTAGACGCCGATCTCCGGGGTGTTGATGTTCTCGAACTCCAGGTTGACCTGGAAGTTGATGCCCAGGCCGGCCTGCGCCTGGCGGATCAGCCCGAGGTAGGCGTTGTTCACGAGAACGTGGACGTAGGGGACCCTGTGCTGGGCGGCGACCGCCAGCTCCTCGATCATGAACTGGAAGTCGTAGTCGCCGGACAGCGCGACGATCGGGGTCTCCCGGTCCGCGGTGGCCGCGCCGATGGCGGCCGGGATGGTCCAGCCGAGCGGACCGGCCTGGCCGCAGTTGATCCAGTGGCGCGGTCGGTAGACGTGCAGGAACTGCGCGGCGGCGATCTGCGAGAGGCCGATGGTGGTGACGTAGCGGGTCTCGGGGCCGAACGCCTTGTTCATCTCCTCGTAGACGCGCTGCGGCTTGATCGGGACGTTGTCGAAGTGCGTGCGGCGCTGCAGGGTGGCCTTGCGCTCCTGGGCGGAGGCGGCCCAGGAGCCGAAGTCCGGGAGCCTGCCCGCCGCCTTGAGCTCCTTGGCCACCTCGATGAAGAGCTCCAGCGCGGCGCGGGCGTCGGAGGCGATGCCGTAGTCCGGGGCGAAGATCTTGCCGAGCTGGGTGGGCTCGATGTCGACGTGGACGAACGTGCGGCCCTTGGTGTACGCCTCCAGGTTGTAGCCCGTGTGGCGGTTGGCCCAGCGGTTGCCGATGCCGAGGACGAAGTCCGACTCCAGGAACGTCGCGTTCCCGTAGCGGTGCGAGGTCTGGACGCCGACCATGCCGGCGCTCAGCTCGTGGTCGTCCGGGATGGTGCCCCAGCCCATCAGGGTGGAGATGACCGGGACGCCGGTGAGCTCGGCGAACTCGACCAGCAGGTCGGAGGCGTCGGCGTTGATGATGCCACCGCCGGCGACGATCAGCGGGCGCTCGGACTCCAGGAGGAAGGAGATCGCCTTCTCGATCTGGGCGCGGGTCGCCGCGGGCTTGTAGACCGGCAGCGGCTCGTACGTCTCCGGGTCGAAGTCGATCTCGGCGAGCTGGACGTCGATCGGCAGGTCGATGAGGACCGGGCCGGGGCGGCCGGAGCGCATCAGGTGGAAGGCCTGCTGGAAGACGCCCGGGACCTGGGCGGGCTCCAGGACCGTGGTGGCGGCCTTGGTGACCGGCTTGGCGATCGACGCGATGTCGACGGCCTGGAAGTCCTCCTTGTGGAGCTTGGAGACCGGCGCCTGGCCGGTGATGCACAGGATCGGGATCGAGTCGGCGATCGCCGAGTACAGACCGGTGATCATGTCGGTGCCCGCGGGGCCGGAGGTACCGATACAGACACCGATGTTGCCCGCCTTGGCGCGGGTGTAGCCCTCCGCCATGTGGGAGGCGCCCTCGACGTGGCGGGCCAGCGTGTGGTCGATGCCGCCGCCCTGTTCGAGGGCCTTGTAGAAGGGGTTGATCGCCGCGCCCGGCACACCGAACGCGTTGGTGACGCCTTCGCGCTTGAGGATCTCAACTGCCGCTCGGGCGGCGGTCATTCGAGGCATGGGTGCTCCTGCTTCGGCCTGGCGGATCCGCTCTGTCGCGCCACCTGAGAGCATCGATCCGGTTCTGACTTTTCCGACATGCGGAAGTCTATTTCTGTTATACGGAAGCAATGTAGGGGTGGCCCGCCGAGCCCGTCAAGGGATGGCCGAATGCCCTCCCCAAGCCGCTGCGCTTGGTGGACGATGGGTCACGGAACGAAGGGGGCCTATCGCCGTGGGAGAGAACGTGCCGGTGCGCTGCCCGGCCTGCCGCCGCGCGCACGCGTACCAACCGCCCGTCTATCCGTGCGCCTGCGGCGCTCCCGTCGCCCCGCCCCTGATGCGCGGCGCCCCGGCCGAGCCGGTCGTCCACCGCACCTGGACTGACGAGTGGGTCACCGCCCGCTGCCTCGCCTGCGGGCGCCAGGACCAGTGGCCGCAGCCGGAGCTTGGCTGCCCCTGCGGCACGGTGCTGCGCATCCCGGTACGCCCGGTGACGGACGCCGTACCGCCGCGCTCGCCGGGCCGCGGCGGTACGGCGCGCGGCGCCACGGGCGGGGGCGGGGACCACGCGGGCACCCCTGCCGATCCAGCCACGCCGGGCGTGCCCGCGAGCCACAAGGACCCCATGGACCCTACGGACTGCACGGACCCCAGGAGCCCGAACGGCTCCACGTACCCCACGGACCCCACCGGTACGGGCAGTGGCCCGGGCCCCGCAGGCACGCCTGGCGCCGCCCGCCCCGAGGCGACCGCGTCGACGACGGGCGTCTCCACCGTCCGCACCGGCGCAGCACCCTTCCCGCCGCCGTCCACGCCCGCCGTCGTACGCCCCGCCTTCACCCCCGTCACCATCCGCACCGCCCGCGACGCGGTCACCGCCGCCGCGCTCTACCTCCGCTGGCTCGGCTTCCGCGAGGTGGTCCAGCCCGAGGAGCGCCGCGCCGCCGTCGCGTCCGGCATCGACCTGCGCGGCCCCGGCCTGCTCGCCCAGGTCGACCCGACGACCCGCCCCGTGTCGCTGCGCGCCGTGGAGTGCCTGTGGCTGGAGGGGCTCGCCGCGTCGTCGACCGCCGTGTACTTCTCACTCGCCGGGTACGAGGAGCGCGCCCGCGCCCGCGCCGAGGGCGTCGGGCTGCCGCTGTTCGTCATGGACCTCACGGGCTCACCGCAGCCCGTGAACTCCGCGGCCGACGAACTCCTCGCCCGGGGGGCGTGACCGTGCCGGCCGTACTTCCGGAGGCGGGGCTCACCCCGGGCTTCGGGCGATCCGGCGCGCCGCAGCGGCCCACGGCCTGGACCGCTGGCCGCGCGTCTGCATGCGCCGCGACCCGGCGGGCGGTGCGACCTAGGGGGCGGTTCGACCAAGGGGCGGCGCGACCAAGGGGCGCCGCGGCCTAGGGGGCGGTGCGTGAGGCGCCGTACCGCTCCCTCAGCTCCACCTTCCGTACCTTCCCGCTCACCGTCATCGGGAAGGCGTCCAGCACCTCCACCCGCCGCGGGATCTTGTAGTGCGCGAGCCGGCCCCGGCAGAAGGCGCTGATCTCGTCGTACGTCGGCGGGTCCACCGGGTCGCGCGGGATCACGCAGGCCAGGACCTCCTCGCCGTACCGCTCGTCCGGCACCCCGACGACCTGCACATCCGCGATCTTGGGGTGTCCGTACAGGAACTCCTCGATCTCGCGCGGGTACACGTTCTCGCCGCCCCGGATGATCATGTCCTTGATCCGGCCGACGATCCGGACGTAGCCGTCCTCGCGCATCACCGCCAGGTCGCCGGTGTGCATCCAGCGGCCCGCGTCGATCGCCTCGGCGGTCTTCCCGGGCTCGCCCCAGTAGCCGAGCATCACGCCGTACCCACGGGTGCACAGCTCGCCGGACGCGCCGCGCGGCAGGGTCACGCCGCTGACCGGGTCGACGACCTTCACCTCGACGTGCGGCAGGACACGGCCGACGGTGCCGGTGCGGCGCTCCAGGTCGTCGTCGCGCCGCGTCTGCGTGGAGACGGGCGAGGTCTCCGTCATGCCGTAGCAGATGGACACCTCGGCCATGTGCATCTCGGCGACGACCCGCTTCATCACCTCCACCGGGCACGGCGAACCGGCCATGATCCCGGTGCGCAGCGACGACAGGTCGTACGAGGCGAAGTCCGGCAGGTTCAGCTCCGCGATGAACATGGTCGGCACGCCGTAGAGGGAGGTGCAGCGCTCCTGCTGCACGGCGCGGAGCGTGGCGGCCGGGTCGAAGGACGGCGCCGGGATGACGACGCAGGCGCCGTGGGAGGTGGCCGCGAGATTGCCCATGACCATGCCGAAGCAGTGGTAGAAGGGCACGGGCAGGCAGACCCTGTCCTGCTCGGTGTAGCCGAGCGTCTCCCCCACGAAGAAGCCGTTGTTGAGGATGTTGTGGTGGGAGAGCGTGGCGCCCTTCGGGAAGCCGGTGGTACCGGAGGTGTACTGGATGTTGACGGGGTCGTCACACGACAACTCGGCTTCGCGGGCAGCGAGTTCGCCCGGTGGAACCGCGGTGGCACGGGCGACGAGAGCGTCCCAGCTCGGGTCCCCGATGTAGACGGTCTCGCGCAGCGCGGGGCGGTCGGCGCGTACTTCGTCGACCAGTGCCCGGTAGTCGCTCGTCTTGTGGGCGAGGGACGCGACCAGGAGCGAGACGCCGGCCTGGTCGAGTACGTACGCGAGCTCGTGGGCACGGTAGGCGGGGTTGATGTTCACCATGATCGCGCCGATCCGGGCCGTGGCGTACTGCGTGAGCACCCACTCCGGGCAGTTCACGGCCCAGATGCCGACCCGGTCGCCGCGCGCGACACCGGACGCGAGGAGCGCCCGCGCCAGCTCGTCGACGGCCGCGCCGAGCTCCGCGTACGTCCAGCGCCGCCCGGACGGTACGTCGACCAGGGCCTCGCGGTCGGGGTGCCGGGCCACGGCACGGGCCAGGTCGGCGCCGATGGTGTCACCGAGCAGCGGGGTGCCGCCGGTCCCGTGGGCGTACGAGAGCCCGGTCACCGGAAGTCCTCCTCGCGGTACTCGTCGGCCGACCCCGCCGCCGTACGCTCGCGCAGCTCGATGCGGCGGATCTTGCCGGACACGGTCTTCGGCAGGTCGGCGAACTCGATACGCCGGACGCGCTGGTACGGGGCGAGGACGGCGCGCGAGTGCGCGAACAGCGCCTTCGCGGTGTCCGGTCCCGGCTCCCAGCCGTCCGCGAGGACGACGTACGCCTTGGGCACGGCGAGCCGTACGGGGTCGGGCGCGGGCACCACGGCGGCCTCGGCCACGGCCTCGTGCTCCAGCAGCGCGCTCTCCAGCTCGAAGGGGCTCACCTTGTAGTCGCTGGCCTTGAAGACGTCGTCGGCCCGGCCCACGAAGACGAGATATCCGTCGGCGTCCCTGCGGCCGATGTCGCCCGTCCGGTAGTAGCCGTCGGCCATGGCCTCGGCGGTGCGTTCCGGGTCGCCGTGGTAGCCGGTCATCACGCCGACGGGCCTGGCCGACAGGTCGAGGGCCAGCTCCCCCTCGTCCGCGCCCGGCTTCCCGGTCACCGGGTCCAGCAGCTCCACGCGGAACCCGGGGCTGGGCCGGCCCATGGAGCCCGGCTTGAGTGCCTGGCCGGGGCTGTTGGAGACCTGAACGGCCGTCTCCGTCTGCCCGAAGCCGTCGCGGATGGTGACGCCCCAGGCCCGCCGTACGGCCGCGATGACCTCGGGGTTGAGGGGCTCGCCCGCGGCGACGACCTCGCGCGGCGGGGTGCGCAGCGCGGTCAGGTCGGCCTGGATCAGCATGCGCCACACGGTGGGCGGCGCGCAGAAGCTGGTGACGCCGTGCCGGTGCATCTCGGCCATGAGGCGGGCGGCGTCGAAACGCGTGTAGTTGTGGATGAAGACGGTGGCCTCGGCGTTCCAGGGGGCGAAGAGGTTCGACCAGGCGTGTTTGGCCCAGCCGGGCGAGGAGATGTTGAGGTGGACGTCGCCCGGCTTGAGCCCGATCCAGTACATGGTGGCCAGGTGGCCGATCGGGTACGAGGTGTGGGTGTGCTCGACGAGCTTGGGGCGGGCCGTGGTGCCGGAGGTGAAGTAGAGGAGCAGGGGGTCGGTGGCGGCGGTGGGCCCGTCGGGCGTGAAGGCTCCGTCGGCGGCGTAGGCGTCCTCGTACGGGCTCCATGCCCCGTGCGCGCCGCCGACCGCGTGCGCGCCGCCGACCGCGATCCGCCGGTAGTCGCCCGGTACAGAGTCGAACTTGGCGGTGTCGGCGGCGCGGACGACGACGTGACGGGCGCGGCCGCGTTCGACGCGGTCCCGCAGGTCGGCGGGGCCGAGGAGGGGCGTGGCGGGGATGACGACGGCGCGCAGCTTCATGGCGGCGAGGGCGGTCTCCCACAGTTCGGCCTGGTTGCCGAGCATGACGAGGATCCGGTCGCCGGCGCGTACCCCGTGGGTGTCGCGGAGCCAGTTGGCGACGCGGCCGGAGCGGTCGGACATCTCGGCGAACGTGAGCCGCGTGTCGGTGCCGTCCTCCTCGACGATGTGCAGCGCGGTCCTGTCGTTGCCGGCGGCGATGGTGTCGAACCAGTCGAGCGCCCAGTTGAACCGGTCGGGGCGGGGCCAGGTGAACCCTTCGTACGCCGTCTCGTAGTCCTCCCGGTGCCGCAGCAGGAAGTCCCGGGCGGCCCGGAACTGCTCGGTCGCACCGCTACCCGACATCTGTGTCCTCCTCGTTGCGGGACGTGTCCGCGCCATCGTGTAATCAGTGACCCAGGTCTCACTACCCCCGTACGGGGGTGCCGCATTTCTGAAGCAGGAGCAGGTATGGGCGAGCAGCGGGTCGAGGCGGCGGAACTGCGGGCGGCGCTGCTGCGGCTGCGCGGGGCGACGGGGCTTCCGGTGGCGTTCGGCGGTCTGGTGGGCGGCGGCCCCGTGGTCGGTGGCCGGGCGGGCGGTGGCCGGGCGGGGGCGCGGCTGCGGATCGGGGAGCTGGCGGGGACGCGCTCGGAGGCGCTGCGCGGCCTGTCGGTCAGCCCGGGCAGCGGGCTGGGCGGCCGGTCGATCGTGCTGACCCGGCCGTGTGCGGTGACGGACTACCAGGCGGCGCGGCACATCAGCCACGAGTACGACGGGCCGGTCGCGGCGGAGGGGCTGCGGTCGGTGCTGGCGGTACCGGTGGTGGTACGCCGCCGGGTACGGGCGGTGCTGTACGCGGCGCTGCGCGCCCCGCAGCCGCTGGGCGA
>NZ_JABWDV010000034.1 GCF_013362995.1 Streptomyces sp. TRM64462 | reverse complement strand
CGTCGCGGGCCCGCCGCCCTCCGCGACCCCCGTCAGCAGCCGGGCCGCCGCCGACGCGTCCGGGCGCCGCGCCGGGTCCTTGTGCAGGAGCTGCTGGAGCACCGGCCCCAGCGGCCCCGCGTTCCGGGGCTCCGGCAGAGGCTCGGAGACGATCGCCGTGAGCGTGGACCACGTGGACGTACGGCGGAACGGCGACGCGCCCTCCACCGCCGCGTACAGCGTGGCGCCGAGCGCCCAGACGTCGGAGGCGGGCCCGGGCTGATCGCCCTGCGCGCGCTCGGGTGCCAGATAGTCCAGCGAGCCGACGAGTTCGCCGCTGCGGGTGAGGTGCGTGGTGGAGCCGTCCCCGGGGTCCTCCATGGCGGCGATGCCGAAGTCGGTGAGGACGACACGGCCGCCGCGGTCCAGCAGGACGTTGCCGGGCTTCACGTCGCGGTGCAGGACGCCGACGGCGTGGGCGGCGGCGAGCGCCTCCAGGACACTCGCGCCGATGCGGGCGGCCTCGCGCGGGTCCATGGTGCCGCGTTCCGCGAGGACGTCGGCGAGCGAGGGCCCGTCGACCAGCTCCATCACGATGACCGGGCGGCCCTCGTGGTCGGCGATGTCGTGGACGGCGACGACCCCGGGGTGACGGACGCGCGCGGCGGCGCGGGCCTCGCGCCGCATGCGCAGCCGCAGCTCGGCCAGTTCGGGCCCGGAGGAGTCGTTGTACGTACGGAGTTCCTTGACGGCCACCTCGCGGCCGAGCACCTCGTCGACGGCCCGCCAGACGACCCCCATGCCCCCGCGGCCGAGCTGCCGGACCACCCGGTACCGGCCGGCGATCAGTTCGTGTTCCCCCGAAGACACCGCTGCCCCGTTCCGTTCCCTCGTCGCGTCGTGAACGCGTACAGGGTACGGGGCAGCGGTGACGGTCCCGGCGCGCGTCGGCTACTGGGCGGTCGCCGTCAGGTCGCCGCGCCGCGGAGAGGCGAAGCGGTCCAGGTCGGCGCGGGTGAGGCCGGTGAGCCGGGCGACCTCGTCGGTGTCCAGGGCGCCGCAGTCGATGCCACGCAGCAGGTAGGAGCTGAGGGCCTTGGCGGTGGCGGGCTCGTCCATGACGTCGCCGCCTGCCTGGTTGGCGTACGCGGAGAGGCGCGCCGCGGCCTGCTCGTAGCCCTCGCGGTAGAAGGCGAACACGGCGGCGTACCGGGTGGGCAGGTGGCCGGGGTGCATGTCCCAGCCCTGGTAGTAGGCGCGGGCCAGGGCGCGGCGGGTGAGGCCGTAGTGGAGCCGCCAGGCGTCGTGGACCTTCTCGGTGGGGCCGACGGGCAGGACGTTGGTGGAGCCGTCGGAGACCCGCACGCCGGTGCCGGCGGCGGCGACCTGCATGACGGCCTTGGCGTGGTCGGCTGCGGGGTGGTCGCTGGCCTGGTATGCGGCGGAGACGCCGAGGCAGGCGCTGTAGTCGAACGTGCCGTAGTGGAGGCCGGTGGCGCGGCCGTCGGCGGCGTCGATCATGCGGGCGACGGTGGCGGTGCCGTCGGCGGCGAGGATGGACTGGCTGGTCTCGATCTGGATCTCGAAGCCGATCCGGCCGGGCTCCAGGCCGCGCGCCTTCTCGAACTCCTCCAGGAGCCGCACCATGGCGGTGACCTGCTCGGGATAGGTGACCTTGGGGAGCGTGAGGACGAGCCCGTCCGGCAGGCCGCCCGCCTCCATGAGGCCGGTGAGGAAGATGTCGAGCGTGCGGATGCCGCGGTCGCGTACGGCGGACTCCATGCACTTCATGCGGATGCCCATGTACGGGGCGGCGGTGCCGTTCCGGTAGGCGTCGGCCACCAGGCGGGCGGTGCGGGCCGCGTCCCGGTCCTCGTCGGCGTCGGTGCGGCCGCCGTAGCCGTCTTCGAAGTCGACGCGCAGGTCTTCCACGGGCTCGCGCCCCAGCTTGGCGCGTACGCGCGCGTGGACGGGCTCCGCGAGCTCGGCGGGCAGGCCGAGTACGGCGGCGAACGAGGCGGCGTCGGGCGCGTGCTCGTCGAGGGCGGCGAGGGCGCGGTCGCCCCAGGAGCGGATGGTGTCGGCGGCGAAGGCGTCGCCCGGTACGTACACGGTGTGGACGGGCTGGCGGGTGCCGGGGTCGCCGGGGTAGCGGCGGGCGAGCTCGGCGTCCACCGAGGCGAGGGAGGCGCTGATGCCCTCGCTGACCGCGCCGGCGAGGCTCGTCGCCACCTGCTCCCGCTCCTGCTCCTGACCCATGACCCGTAGCCCTCCACTCTGCACGAATTCCGCTTTCCGGAATCAACAATCCGTATGGTGAAGTTATCCGGGGCGGCTGAGCTGCGTCAATGGCGTCTCATCGCTGCCTGGCCGCCGCCTCGCCGCCGTCCCGTCACCGCCTCGTCGCCGTCCCCATGGTCTCCGGAAACGGCCCGGGGCCGCGCGGCGAGTGCACCGCGCGGCCCCGGGCCGTGAAGACGTCGCAGATCAGCCCTTGCGGGTCTTGATCTCCTCGGTGAGCTGCGGAACGACCTCGAAGAGGTCGCCGACCACGCCGTAGTCGACCAGGTCGAAGATCGGGGCCTCGGGGTCCTTGTTGATGGCCACGATGGTCTTCGAGGTCTGCATACCGGCGCGGTGCTGGATCGCGCCGGAGATGCCGGTGGCGATGTACAGCTGCGGCGATACGGACTTGCCGGTCTGGCCGACCTGGCTGGTGTGCGGGTACCAGCCGGCGTCGACGGCGGCGCGCGAGGCGCCGACGGCGGCACCGAGGGTGTCGGCCAGGCCCTCGATGAGGGCGAAGTTCTCGGCGCCGTTGAGGCCGCGGCCGCCGGAGACCACGATCGCGGCCTCGGTCAGCTCGGGGCGGCCGGTCGACTCACGCGGGGTGCGGGAGACGACCTTGGTGCCGGTGGCCTTCTCGGAGAAGGAGACGGACAGGGCCTCGACGGCGCCCGCGGCCGGGGCGGCCTCGACCGGGGCCGAGTTCGGCTTGACCGTGATGACCGGGGTGCCCTTGGAGACACGGGACTTGGTGGTGAACGCGGCGGCGAACACGGACTGCGTCGCGACCGGGCCCTCGTCGCCGGCCTCCAGGTCGATGGCGTCCGTGATGATGCCGGAGCCGATACGGACGGCGAGGCGGGCGGCGATCTCCTTGCCCTCGGCGGAGGACGGGACCAGGACGGCGGCCGGGGACACGGCCTCGTACGCGGCCTGCAGCGCGTCGACCTTCGGGACGACGAGGTAGTCGGCGAACTCGGCGGCGTCGGCGGTGAGGACCTTGACCGCACCGTGCTCGGCGAGCGTGGCGGCGGTGGCCTCGGCGCCGGAGCCGAGGGCGACGGCGACGGGCTCGCCGATGCGGCGGGCCAGGGTCAGCAGCTCCAGGGTGGGCTTGCGGACGGCGCCGTCCACGTGGTCGACGTAGACGAGAACTTCAGCCATGGGATTGCTCTCCTGCGAATGCGAAGTCTGAGGGGGCTGTCGGTAGCTCGGGCTCTGCGCTCCGGCGCCGTGCCGGCGCTGCGCGCTCGCGAGCCTTAGATGAACTTCTGGCTCGCGAGGAACTCGGCGAGCTGCTTGCCGCCCTCGCCCTCGTCCTTGACGATCGTGCCGGCCGTGCGGGCCGGGCGCTCCGCCGCGGAGTCGACCTTCGTCCAGGCACCGTCGAGGCCGACCTCGTCGGCGTCGATGTCCAGGTCGTCCAGGTCCAGGGACTCCACCGGCTTCTTCTTGGCGGCCATGATGCCCTTGAAGGACGGGTAGCGGGCCTCGCCCGACTGGTCCGTCACGGACACGACGGCAGGCAGGGACGCCTCGAGCTGCTCGGTCGCGGCGTCGCCGTCGCGGCGGCCCTTGACCGTGCCGTCCTCGACGGAGACCTCGGAGAGCAGGGTGACCTGCGGGACGCCCAGGCGCTCGGCGAGGAGCGCGGGCAGGACGCCCATGGTGCCGTCGGTGGAGGCCATGCCGCAGATGACCAGGTCGTAGCCGGTCTTCTCGATGGCCTTGGCCAGCACCAGCGAGGTGCCCATGACATCGGTGCCGTGGAGGTCGTCGTCCTCGACGTGGACGGCCTTGTCGGCGCCCATGGACAGCGCCTTGCGCAGGGCGTCCTTGGCGTCCTCGGGGCCCACCGTCAGGACGGTGATCTCCGCGTCGTCGGCCTCGTCGGCGATCTGAAGCGCCTGCTCGACCGCGTACTCGTCCAGCTCCGACAGCAGGCCGTCGACGTCGTCGCGGTCGACGGTCAGGTCATCGGCGAAGTGCCGGTCGCCGGTGGCGTCGGGCACGTACTTCACACAGACAACGATCCTCAAGCTCACGCCGGCTCTCCTACTGCATCGTCATTACTGGGCTGCCTTGTTGCACGCAGCATAGGCGCCTTGTCGGGCGGTTTCCGCTCGGGGCGGCGGGCGCCCCGCAACGAAATATTACTCGTCAGTACACCGGCTGGACTGCTGGTAAGCAAGCGCTTTGGACTGTGACCTTGGCAACGCTGCGTAACCGGGATCTGTCAGTCGCGCAGCGCGCTGAAACGGCCCTGGTGGTACAGCAGCGGGCGGCCTTCACCGGCCGCCGGGTCGCCTGCGACGATCTCCGCGATGACGAGGCGGTGGTCGCCCGCGGGGACGCGCGCGACGACCCGGCCGACGAGCCAGGCGAGCACGCCGCCGAGCAGCGGGACGCCCTCGGGTCCGGTGCGCCAGCGGGTGGGCGGGGCGAAGCGGTCGGCGCCGCTTCGCGCGAAGGTGGCGGCCAGGTCCTCCTGGTGCTCACCGAGTATGTGGATGCCGATGTGCCCGGCGGCGGAGACGGCCGGCCAGCTCGACGACGAGGTGCCGATGCCGAACGAGACGAGCGGCGGCTCGGCGGAGACCGAGGTGAGCGACGTGGCGGTGAAGCCGACCGGACGGCCGCCGGTGGCCGGGTCCCCGGGCGCCGTGATCACGGCGACCCCGGCGGCGTGCCGGCGGAACGTCGAGCGCAGCAGATCGGGCCCGGCGGCGTGCGGGGCGGGAACGCCGTGAACGGGGACGCCCTGGGCCGCCGGCACGCCCTGCACGGGGATGCTCTGGACGGGAATGCCCGTGCCGGCGCCGCCCGGGGCGGCGAGGGGTGCGGTCCGGAGGTCGGAGGTGGCCGTCATGGAGTTGTCCTTCTGCGAGAGGCGCGAATGAGGGGTCCGTGGCTGCTCAGACACCCGGACAGAGCGCGCTCGCGATGCGGGCGAGGTCGACGTGGACGCGCCCGTGGAGAAGGAGTTCGTACGGCACGGGCGCCAGCCTGACGAGAGGCGGCGGGCGCCGTCAAGGCCGTACGGGAAGATGGGACGCGTGTCACGGCCGGTCAGCGGGGGTCTCACGTGCCATGTCCGTGCCCGTGTCCGGGTCCGTGCCCCGGTCCGCCACGGCCCGGCCGAGTGCGGCGATCACATCCGCCTTGCGCGGCAGGCCCGCGCCTCTGCGGACGACGCGCCCCTCGGCGTCGAGCACGAGCACGGTGGGCGTACGGGCGATGTCGAGGGCGCGGACGAGGTCGAGCCGCCGTTCGGCGTCGATCTCGACGTGGGCGACACCGTCGACCATCGCGGCGACCTCGCCGAGGGTGCGGCGGGTGGCGCGGCAGGGCTGGCAGAAGGCGGTGGAGAACTGGACGAGGGTGGCCCGCTCGCCGAGCTCGGCGCCCAGTTCGCCGGGGCTCAGCGCCCGCCCCCGCCCGTGTGCGTAGCCGTCTCGCACCGCTGCCGCCTCCCTGATCACCGTCTGTGTGCCGCCGGGTCGCCCGGTATCCCGTACAGCTGTTCTGTACAGCTGTCCCGTACAGCGTCGTGGCCGGTCCGGAGGATTCCCGCAGGCCCGGCGCGGACCCGGCGCGGAGCCGGGGACGTGACGAGTATCTCGCCCCGATTCGGCCCCATCGTGCGCCCCGGGCTGGCCTGTGCGCGGCACATCGGGCAGCATCTGCCCCATGCCGGATACCTACGGCTCCGTAACTTCCGCCGGGAGAACCCTCCCCAGGCATAGAAGAAGGGTGTTCTCCTGATGGCAGAACTCGTCTATCGGCCGGTCATCGGCGCCGCGCTCACGATGTTCAAGGCGCTCGACCTCAAGATCGACACTCAGGGTTCGGAGAACATCCCGCGCACCGGCGGCGCGGTGCTGGTCAGCAACCACATCAGCTACCTGGACTTCATCTTCACGGGCCTCGCGGCGCTGCCGCAGAAGCGGCTGGTGCGGTTCATGGCCAAGGAGTCCGTGTTCCGCCACAAGGTCTCCGGGCCGCTGATGCGCGGCATGAAGCACATCCCGGTCGACCGGAAGCAGGGCGAGGCGGCCTACGCGCACGCTCTGGACTCGCTGCGCGCGGGCGAGGTCGTCGGGGTGTTCCCGGAGGCGACGATCTCGCAGTCGTTCACGCTGAAGAGCTTCAAGTCGGGCGCGGCGCGGCTGGCGCAGGAGGCCGGTGTGCCGCTGATCCCGGTGGCGCTGTGGGGGACGCAGCGGCTGTGGACGAAGGGCCGGCCGCGCAACTTCAAGCGCAGCCACATCCCGGTGACGATCCGCGTGGGCGAGCCGGTGGAGGCGCCCGCGGACCAGTACGCGGGCGCGATCACCCGGCGGCTGCGCGGGCGCGTCCAGGAGCTGCTGGAGGCGGCCCAGCGGGCGTACCCGGTGCGCCCGAAGGACGCGGGCGACACCTGGTGGATCCCCGCCCACCTCGGCGGCACCGCACCCTCCCCGGCGGAGCTGCGCTAGCAGACCGCCGGCGGACCGCTAGCGGAGGGTGACGCGGGCGCCCGGGCTGAGTTTCTCCAGGGACTCCGCGAGTTCGGTGCCGGCGGCCTCCAGGTCCGTGCGGCTCATGGGGGCGAGGCTCTCCAGCAGGAACAGCGCGTTCACGGACTCCTCGGTGAGCCGGGTGCGCACGCCCTGGCGCCAGTTCCAGCGGCGGCAGGTGACGCCCTCGTCGTCGCGCCAGACGATCTCGCCCGGCTCCGGGTGCTCGACGGTCTCGGCGCCGCCCGCGACGGTGACGAAGGGCTCGTCGCCGGTGGCGCGGACCAGGCGCATGGTGCCGCGGATACGGTCGGTGTCCTCGCCGCCGACCGGCACGAGATGCGCGACGCTGACGGCGTTGTACGCGTCGACGAGCCGGTTGACGCGCGGCAGTCCGCCGTCCGCGAGCGCCCGCCGGGCGAGTGCCTCCGCCGAGTTGCGGGTGCGGGACGGCTTGGCGCCGAACGCGGTGTAGGCGTCCCGCCAGGCGGCCATGTGCGCGTCCTCGTGCGGGGCCCGGCCGCCGAGCCGCTCCGCGAGGCGGCGCGAGGCGTCGTCGAGGAGCGCCGAACTGGCCGCGTCGCTGGGCCCGTTGACGAGGCCGCGCGCCTCGACGGCCAGGTGCGTGAAGCCGGGGACGAGGCCGCGTACCTCGTCGTGGACGGTGAGCGTGATGGTCATGGTCCGCCGTTCAGAGTTCCGTGGGCAGGGTCTGCCACAGGTGCGTCAGGTCGGTGGCGGCGCGCAGCGCTTTCAGCACGACCGGATGAGGTGCAGCGTACAGCACTGGACAGTCCACTACATTGGACTCTGGTCGTACGGGGAAGGCAAGCCGCTCCTCGTCGAGCGAGAACCGCGCGTCCACGCCCGGCCTATTGCCGCGCGGGTCCTGGCGGGCCCACTTCTCCCGACCGGGGAGTCTGACGGCGACGAGGCCGTGAACCACCTCGAACCGCTGATAGCACAGCGCGGTGGGGATGGACCGGGCACGCAGCAGCGCGGTGAGCGCGTGCGCCTTGGCGAAGCAGATGCCGGTGCGCTGCTCCAGCACGTCGGAGGCGCGCCAGGTGACGCGCGGGTCGCCGGTGTCGGCGGAGTGCGGAATGGTGTCGCGGACGAACATAAAGGCCGCCTCGGCGTATGAGTATGCGTCCGCATGCTCGGCGGCCAGCCGGTCCACGGTCTCCCGCACGCGGGGGTGCTTGTGATCGATGACCTCATCGGCGACGAGGTACGCGGACAGTTCGGGACTCTCCTGGATCAGCTCCATGGCCCCGGAGCGTACGAATACGGCCGACCGGACGTCAATCGTTTTCCGGTCGGCCGCATACTCATACACACAGGGGGGAGGGCCCTAGCGGGACATCTCCTCCTTCAGCGCCTGGAGGAACGCGTCCACGTCGTCCTCCGTCGTGTCGAAGGAGCACATCCAGCGCACGTCGCCTGCCGCCTCGTCCCAGAAGTAGAAGCGGAACCGCTGCTGGAGGCGCAGGGTCACGTCGTGCGGGAGCCGGGCGAACACGCCGTTGGCCTGCACCGGGTAGAGGATCTCCACGCCGTCGACCGCGCGCACCCCGTCCGCGAGGCGCCGCGCCATGGCGTTGGCATGCCGGGCGTTGCGCAGCCACAGGTCCTTGGCGAGCAGCGCCTCGAACTGCACGGACACGAACCGCATCTTGGAGGCGAGCTGCATCGACATCTTGCGCACATGCTTCATGTGGCGGCCGACCTCGGGGTTGAGGACGACGACCGCCTCACCGAAGAGCAGGCCGTTCTTGGTGCCGCCGAGCGTCACGATGTCCACGCCCACCGCGTTGGTGAACGTCCGCATGGGGACGTTCAGCGACGCGGCCGCGTTGGCCAGCCGGGCGCCGTCGACGTGCACCTTCATGCCGAGGCCGTGGGCGTGCTCGACGATGGCGCGTATCTCGTCCGGCGTGTACACCGTGCCGAGCTCGGTGTTCTGCGCGAGCGAGACGACCTGCGGCATGGCGCGGTGCTCGTCGTCCCAGCCGAACGCCTGCCGGTCGATCAGCTCGGGAGTGAGCTTGCCGTCCGGGGTCGGCACCGTGAGCAGCTTGAGGCCCGCCATGCGCTCGGGGGCGCCGCCCTCGTCCACGTTGATGTGGGCCGTCTCGGCGCAGATCACCGCGCCCCAGCGGTCGGTGAGCGCCTGGAGGGCGGTGACGTTGGCGCCGGTGCCGTTGAACACCGGGAACGCCTCGGCGGTGGGCCCGAAGTGGCTGTGCATCACCCGCTGGAGGTGGTCGGTGTACTCGTCCTCGCCGTAGGAGACCTGGTGGCCTCCGTTGGCGAGTGCGAGGGCCGCCAGGATCTCGGGGTGGACGCCGGCGTAGTTGTCGCTGGCGAAGCCCCGTACCGACGGGTCGTGGTGACGACGGGCGTCGGTACGGGTGGGGAACGCCGGGGTCACGGCTTGGGGGTCAGCCACAGACGCTGTCCATTCACTTCCTGGGCGGGCCGGTCCCAGACGCCGGCGACGGCGTCCGCCAGGTCCTTGACGTCGGTGAAGCCCGCGAACTTCGCATTGGGGCGCTCGGCGCGCATCGCGTCGTGCACCAGTGCCTTGATCACCAGGATGGCAGCCGCCGCCCGGGGGCCCTCCTCGCCCCCGGCCTTGCGGAAGGAGTCGGCGAGCGCGAGCGTCCACGCCTCGGCGGCCGCCTTCGACGCGGCGTACGCGGCGTTGCCCTCGGTCGGGGCGGCGGCGCCGGACTGGCTGATCAGCACGAAGCGGCCCCGGTCGCTGCGCTTGAGCGCCTCGTGGAAGGCGAGGGAGGTGTGCTGGACCGTACGGATCAGCAGCTTCTCCAGCAGGTCCCAGTCGGCCAGGTCGGTCTCGCCGAAGGTGGCGCCGCCGCGCCAGCCGCCGACGAGGTGGACGAGGCCGTCGATCCGGCCGAACTCCTTCTCGGTCTTGTCGGCCCAGGCGCGGGCCGCCGCCGGGTCGAGGAGGTCGACCGTGTCGCCGGTGACGGTGGCGCCGCCGTGGGCGTACCGTGCGGCGTCCACGGCCTCGGCGAGGCGCTCGGGGCTTGCGTCGGCGGCGACGACCGTGGCCCCGGCCTCCGCGAGCCGCAGCAGGGTGGCGCGGCCCGCCGGGCCGGCCGCTCCGGCGACCGCGACGACGGCGCCGTCCAGCGCCCCGCCGTTACCGCTCCCGTTGTCCGTCATGCTGGTCGCCTCCCGCGTCCCCGACGTGTCCGCCGTGCCTCTTGTGCTTCCTGTGGTGCCTGCCGTGTCAGCCCTACCCGGCGCGTCAGGGCTCACGCGGCGGCCTTCTCGACGTCGGCGGCGGTGATGCCCTTGGTGGAGGCGATCACGGACTTCAGCTTCTTGGACAGTGCCTCGAAGAACATGCTGAGCGGAAACTCGTCGGGCAGCACGTCGTCCACGAGCTTGCGCGGCGGCAGGGACGTGTCGAGGGCGTCGGGGCCCTTGGCCCAGCGGGAGCCGGGGTGCGGGGCGAGGTAGGTGGACACCAGGTCGTACGCGGCGAACCAGTGGACCAGCTTGGGGCGGTCGATGCCGTCGCGGTACAGCTTCTCGATCTCGGCGCACAGCTCGTTGGTGACCTGCGGGGCGCGCTCCCAGTCGATGCGCAGCGTGTTGTCGGTCCAGCGGACGACGTCGTGCTTGTGGAGGTACGCGAAGAGGAGCTGGCCGCCGAGTCCGTCGTAGTTGCGGACGCGGTCGCCGGTGAGCGGGAAGCGGAACATCCGGTCGAACAGCACCGCGTACTGGACGTCACGGCCGTGCGGGTTGCCTTCGGCCTCCAGCTTCACGGCCTCCTTGAAGGCGGTGAGGTCGCAGCGCAGCTCCTCCAGGCCGTACATCCAGAACGGCTGGCGCTGCTTGATCATGAAGGGGTCGAAGGGCAGGTCGCCGTGGCTGTGGGTGCGGTCGTGGATCATGTCCCACAGTACGAAGGCCTGCTCGCAGCGCTTCTGGTCGCCCAGCATCGCCGCGATGTCCTCGGGCAGTTCGACGCCGAGCACGTCGACGGCGGCCTCGGTGACGCGGCGGAATCGGGCGGCCTCGCGGTCGCAGAAGATGCCGCCCCAGGTGAAGCGCTCGGGGACCTCGCGGACGGCGACGGTCTCCGGGAAGAGGACGGCCGAGTTCGTGTCGTAGCCGGAGGTGAAGTCCTCGAAGGTGATGCCGCAGAACAGCGGGTTGTCGTAGCGGGTGGCCTCCAGGTCGGAGAGCCACTCCGGCCACACCATGCGCAGCACGACGGCTTCGAGGTTGCGGTCCGGGTTGCCGTTCTGCGTGTACATCGGGAACAGCACGAGGTGCTGGCGGCCGTCCTCACGCTCGGCGGCGGGGTGGAAGGCCATCAGCGAGTCGAGGAAGTCCGGCTCCGCGTAGCCGCTGTCGGCCCATTTGCGCAGGTCGGCGACGAGGGCCCGGTGGTATTCGGCGCCGTGCGGCAGCAGCGGGGAGAGCCGCTGGACGGCGTCGATCACCCGTAGCAGCGTGGCGTCGACGTCGGCGCGGGAAGGAGCGTTCTCGGCCTCGAAGTCGATGGAGCCGTCCGCGGACTGCCGGACGCGGATCTCCTCCACGGCATTCTTGAGCTCGGGCCACGCGGGGTGGTCGATCACCCGCGTGTCGGTGGACACTCCCCCACCGGCAACGTCCTGCACAAGAATTTCCGTCATCTCACTTCCTCCACAGGAGAACCTAGCGTTAAGGCACCGTATCCATGTGCGGTTCTCCGCCACAAGGGGGGCGGGAAGAAATTATCCTGCCGACCCCCTATGGTCACCGCCGATTTTCCTGTCTCGCAAGGTGAGGGCGCGCACTTCACGCGCCAGGAGGCCGCTTGGGTCGGTGAGTTGCACGACGGGTTCCGCTGCGCAGCAGGACGGTTACGCTGCGAAGGGGCCGCGCGACCGCCGTGCCGCGCGGGATCCGCCGTCGACGGAAGCGAGAAGACCTTGAGTTTCCTCACCATCGGTCATCGCGGAGTGATGGGTGTCGAGCCCGAGAACACCCTGCGCTCCTTCGTCCGCGCCGAGCAGGCGGGGATGGACGCCATCGAACTGGATCTGCACCTGAGCAAGGACGGCGCGCTCGTCGTCATGCACGACGCGGAGGTGGACCGGACCACGGACGGGACCGGCCCGATCGCCGACAAGACCCTCGCGGAGCTGCGCGAGCTGGACGCCGGGCAGGGGGAGCGGATCCCCGTCTTCGACGAGGTCCTGGACGCCGTACGGGCTCCGCTCCAGGCCGAGATCAAGGACGTGGCCGCCGCGCGTGCCCTGGCGGCCGTGATGCACCGGCGGGACCTGGTCGGCCGGGTCGAGGTGTCGTCGTTCCATGACGAGGCGGTCGCCGAGATCGCCCGTCTGGTGCCGGGCGTCCGTACGGTGCTGATCGCCAGCCGCTGGGGGCCGGACATCGTGGAGCGAGCCCGTGCCGTCAGCGCGGGCGGGCTCGCCCTGGACGTCCGCCGGCTGACCCTGGAGGACGCCGAGCGGGCCCGCGCCGCCCGGCTGCGGGTGATCGGCTGGGTGGTGAACACGCCGCAGCACCTGCGGCTGGTCCGCGCCCTGGAGCTGGACGGGGCCACCACGGACTACCCGGAGATCCGCAGGACCGGCCGCTTCCTGGCCTGACCGGCGCCGTACGCGTTGCGGTCCCGTACCGAAGTCACCCGTGCCCGAGGTGTAACCGGCGCCCGCCGGGGAACCCGCGTGCTGGATTTTGCCGTGTTCGGCGTGAATCCTGGACAGACAGGACACAAAGGGACGGACAGCGACGGACTGGGCTGACTGGGACGGACGGTACGCACACATGAGTAGCGGTTTTCTCGGACCCGAGGGCTTCGGCCCCGACCCGTTCAGTGAATTTCTGGCCCGCCTCTTCGGAGGCACCCCTAGCTCGTCGGCGGCCCGCCGCGGCCCCCGGTACAGCGACATCGCCCGCATGATGAGCGAGCCGGCCCGCCGTATGGTCGACAACGCCGCCTCGTACGCGGCCGAGCACGGCAGCGCGGACCTGGAGACGGAGCACCTGCTGCGCGCCGCGCTCGACACCGAGCCGATCAGGGACCTGGTGGTCCGCGCGGGCGCCGACCCGGACGCGCTCGCCGAGGAGATCGACCGCACGGCGGGCGAGGGCCCGCCGCAGGCCCGGATCGCCGTCACGCCCGCCGTGAAGCGTGCCCTGCTGGACGCCCACGACCTGGCCCGGCACATCGGCGCCTCCTACATCGGCCCCGAGCACGTGCTGGCCGCGCTCGCCGCCAACCCCGACTCGGCCGCGGGCCGCATCCTGCGGTCCGCCAGGTTCGACCCCGGCTCGTTCTCCGGGCCCCCGTCCGGGCAGGCACCGCAGCGCGGCACGCCGTCCGGCGGCTGGGAGAACACGGCGGCGGACCACCGCCCCGCCCCGCAGCACGGCACCCCGACGCTCGACAAGTACGGGCGCGACCTCACCGACATGGCCCGCGCCGGCCGGATCGACCCGGTCATCGGCCGGGAGCTGGAGATCGAGCAGACCGTCGAGGTGCTGTCCCGGCGCGGCAAGAACAACCCCGTCCTGATCGGTGACGCCGGGGTCGGCAAGACCGCCGTCGTCGAGGGCCTCGCCCAGCGCATCGCCGACGGCGACGTGCCCGACACGCTCACGGGCCGCCGTGTCGTCGCGCTCGACATGACCGGGGTCGTCGCCGGCACCCGCTACCGCGGCGACTTCGAGGAGCGGATGACCGCGATCATCGAGGAGATCCGTACGCACTCCGACGAGCTCGTCGTCTTCATCGACGAACTGCACACCGTGGTGGGCGCGGGCGGCGGCGGAGGCGGCTCCGAAGGCGGCTCCATGGACGCGGGCAACATCCTGAAGCCCGCGCTCGCCCGCGGCGAACTGCACGTCATCGGCGCGACCACCATGGACGAGTACCGCAGGTACATCGAGAAGGACGCGGCGCTCGCCCGCCGCTTCCAGCCCGTCCTCGTTCCCGAGCCGAGCGTGGAGGACGCGCTGGAGATCCTGCGCGGCCTGCGCGACCGGTACGAGGCGCACCACCAGGTCCGCTACTCCGAGGAGGCGCTGCTCGCCGCCGTCGAGCTGTCCGACCGCTATCTCACCGAGCGGTTCCTGCCCGACAAGGCCATCGACCTGATCGACCAGGCCGGCGCCCGGGTCCGGCTGCGCGCCCACTCGCAGCCCACCGACGTGCGCGTCCTGGAGCGGCAGATGGAGCAGGTGATCCGCGACAAGGACCAGGCCGTCGCCGCGGAGCAGTACGAGCGGGCCACCGAACTGCGCGACCGCGTCCTGGAGCTGGAGGCCCGCATCAGGGCCAGCCGCGCCGAGCCGGAGGTGGGCGACGGCCAGGTCCTGGAGGTCACCGCCGAGGACATCGCGCAGGTCGTCAGCCGCCGGACCGGCATCCCCGTCAGCCGGCTCACCCAGGAGGAGAAGGACCGGCTCCTCGGCCTGGAGCAGCACCTCAAGGAGCGGGTCGTCGGCCAGGACCAGGCCGTCGCCGTGGTCGCGGAGGCGGTGCTGCGCTCCCGCGCCGGCCTCGCCGACCCGCGCCGCCCCATCGGCAGCTTCCTGTTCCTCGGCCCGACGGGCGTCGGCAAGACGGAGCTCGCCCGGGCCCTCGCGGAGCAGCTGTTCGGCAGCGAGGAGCGCATGGTCCGGCTGGACATGAGCGAGTTCCAGGAGCGCCACACCGTCAGCCGGCTGGTCGGCGCGCCCCCCGGGTACGTCGGCCACGAGGAGGCCGGGCAGCTCACGGAGGCGGTGCGCCGCCACCCGTACTCGCTGCTCCTCCTCGACGAGGTGGAGAAGGCGCACCCGGACGTCTTCAACATCCTGCTCCAGGTCCTCGACGACGGGCGGCTGACCGACTCGCAGGGCCGGACGGTCGACTTCAAGAACACCGTCGTCGTCATGACCAGCAACCTCGGCTCCGAGGCCATCGGCACCGGCCGCGGCCTGCTCGGCTTCGGCACGGCGGAAGGGGGCGGCGACGAGGAGGCGCTGCGGGAGCGGGCGCTGCGGCCGCTGCGGGAGCACTTCCGCCCCGAGTTCCTCAACCGCATCGACGAGATCGTCGTCTTCCGCCGCCTGGAGGGCGAGCAGCTGCGGAGGATCACGGATCTGCTCCTGGAGGACACCCGGCGCCGGATGCGGGCGCAGGACGTGACCGTGGAGTTCACGCCGGAGGCCGTCGACTGGCTCGCGGAGCGGGGTTACGAGCCGGAGTACGGCGCCCGCCCGCTGCGCCGCACCATCCAGCGGGAGGTGGACAACGAGCTGTCCCGGCTGCTGCTCGACGGGCGCCTGGAGGCGGGCGGCCGGGTCCGCGTGGACGCCGTGGACGGGCGGCTGGACTTCCGCACGGAGGCTCAGGAGGAGGGTGCGGGGCCCGCGGGCGGGGTCAGTCCGGTCGGCCCAGTTCCTTGATGAGCAGCTCGAACCGCAGGTCGTCGCGGCGCGGCACGCCGAAGCGCTCGTCGCCGTACGGGAACGGGGTCATCCGTCCCGTACGGCGGTAGCCGCGCCGCTCGTACCAGGCGATCAGCTCGTCGCGTACGGAGATGACGGTCATGTGCATCTCGGTCGCGCCCCACTCCTCGTGGGCGAGGCGCTCGGCCTCGGCGAGCACGCGCCGCCCGAGTCCGCCGCCCTGCGCACCGGGGCGGACCGCGAACATGCCGAAGTAGGCGGCGTCGCCGCGGTGCTCCAGCTGGCAGCAGGCGACGAGGGCGCCGTCCCGCTCCGCGACGAGCAGCCGGGAACCTGGCGTCGTGATGACCGCGCGCACACCCTCGGGGTCGGTGCGCTGCCCGTCCAGGATGTCGGCCTCCGTGGTCCACCCGGCGCGGCTGGCGTCGCCCCGGTACGCGGACTCGACGAGCGCGACGAGCGCGGGCACGTCGGCCTCGGCGGCGTCGCGGAACACCGGCTCGGTGCCGACGCGCGGACCGGCCCCGGGGCCCTGGTCTTCGCTCTGCGTGTCCCGGCGGTCGTGCTGGTCCTGCTGGTCGCGCTGGACCTGCTGGTCCTGGAGCGGTGCGGTGTCCATGGTGCGGTGCTCTCCCCTCGGCTGCTGTCCCGGTGGCCGAGCCTAACGCGCTCCCCCTGTACGCCCCTGCGCTCGCGTGTGCCCCGGCGCCCGCGGGCATCGTCCCAGGGGCCGGGGGCCGGGGCGGGGGTCGAGGGGAGGGTGCTGCGGTGCGGGGACCTGTGGTGTCGGGCTGGCTGCTGGTCGTGCTGTGCGGGGCGGCCGGCGCGTACTGCCTGTGGCGCGCGGTGCGGATGCGGCGGTGCGGTGCGGACGGGGAGCGGCGGGAGGCCGGGGGCGAGGCCGTGATGGCGTTCGGGATGGCCGCGATGGGCGTACCGGCGGCGGTGGTCGCGCCGCCGGACTGGTCGTGGGTGGTGTACGCGGCGGTGTTCGGTACGGCGGCGCTGCGGGCGGCCGGGGGGCTGCGGCGGGGCGGCGGGCGGCACGCGCACCATCTCGTGGGGTCGCTGGCCATGGTGTACATGGCGGTCCCGCTGGCCGGCGGCGCCGCCGCAGCCGGGGCCGGGGCCGGTGACCACGCCGGACACCTCGGTCACGCGGGCGGGGGCCTGCCCCTGGTGACGGGTGCGCTCCTCGCGTACTACGCGGTGTGGGTGCTGCTCGCGGGCGTGCGCCTGGTGCCGTCCGGCACGGCGCGGACGGGGTCCGAGATGGTGGGGGCGTGCCGGCTGGTGATGGGGACGGCCATGCTGGCCATGCTGTGCACGGTGTGACGCCGGGGCTGCGGGAGCGTACGAGCGGGGCGTGCGAGCGGCGTTCCACGCCGTGGTGTGCGTCACTTCCGGCGACACGCCGTGCCTATGTACGGCCTCCCGCTCATAGGCTGACGGTATGTGGGTCTCCCTCGCGCTGCTCGCGCTCGGCGTCGTGGCCGCCGTGGCGGCTCCGCGCCTGCTGGCCCGGGCGGACTGGCCGGAGCGCGAGCCGATCGTGGCGCTGTGGGTGTGGCAGTGCGTGGTGGCGGCGGTGCTGCTGAGCTTCGCCCTGTCGATGACGTTCAGCGCGGCGGCCGCGTGGCAGGCCGTACGAGGCCATGTGTTCGCCCCGGCGCCGCAGGCGGTCGTGGAGGCGTACGGGCTCGCGGACCACGCCCCGTGGTCGGCGGTCCTCGCGGCGCTGCTGGCGTGCGGCGGACTGTGGACCGCGGCGATGCTGACCCGGGTGGTGCGGCGGGCCCGGGCGCGGCGCAGGCGCCGGCGTGCCGAACTCCTGGTGCGGGCCCCGCTGTTGCCGGGCGAGGAGCCGGGTTCGGAGCCGCTGGTGCTGCTGGAGGGCGACCGCCCGGACGCCTGGTGGCTGCCCGGTGCGGCGCCCCGACTGGTCATCACGACGGCCGCGTTGCGCCGCCTGAAGGGGCGTCAGCTCGACGCGGTACTGGCCCATGAGCAGGGGCATGCGCGGGCCCGCCACGACTGGCTGCTGCACTGCGCGTCGGCGCTGGCGGAGGGGTTCCCGCGCATCCCGGTGTTCGCGGCGTTCCACGCGGAGATGCACCGGCTGGTCGAGCTGGCGGCGGACGACGCGGCGTCGAAGCGGTACGGGCGGCTGACGACCGCCCTGGCGCTGGTCGGGCTCAACGAGGACCGGGGCGTGTTCGGCCCGTACCCGGCCGCCCCCGACGCCCAGCTCCCGCAGCGCGTGAACCGGCTGCTGACGGCCGCGCCACGGCTCACGCCCGGCCACCGCCTGCGGCTGACGGCCGCGGCCACGCTCGCACCGGCGGTTCCGCTGCTGGTGGCCCTGGCACCGGGGTTGCGCGCGCTGAACTGACGGCGCCACTCGGCCGAATCGCGGGCGTTCCGTCCCGTGGCTCGGGAAGGATGCCTGTCATGCATCCTTCCACCACGGCCCCCTCCACCCCACCCGACTCATCCGCACCATCGGACGCCTCGCGGGTCACGGCGCGGGCCCGGCGCGTGGCCCTGTGGAGCGGGGCGCTCGCGGCCGTCCTGCTGGTGCTCGTCGCCGCGGAATGGGGGCCGCTGCCGGCGTTCGACCGGGCGGTCGCGGACGTGCTGCACGCGTCGGCTGTGCGCAGCCCCGCGGTGACCGGCGCGAACCGGGTGCTGAGCGACTGGGTGTGGGACACCTGGACGATGCGGGCGCTGGCGGCCGTCGCCGTGGGCGTGCTGTGGTGGCGCGGCGAGCGCCGGTGGGCGGTACGGATCGCGGGCGTGAGCGTGCTGGCGGCGCTGCTCCAGCAGGCTCTGAAGGCGGCCGTGGGCCGGGACCGCCCGCAGTGGCCCGACCCGGTGGACTCGGCGCAGTTCGCGGCGTTCCCGTCCGGGCACGCCATGACGGCGGCGGTGACGTGCGGGCTGCTGTGGTGGGCGGCGGCGCTCTGCGGGGCGCGCCCGGTGGTGGTGCGGGCGGTGGTGGCGGCCGGGGCGGTGTCGGTGCTGGGCGTGGGGCTGACCCGGCTGTACCTGGGCGTCCACTGGGTCTCGGACGTGGTGGGCGGCTGGCTGCTGGGCGTGTGCGTGGTGGCGGCGACGGTGGCGTACGGCGGACGCGGTGTCCGGAAGCCGGGCGGCTGATGCCCCTGGGCGCTGTCGCGACGCCGAGCCGTCGCGGCGAACCGTCGCGCCATCGCGGACCGGGCGATCCCCCGCGTCGCCCGGTCCGGATGACACACATGCCCTCCCGCCGGTGCGCTGCGTGGCGGCAGGGACGCTCTGAGTATATTGGCTGGGAGCCAGTCAACGCAGGAGTAAAGCATGTCCCCGCGGAGCGCATCGGTCAATGAAGAGCTCCGCCGCCGTTCCCGGGAGCGGTTGCTCCAGGCGACGGTCGAGCTCGTGGCCGAACGGGGGTACGAGGCGACGACGCTCGGGGACATCGCCGAGCGGGCCGGTTCGGCGCGCGGCCTGGTGTCGTACTACTTCCCCGGCAAGCGCCAGCTCCTCCAGTCCGCCGTGCACCGGCTGATGCACCTGACCCTGGAGGCGGCCCTGGAGCGGGAGCCGCGCACCGGGGACGGGCGGGAGCGGCTGGCCCGGGCGATCGACGCGATCCTGGGCCTGGCCGTGGAGCAGCCGGTGCTGATGCGCACGCACATGGCGGGCATCCTCCAGGCGGAGGGGTTCGTGCGGTGTCCCGAACAGCAGCGGCTGGCCGCTTTGCTGCGGGACACCGTCGGCCGCTACGGGTCGCGGGACGTGGACGCTGACTACCCGCTGCTGCGGGCGCTGCTGATGGGCGCGGTGTTCGCCGTGCTGCTGCCGGGTGCGCCGATGCCGCCGGCGCGGCTGCGGGCGGAGCTGTTCCAGCGGTACGGGCTGGAGTGGGAGCGCGGGTTCCCGCCGGACGGCGGCGGCCCCGTGGACCGGTCACCGTCCGGCGGAACTGCCGGCGGGCTTTCCTAGTGGGTGGGCTTTCCTAGTCGTCGAAGTCGTCGAAGTAGTCCGGCTGGGTCTGGACGTTGAGCTCGTCCATGCGGATGCGCTTGGCCGGGTCGGTGCGCCGGTCGTCGATCCTCAGGATGTCGAGGCCCTTGCGCATGTCGTTCGAGTAGATGTGGCCGTTGTAGTAGTACGCCGACCACGTGCCGCCGCCGGTCAGCGTGTCGGCGCTGAGCGGGCCGCGTTCGAAGTAGCCGATCTCCTTGGGGCGCCTGGAGTCGGTGAAGTCCCACACGGAGACGCCGCCCTGGTACCAGGACTGGACCATGAGGTCGCGGCCCTTGACCGGGATGATCGAGCCGTTGTGGGCGACGCAGTTCTCGGTGTCGGCCTGGTGGCGGTCGATCTTGTAGTAGCCGCGGAAGAGCAGCTTGCGCTTGTCGCCCTTGCCGGTGAGGGCGTAGATGCCGTCGGCGCCGCGGTTCGGGCCGATGCGCTCGTTGCAGGTCGCGGCGCCGCCGCCGCCGAGCTCATCGGTGAAGATGACCTTGTTCGCCTTCTGGTTGAAGGTGGCGGAGTGCCAGAACGCGAAGTTGATGTTGTCCTGGACCCGTTCGATGACCCTGGGGCGCTCGGGGTCCTTGATGGAGAAGAGGATGCCGTCGCCCATGCAGGCGCCCGCCGCGAGGTCCTTGGACGGCAGCACGGTGATGTCGTGGCAGCCGGTCGTCTTGGAGACGCCCGGGTTGGTGGGCGCGCCGGGGTTGCCGCCGCCGTCCGGGCCCTCGCCCGGGAAGAGGACGGGGAAGCCGACGACCGCGGCGCGCTCGGGTGCGTCGCGCGGCACCTTGATGACGGAGATCCCGTCGTGCGGCGGCTGGCAGTCCGGGAACGCGGCGTTGGGCGAGTACGACGAGACGTACACGTACACGTTCTTGCGCTGCGGCAGGAGCGTGTGGGTGTGGGAGCCGCAGGCGGTCTCCACGGAGGCGACGTACTTCGGGTGGCGGATGTCGCTGATGTCGAAGATCTTCATGCCCTCCCAGGACGACTTCTCGGTCGCCGACTGGGGGGTGCTCTGGCAGGAGTCGTCGCTGCGGGACGAGTCGGTGGACAGGAACAGCAGGTCGCCGGAGACGGAGATGTCGTTCTGCGAGCCCGGGCAGAGGACCTGGGCGACGGTCTCGGGGCGGCTCGGGTCGCTGATGTCGAAGATCTGGAAGCCGTCGTAGTTGCCGGCGAACACGTGGTCGCCCTGGAAGGCCAGGTCGGAGTTGGTTCCGCGGATGCTGGTGAGCGGGATGTTGGCGACGTGCTCGATGTTGTCGCTGTGGACGATCTCGTCGACGCCGGGTATCTCGCCGTTCGCGATGGCGGCGCGGGTGTCGGCCTGCTGCCGCTCCGACACCGTGCCCCGGGCGGCAGGTGCGTCGCCGGGATCCGGGACGGCGGCCGCGGGTCCGGCCGACAGCAGGGCGGCGAGGAGTCCGGCCGCGGCGGTGGCCACGCCCAGTCGTCCAGGTCTCGCACGAGTGGTACGCAACACGGTCATGTGCGTCCTCCGTTGTCTCCGTTCGTGGGTGAACGGGTCTTGGACGACGGCAGTATGTTCCGAGGCATGTACATCTCAACAGATGGCGCGCACGACAACTGACATCGGAGGTCGCCGTGTTGATCCGCAGGAACCGCCGGAACCGCCGTCGCACCACCGGGACATCGGCCGTGGCGGTGGCGCTGTCGGCCGTGCTGGCCCTGTCCGCCTGTGAGTCGGAGCCGTCGTCCCCGGACGGGAAACCGCAGGCCGGAGGGGCCGGCGGGGTGGGTGTACTGGCGCCGGGCAAGCCCGGCGAACCGGCCAGGACGCTGTCCCCTCAGGAGGCCGCGAAGGCGGTGCCCGACGACACACCGAACGACGCCGACTTCTCGTACACGCGCATGATGATCGTCCACCACGAGCAGGCGCTGCGGATGACCGCCCTCGTCCCGGACCGGGCCGCGTCGCAGCAGGTGAAGGGGCTGGCCGCGCGGATCGAGGCGGCGCAGGGGCCGGAGATCGAGGCGATGAAGGGTTGGCTGAAAATCAACGGTGGGGACAGCGGGGACGGTGGGGACGGCAAGGACGGCGGTCACGACCACGGGCAGGACGCCGGGCACGACCACGGCGCCATGCCCGGCATGGCCACGGAGGCGCAGCTGAAGGATCTGGAGGGAGCGCGCGGGAAGGCGTTCGACGCGCTGTTCCTGCGGCTGATGATCACCCACCACGAGGGCGCGGTCACCATGGCGGCCGATGTGCTGGCCAAGGGCAGGAACATCCGGATCCAGGAGATGGCGAACGACGTGATCGCCGGGCAGACGGCCGAGATCCACCGGATGCGCGGGATGTGACACCCTCCCGCGGGGCCGGTACCGGTGGGATGCTGGAAGTTCCTGCGGAAGGAGCGCAGCAGTGCTTCGTGTCGCCGTGATCGGTTCCGGCCCCAGCGGGGTCTACACCGCCCAGTCCCTGGTCGAGCAGACTCTCGTCCCGGACGTGCACGTCGACGTCCTGGACCGGCTGCCGTGCCCGTACGGGCTCGTGCGCTACGGGGTGGCGCCCGACCACGAGAAGATCAAGTCCCTGCAGAACAATCTCCGCACGGTCCTGGAGAACGAGCACATCGGGTTCGTCGGCAACGTCGCAGTGGGCGCGGACGGGCTGACTCCCCGTCGGCTCCTGGAGCTGTACCACGCCGTCGTGTACTGCGTGGGCGCGGCGCGGGACCGGCGGCTCGGCATCCCCGGCGAGGACCTGGCGGGCAGCTGTTCGGCGACCGACTTCGTGTCCTGGTACAGCGCCCACCCCGACGCGGTGACGCACGCCTTCGCGCTGGACACCCGCTCCGCCGTGGTGATCGGCGTGGGCAACGTCGCCGTGGACGTGACACGGATCCTGGCGCGGGGGCCCGACGAACTGCTCGCCACCGACGTGCCGCACGCCGCCCTGGCCGCGCTGGGCGCGAGCCGGGTCCGCGAGGTGCACATGGTCGGCCGGCGGGGCCCTTCGCAGGCCCGGTTCACCACCAAGGAGCTGCGGGAGCTGGGCGCGCTGCCGTCGGCACGGGTCGCCGTCGACCCGGCCGACCTGGCGCTCGATCCGGCGTACGCGGACCCGTCGGCGCTGCCGGCGGTGAACCGCCGCAACGTCGAGGTGCTGCGCGGCTGGGCGGACCTGCCGGTCGCGGCGGCCGCCGGCGCGCGCACGATCCATGTGCGGTTCTTCCTGCGGCCCGTGGAGATCGTCGGCGACGGCGGGCGGGTCGCGGCGGTCCGGTTCGAGCGGACGGCGCCGGACGGCTCGGGCGGGATACGGGGCACGGGGACGTACGAGGAGATCGAGGCCGGGCTGGTGCTGCGGGCCGTCGGTTACCGGGGCGCGCCCCCGGACGGCCTGCCGTTCGACCCGGTGCGCGGCACGGTGCCGCACACGGCGGGGCGGGTGCTGCGGGACGGGGTGCCGTCGCCGGGTGAGTACGTGGCCGGGTGGATCAAGCGGGGCCCGACGGGTGTGATCGGCACCAACCGGCCGTGCGCCAAGGAGACCGCCGCCTCGCTGCTCCAGGACGCGCACCTGCTGGCCCGCCGCCGGGTGGCCGACGACCCGGTCGCCGCGCTGCGCTCGTGGGGGCTGCGGCCGGTGGAGTGGCCGGGCTGGCTGTCGATCGAGGAGGCCGAGGCGGCACTCGGCCGGACGCTGGGGCGCGGCCGGGTGAAGATCCCCGACTGGCCCGGCCTCCTGGCGGCCGCGGACACCGCGCGCTGAGGCCGGTGCGGTACGGGGGCGCCGGG
>NZ_JABWDV010000033.1 GCF_013362995.1 Streptomyces sp. TRM64462 | reverse complement strand
CGCGGACGAATCGGCCGACCGGGTGGCGCCCGTACCGGGCGTGAGCGAGCACGCGTGGCCCAGCGGCGGACCCGGCACACCGTCCCCGACAGCCCCCGCGCCCTCCTCTGCCTCCGGGTCGCCGTCGGCGTCGCCCGGCACACCGTCCCCGTCCGGGTCCCCGACCGCGTCGGAGCCGGAGTCCGGTTCCACGCCCGGGTCCGGGTCGGGCGCCGAAGCACCGTCCGAGTCGGCGGCAGCCGAACCGCCCGAGACGGGAGCAGGCCCCGCACGCCCCGACTCCGCCCAGCCCACGCGGACCACCGACACCCGGACGCCGACGGCCGACGGCCCGGTCCTGAGCCGCGGCGACCACGGCCAGCCGGTCAGGGACCTCCAGCACCGGCTGCGTGAACTGGGCCTGTACGGCGGGCCGATGCACGGCCAGTACGACCAGGACGTCGAGCGCGCCGTGGCCGCCTACCAGGCCCGCCGCGGTATCACGGACGACCCGCGCGGCGTGTACGGCACCGCGACCCGCACGTCCCTGGAGGCGGAGACCTCCGGCCGGTAGCCCCCTGCCCCCGACCCCCAGCCCCCGGCCCCCGCCGCCCGCAGCCGCGGTCGTCGGCGCCGGGTGGCGTCGCGCACCCCGCGCTTTGTATAGTGCAGAAACAAAGTGGTCCCGCCCGTACTCCCTGACCGGCGGGCGGGCCGCTTCGTACTCTCCTTCCTCTTTCCTCTCCCCCCCTTCCGCTCCCGGAGACCACTGGAGACCGCCCGTGACGGCCACCACCACCGATGTCCTGACCGCGCGGGCGCTGCTCCTGGACATGGACGGGACGCTCGTGAACTCGGACGCCGTGGTGGAGCGCGTCTGGCGCCGCTGGGCCGTGCGGCACGGGCTCGACCCGGAGGCGGCCCTGAAGGTGGTGCACGGCCGCCAGGGCTACGCCACGATGGCCGTCCTCCTCCCGGACCGGCCCATGGAGCGGAACCTCGCGGAGAACCGCGAGCTGCTCGACGAGGAGACCGCCGACGTCGACGGCGTGGTCCCGGTGCCCGGAGCCCCGGCCTTCATGGCGGCCGTCGCCGCGCTCCCGCACGCCCTGGTCACCTCGGCCGACGCCCCGCTCGCGCGGGCCCGGATGGGCGCGGCCGGCCTGCGCATGCCCGACGTGCGTGTGACCGCCGAGTCCGTGAGCGCCAGCAAGCCGGACCCCGAGGGCTTCCTGAAGGGCGCGGCCGACCTGGGCTTCGCGCCCGCGGACTGCGTGGCGTTCGAGGACTCCGAGGCGGGTATCGCGGCCGCCCGGGCCGCCGGGATGCGCGTGGTCGGCGTCGGCCCGCGCGCGGCGGCGTTCGCGCCGGACCTCCACGTGCGGGACCTGACCGGGCTGCGCGTGGAGGCGGGCGCGCCCGGCGACGGCACGATCCGCCTCCACGTCACGGCGTGACGTCAGGCCAGCGCCTCGTACAGGCTGAAGGCCGCCAGGGTCAACATCAGCACCGCCGCCACCTTCGTGATCAGCCGTAGCGGTACGTACCTCAGCAGCGTCCGCCCGCCGAGGATGCCCAGGCCGGCGACGGCCCACAGCGCCAGCACCGCGCCGAGGCCGACGGACAGCGGGTCGTCGTAGCGGGCGGCGAGGTTCGCGGTCATGATCTGCGTCAGGTCGCCGAACTCCGCGACCAGGATCAGCATGAAGCCCGCCCCGGAGACCTTCCAGAAGGACTGGCCTGCCGGGGCCTTCAGCTCCTCGTCGTCCTCGTCGGACTTCTTCAGCAGCAGCATCGCCGCCCCCGCCAGGAACAGCACGCCCACGAACGCCTGCACGAGCCGGTGCGGCAGGAGCGTGAGGACGCTGCCCGCCGCGACGGCGAGCGCGACATGGACCGCGAAGGCGGCGGCGACGCCCGCGAAGACGTGGGACGCGCGGTAGCGGGTGCCCAGCATCAGGCCGGCGAGGGCGGTCTTGTCGGGGAGTTCGGCGAGGAAGACGACACCGAAGGTGATCGCCATGATCGTCATGCTGAGCACGGGCTGCTTTCCTCAATCGGTCGGGCTCCGCCGGTACCGAGAGACCTTCGCTCGCGCGTTTCAGGGGTCGCTTCGGCACGGCAGGGCCACGAATACATGGACTCTGCTTGATGCCGAAGGTCTCGCTGGCGGGACGCGACAAGCGACGTTCCGCCTCCGGGCGCCGGCCGGGCACGAGGCCCAGCAGTATGTCGACGGTCCGGCGAAGAGCTACTCCCCTTCTGCTCCGTCCAGGGTACGTGACCTCAGCCGCCGTCCCCGTCCCGGTGCAGCCGCCCCCGCGTCACCAGCTCCAGCACCACCGCCACCGCGACGCCCTGCACCGCCATCAGCCCGACCAGCACGAACAGCTGCACCGCCCCGGCCAGCAGCGGCGACGCCCCGCCCAGCAGCATCCCGACGAACGCGCCCGGCAGTGTGACGAGCCCCACGGTCCTGGTCTGGTCGAGGCCCGGCAGCAGCGCGTCCGCCGCCGGCTCGCGCGCCACCTCCATCCGGGCGTCCCGGCCGAGCAGCCCGAGCGCGAGCCCGGCCTCGACCTCACCGTGCCGCGCGGCGAGCTCGTCCAGGGCGCGCCGCCCGCCGAGCACCGTCGCGGTGAGCGCCCCGCCGATGAGGATGCCCGCGACCGGGATCAGCGCGATGCCCTTGACCGGGACCAGCCCGGTCAGCACCAGCGCGGCCACCACGGGCCCGACGCCGGCGGCGATCGGCACGGCGCCCCACCACCAGGTCCCGTTGCGCGTGATGCGCCGCCCGGCGGTCCGTACCGCCACGCCGTACATCACCAGCAGGAACAGAAGCAGCAGCGGTACGGCGCGGATCACCCAGCCGATCACCAGCGCGACGGCCGCGAGCTGCACGGCGGCCCGCAGCCCCGCGAGGACGATCTCGCGCGGCGGCCTGAGCCGGGCGACGGCGGAGACGGTGGCGGCGACGGCGAGCAGCACCGCGAGAACGGCGCCGAAGGTGAGGTCGACCGGCAGGAGCACACGCCAACCCTAGGCCGCCGCACGGCACCTGCCGGGACGCCAGGAGCGTGCGCCGGGTGTCGCGTGGTGAACGGGCGGCGGATGTCGTGTGGGTGAACGGCGGCGGGAGCCGTGCGGTGAACGGCGGCGGGAGCCGTGCGGTGGACGGCGGCGGGAGCCGTGCGGTGGACGGCGGCGGGGGCCGTGCGGTGGACGGCGGCGGATGTCGTGGGGTGGACACACCCCTTGATCTGACGTGTTCATGTCGTCACGCTGTTACCTGGCGCCCATCCCCAGGCAACTTCGCGCCACCACGATGGCCGTGCCGCCCGCAGGGGCGATTCGGCCACAACCCCCACCTCTCCAGGGAGTTCGCATGTCCGGTGTCTACGCGCGTCGATTCGCGCGCCGCATCGCCGTACTCGCCACCACCGCCGCACTCACCCTCACCGGCCTGCTGGTCACGGCACCCGCCGCGCAGGCCGCGCCGCCCACCCCGGTCAGCGCGACGACGGCCCGCTCGTACCTGAGCCAGCTCACGGTGAAGGCGGAAGGTTCCTCCACCGGCTACAGCCGGGACAAGTTCCCGCACTGGATCACGCAGTACGGCACCTGCAACACCCGCGAGGTGGTGCTGGAGCGGGACGGCAGCAACGTCGTCCAGGACTCCAACTGCGCCGCCGTCAGCGGCAGCTGGTACTCGCCGTTCGACGGCGCCACCTGGTACGCCGCCTCGGATGTCGACATCGACCACGTCGTCCCGCTCGCCGAGGCCTGGCGCTCGGGCGCCGCCTCCTGGACCACCGACCAGCGCCGGTCCTTCGCCAACGACCTGACGCGCCCCCAGCTCATCGCGGTCACCGACAACGTCAACCAGTCCAAGGGCGACAAGGACCCGGCCGAGTGGATGCCCCCGCGCACCGCGTACCACTGCTACTACGCCCGGATGTGGGTGCACGTGAAGTACCACTGGGACCTGTCGGTCGACTCGGCCGAGAAGAGCAAGCTCCAGTCGGTCCTGAACGGCTGCTGACCGGCCGCTGCACGGGCAGCTGACCGCCTGCTGATCCGGGCAGCCGGGCCAACAGCCCCCAGTGCGGCGGCCGGAACCGGCGCACCCCCCTCCGGCGTTCCGTACCGTACGGGGTCCCGTACGGTACGGGCGGGGCGACGGAGGGGGACCGCATCATGGGCACCGGACTGCGACTGGGGCCGCTGCTGAGGTACGTGGAGTGGCCGCACGGCACACGGGCGACGGTCTGGGTCGAGACCGCCCGCCCCTGCACCGCCGAGGTGCGCTGCGCGGACGGCGCCGGCGGCGAGGCCCGTACGTTCCGGATAGCCGGGCACCACTACGCCGTCGTCACCGTCGAGGGCCTGACGCCCGGCACGACGACCCCGTACGAGGTGCTGCTCGACGGCCGGCGCGTGTGGCCGCTCCCCGGCTCGCCCCTGCCGCCCAGCACCATCACCACACCGGGCCCCGCGACCGAGGGCCCGCGCGTCACGTTCGGCTCCTGCCGCTGGGCCGCCACGGGCGCGGACGGCCGCAGACCCGCCGGCCCCGACGCGCTCGGCGCCCTCGCCGGCCGGCTGGCGGCCGACCCCGGAGCCGTACGGCCCGACGTGCTGCTCCTGCTGGGCGACCAGGTGTACGCGGACAAGCCGTCGGAGGCCACCAAGCGGTGGCTCGCCGCCCGCCGCGACCTGCGGGACGGCCCGGGCGAGCAGGTCGGGGACTACGAGGAGTACACGCGCCTCTACCACGAATCGTGGCTCGACCCCGAGGTGCGCTGGCTGCTCTCCACCGTGCCCTCGCTGATGATCTTCGACGACCACGACCTCATCGACGACTGGAACACCAGCGCCGCCTGGCTGTCCGAGATGCGCGGCACGCCGTGGTGGCGGGAGCGGCTGCTCAGCGGGCTGATGTCGTACTGGGTGCACCAGCACCTCGGCAACCTCTCCCCCGCCGAGCTGGCGGCCGACCCCCTCTACGCGACCGTGTGCGCCGCGGCGGACGGCACGGAGGCGCTGCGCCGCTTCGCGACCGAGGCGGACGCCGACCCGGCGCGGATGCGCTGGAGTTACCGGCGCGACTTCGGGCGGACGCGGCTGGTGATGGTCGACACGCGGGCGGGCCGTGTGCTGGACGAGCAGAAGCGGGCGATGCTCGGCGAGGAGGACGCGCGCTGGGTGCGGGAGCAGGTGCTGGACGAACGGTCCGACTGCGACCACCTGCTGATCGGCAGTTCGCTGCCGTGGCTGCTGCCGCCGCTGGTCCATCACGCGGAGCGGTGGAACGCCGCGCTGTGCCGGGGCGAGCGGGGCGAGCGCTGGGCGCGGGTCGGCGAGGTGCTGCGGCGGGCGTCGGACCTGGAGCACTGGGCGGCGTTCCCGGAGTCGTTCGCGTGGCTGACGCGGCTCCTGGCGGACGCGGCGGAGGGGCCGGACGCACCGGCGACGGTGTCGGTGCTCTCGGGCGACGTGCACCACGCGTACGTCGCGGAGCCGGAAGGCCTGACGCCCGGGGGCGGCGGGAGCGGCGGGTGCGGCGAGGGCGGCGGCGCGGGTGCCCGGGTGCTTCAGCTGACGTGTTCGCCGGTGCACCAGCGCATCCCGTACGCGCTGCGCCTCGGCTTCCGGTTCGGCTGGAGCCGGGCGGCTGCGGCTCGGGCGGGCGCTGGCCCGGCACGGCCGCACGGGCCCGGCGGAGACCGGGTGGCGCAGGACGGGCGGCCCGTGGTTCGGGAACCAGCTCATGACACTGACGCTGCGCGGGCGTTCGGCGGAGCTGCGGCTGGAGCAGGCGCGCCGGGGCGGTGCGCTGGCGACCGTACACGAGCGGACATGGCCCGGTTACGCGCCAGTTGGCGGAGCGTGAGGTTGCACCCAGGGGTTCGGTCGGGGATCACGCGGGCATGAAGGCCCGCACGCCTGCGGCACCCTCGGTGCCTCCCTCCGCCCTCCGGGCGGTTCCGGAAGCGGGCGGAGGCGGGCGATCCACCCGACTTCAGGGGCGAGATCTGGCCACTCCTGGCCCTGGAGGTCGAGACGGCGCCGCCGCGTCGAGGAGATGGCCGCGCTGATCGAGGCGGGCGCCCTGGAGGTGGGCCCGGGGCTGCGCGTCCGCGCGGAGGGGTCCGCGTTCACGGCCGAGTCGCCGTGCGTGCCGGGTTCGGCGGTGACGGTCACCACACTCGTCGAGGCGCGGCTGCCGCACTCGGACCTGCGACGCACCGACGACGCGCTGCTCGGCGGCCTCCTGCGGGCGGGCGCGTGCCGGACGCACCGGGTGGGCGGCCACGACACGGGAGGCCTGGACGTGACAGCGACCCCGCATTATCTGATGGATCGTCAAGAAAGCGTACGCAAAAGGCCGTTAGCCCTCGGGATACCCACCGAGGGGGTGCACTGGGTGACCGCTGCCGGGGCCCGTCCGGGGGTCGGTTCGGTGACCCTCGCGGACGCGTACGCGGTCGCCCGCGGGGCCCTCCGCGCGGCCGTCCCGGCAACCCCTCCGGCCCCCGCGCCGGCCGTGGCCGGACCCCGCAAACGATCGAATGTTGAACTTGCAAGTACTCATTAGGCGTGCCTAACGTGGGGCTCATCGGTCCTGTCCCCAGCCGAAGGAGCAACCCCCCATGCCCAAGATCACCGAGCGTCTACACCAGCTCCAGCCCTACGCGCTGGGGATCTTCCGGGTCGTCGTCGGCCTGCTGTTCCTCAGCCACGGCGCCGCGAAGCTGTTCGGCGTCCTGGGCGGCGCCGACGGCAGCGGCGGCACGGTCCCGTCCGGCACCTGGCCGTTCTGGTACGGGGCCGTGATCGAGCTGGTCGGCGGCGCGCTCGTCCTGGTGGGCCTGGGCACGCGGACCGCCGCGTTCCTGTCGTCCGGCGCGATGGCGTACGCGTACTTCAAGATGCACCAGCCGTCGGGCCTCTTCCCGATGCAGAACGGCGGCGAGGCGGCGGCCCTCTTCTGCTGGGCCATGCTGCTGCTGGTGTTCACGGGACCGGGCGCGCTGGCGCTGCAGGGCCTGTTCAGGCCGCGCGGCTCCGAGGACGCGGACGCCCGGCGCGGCAGCACGACGGTCACGGCGTAACACGGCCGCGGCGCAACACGGCCGCACGGCGTAACACGGCCGCGCGGCGTAACACGGCCTCGCCGTAAGGCCGAAGGCACGACATGACGTCCCCGAGGGCGTGAGGCGAACCGCCTCACGCCCTCCGGTGGTTCCCGCGGGACCTTCGAGGCGTACGCTGTTCGGCGTTCTCAGGGGTGAAGCGGGAGTCAAGGTGCAGGAGAGCTTGGGGTGGCTGGCCGGCAGCCCCTGGGTGTACGCGGCGGTGGCCGTGTCCGTGCTGCTTGACGTGTTCCTGCCGGTGCTCCCCAGCGGGGTCCTGGTCATCACGGCCGCCACCGCGGCGACGGCCGCGACGGCCACCACCACCGACGGCGTGTCCCTCTTCACGCTGGCGCTGTGCGCCGCGACGGCCTCGGTCGCCGGCGACCTGGTGGCGTACCGGCTGGCCTGGCGCGGCGGGGCCCGTCTGGACCGTGCCATCGCCCGCTCCCGCCGCCTGACCACGGCGCAGGAACGTCTCGGCACGGCCCTGGTCCGCGGGGGCGGCGCCCTCGTGGTCATCGCCCGGTTCGCCCCGGCCGGGCGCTCGGTGGTGTCGCTCGGCGCGGGCGCGGCGCGCCGCAGGGCCCGCGAGTTCGTACCGTGGTCCGCCCTGGCGGGCGTGGCCTGGGCTTCGTACAGCGTGGGCCTGGGCTATTTCGGCGGGCAGTGGCTGGGCGCGACCTGGTTCAGCGCCGGGGTGTCGGTGCTGGCGCTGTTCCTGGCGGGGAGCCTCGCGGCGTACGTCATCCGGCGGCCGGCTCCGGCGACGCCGTGACCCGCTTCCCGGCGTGCCCGCCGCCGGAGCCCCGGACCTCCAGGTCGTCGAGGAGCCGCCGGGTCGCGTCGGCCACCTCCGCGACGGCCCGCTCGAACACCTCCCGGTTGTGAGCGGCGGGCGCGCGGAAGCCGGAGACCTTGCGTACGTACTGGAGGGCGGCGGCGTGGATGTCCTCCTCGGTGGCCTTCTCGGGGAGTACGGGCGGACGGAGGGTCTTGATGCTGCGGCACATACCCCCAGTGTGGCCGCACCCACCGACACCCGTCAGGCGTCGCTGACGGCCAGCTTCGCGGCGAACCCGAGGAACAGGGCGCCCGCACCGCTGGTGAGCCCGGCGGAGAGCCGCCTGCGCCGCCGGAACTGCGCGGCCAGGTACGTGCCGCCGAGCACCAGCGCCGTGACGTACAGGACGCTGATGAGCTGGTAGACGAGGGCGAGCAGCCCGAAGGACAGGGCGGGGTGCGGGTAGGCGGGGTCCACGAACTGCACGAAGAACGAGATGAAGAACAGGATCGCCTTGGGATTGAGCAGCGTGATGACGAGCGACCGCCGGAACGGCCGCTCCTCCGATGCCGTGGCACCGGCCCCGGTTCCCTGCGCACCGTCATCGGCAGGCGCGCCCTTCCGGCGCCACATCGTCCAGGCGGCACGGATCATCCCGACGGCGATCCAGGCGAGATAGCCGGCACCGGCGAACTTGACGACCGAGAAGAGCAGCGCGTTGGTCCGCACGACCGACGCGAGCCCGGCGGCGGTGGCCGCCATCAGGAGCGTCTCGCCCAGGAACACCCCGGCGGCGGCCCGGTAACCGGTGCGGACTCCGCGCCGGGCGGCGACGGAGAGGGTGTAGAGCGAGCTGGGCCCGGGGAGCACGATGATCAGGAGCGTCCCCAGGGCGTAGGTGGAAAGACTGGTCACTCCCAGCATCGGCACTCCTCCCGGCGGACGGCGTGCCGGAGAGCGTAACGGCGCGGGATGGCGGCCCGCCGCCGGTTATCCGCCCGTGCGGCCCTGTACCGCCCCGTGCGGCCCTGTACCGCCCTGTACCGCGCTACCGCGCTACCGCGCTCTACCGCTATACCGCCCGGCGGACCTGCTCCGGATCCCGCGGGTGATCGTGCCGGAGCCAGAGGACGGTGTACGTGGCCCAGTCCTCGCGGTGCAGATGGCACCGCGAGGCCCCGACCATGGCAAGCCGCCGGCAGAGCCGGCCCTCCGTGGTGACCGCCCCGCAGACGGGCTGCTTACGCGCCATCCGAACCACCGCCTCGCTCTCCGCCCCCCGAACAGGTTGACGCTTCAAGCGCTCGCACGGGAGGGCGTACGCACCCCCGCCGGAAGCACTCCGGAGCGGCCACGGGGCGCGGGCCCGATCCGCGCGGCACGGCCCCGGGGCGGGGCGATTGCGGGCGGGTGCGGTCACGCCAGCCAGAGGGCGAGGCGCCGGTGCCGGGCGGGCAGCACGTCGACCGCGTCGGCGGCGTCCAGGTCGAGGGGCCCGGCGGGCTGGTCGACCAGTGCCCGAAGCGGCCGGAGCTGTCCCCGCAGCCGCTGCCGGGCGCTGCGCTCCTGCTCGGCCGCCCAGCGGGCGACGGACGGGTCCCGCATGGCGCGCGCCCGGTGCCGGACGGTGACGCGCCGGCGGACGCCCTGGGGGCGGGCCCTGCGGCCGTCGCGCGCGGCGTCGGCGAGGGCCGCGGCGCTGAAGCGCAGGTCGTGCAGCACTGTCGTGAGGTGGGTGTCGTACGTGTGCCGTGCGCGCGGACGGTGGTGTGCGGTACGTGCCATGACGGGCTCCATCGGTGGGAACCGCCAGGAGTCTCCTGGCGGTTCACCGGAAGCCGTGCGGCCCGTTCCCCCGTGCGTTGCCCCGTTCGCCGCGCATGCCGCCGACTGTAGCCCCGCCCACCGGCCGTGTCAGTGGAGTTTGTTCACCGCCGTCGCGGTGGTCCGCTTGAAGGCCGGGACGGGGGCGTCGCTCAGGTCGCCCATCTGGCCCCACTGCACGACGGTGACGGTGCGGCCGTCGCGGCCGACGCCGATGAGGTGGACGCCGGGCTCGGACTCCGGGATCGAGGTGTGGACGCCGTACACATGGGCGCCCTCCTCCACGGCGAGCTTGCCGTAGTCCGCCCAGGAGGCGGTGCCGCCGGGCGTACGGCGCAGCCAGTCGGCGGCGCAGTCGGCGGCGGCCTTCCCGGCTGCGGCGGCCAGCCTGCGGGCGGCGGTGGTGCTGGGCGCGGTCACGGAGATCTGGACGGCCCCGGTTTCGAGTTCGGTGCCGAACTGGCGGTGCCAGGTGGCGCCCTTGGCGGGCAGGACCTTGTCCAGGCAGAAGGGCGGGAACTCGGGCGTGCCCTTGGTGACGGGGCCGCCGTGCCAGTCGGTGGAGGCGGGAGGCAGGTCGGCGGGCGCGAGGAACCCGGGCGCGGCGGAGGGGGCCTTGGCCTGGGCGGCGCCGGTGAGCGGCAGCAGGAGGGCGCCGGTGGCGACGGCGGCCACGAGAGCGGTGGTGGTGCGGAGGTTCATGTCGTACTTCCCCGTTTCGCTGATGCGTCGGCTGGTGCGGACCCAGCGTCGAAGGCGTCCGGCCTGCCGGGCAAGAGCGGCGGCGCGGAACGGGACAGCGGGACGGGGACGCGTACGCTGGCCTGCGGAAACGTCAACTGCCCGG
The DNA here is from genome assembly GCF_013362995.1 of Streptomyces sp. TRM64462. Classification (GTDB taxonomy): domain Bacteria; phylum Actinomycetota; class Actinomycetes; order Streptomycetales; family Streptomycetaceae; genus Streptomyces. Next base: position 12,759 of record NZ_JABWDV010000033.1, on the reverse strand, counting down.
GACGCGTACCGGGATGGGGACACGGCGGAACGGGGGCCGAGGAATGCCGGGACCGCGCGAGATCGAGGTGTTCGCGGAGCACCTGCGGGACCTGAAGGACCGTACGGGACACAGCTACGGCGCACTGGCCGGGCGGCTGCACGTCGGCCGTTCGACGCTGCACCGCTACTGCCTGGGCGAGACGGTCCCGGTGGACTACGCGGTGGTGGAACGCCTGGCCAGACTGGCCGGCGCGCCCCGCGAGGAACTGCTGGAGCTGCACCGCCAGTGGGTCCTGGCGACGGAGGCGAGACAGAACCCCTCGGAACAGCAGCGCGCCCCGGAGCCACCCCCGGAACCGGCACCGGAACCGGCACCGGAGCCGGAGCCGGAGCCGACGCCGGAGGAGCCGACGCCGGAGCCGGAGCCGAACCCGGAGGACCCGGAGGACCCGGAGCCGGCGCCGGAGCACACCCCCCGGCAGCGGCCAAGGACCCGCCTGCGCCTGACCGTCGCGGCGGTCACGACGGCAGCGGCCCTGGCAGCCGGAGCCCTGCTCGCGGCGGACCTGACGGCGCACCGCCCCACCCCGAGACCGACACCGGGCGAACCGGCACCGGGCGAACCGGCACCGAGCGAGCCGGCACCCCCCACCTGGACGGCGGACGCCCACGTCTGGGCGAACGGCTGCGACCACCGCTACCTCGTGGACCGCGCCCCGGAGGCCGTACCGCCGCCGCCCGTCGAGCAAGACGCGCGTGACTGGGCGTCCAGGCTCGGCGCGGTGCACGGGGGCCGGACGATCGTGCGGGCGACGGTCAGCGCCCCGGCCGGCGGCTCGGCCGTGGTGGAACGGCTGTCGGTACGGGTGGTGGCGCGGCGCCCGCCGCTGAACTGGCCGTCGTACGCGATGAGCGACGGCTGCGGCGGGATGCTGACGCCCGCGTACTACGCGGTCGACCTCGACGCGGCCCGCCCGCTGGCCTGCCCGACGGAGGGCTCCGACAGCGAGCGCGCACTGCCGGTGACGCGACTGCCGTACCGCGTGTCCGAGGGCGACCCGCTGGTCGTACGGGTGGAGGCGACGGCCACGCGGTGCGACTGCGACTGGTACCTGGAGGCGGACTGGTCGGCGGGCGGGAGGCGCGGGACGCTGCGCATCGACGACGCCGGAAAACCGTTCCGTACCAGCGGCTCCTCACCGCAAAAAATCCACACCTACACACAGGAGGAGAACAACTGGTCCCGCTGAGCGCCACATTGGGGCTGTCTACTGTTCGCCGTACCGAGTGACGATCGCGCATCGCGGGCAACTCACCTTCAGTTGCCCGCCCAAGCTGTCACAGGGGCCGCCACCCGCCCCAAGGAGGAGTCCTATGGCCTGGTACCCGGCGGCTACGCGCATGGAGTTACAGCCGGAGTCGGACGCCCAGCCGGCGATCCGGCCGACGCAGTTCATCCTGCACAGCATCGCCGCCCCGTGGACCGCGCGCCGTATGTACGAGTACTGGCGCGGCAGCGACAGGCGCCTCGAACGGCTACCGGGAGGCGTGCCGTTCCAGGTACGCCGCTGCGGCGCGCAGGAGTTCCGGCCTGTCACGGAACTTCCCGAGTCCGTGGTTGCACGCGGTGCACACCAGGCCGCGGACGCATTTCCCGCAGCTCCCAGCAGCATCCGGGCAGCAACCGTGATCGTGGTCAACAGACAGAGCGAACCCCGTGTCGTCGGCCTGCTCGCAGATGGCGCACGTGCCTCCCTGGCTCGCCAGCATCTCCGCGTAGCGGCCAGGAGGCAGCCGGTACAGCGCCTTACGCTGCGCGTCCCGTCCGCAGCTTCGGCAGCTCCCCTGCAACCCGTCCTTGGCCCTGGCATTCCGGTTGAACATGTCCGGATGGAGCCAGAGGAGGCAGGTGCGGCACTGTTTCTCGCCCTCCGGGTTCCGGTCATGAGGCTTGGCGTGCCGCCGGTCCGGCAGCGCGGTCAGCTCGCGTCCCGCATTGCGCTGCCAATTGTGGCTGGCACACAGCCCCTTGCTGACGTACTTCCGCGTGCAGCCGGGGAACTCGCATCGTCGTGTCTCCATTGCCGCACTGCCGCGCACACGATGGGCGGCACCAGGGCCTGTGTCTCCGTGGCGCTGCCACCGCTGGTAATGCATGGCGCACCACCCCCGAGAGCGCACGCGTACGGGGCGGCTGCAGCCCTCGACAGTGCAGGTGAGCTCATCCATGCCGATATTTCCCCCCAGGAGACGTTCCCGAGACCGAAGGAGGCACCCTGATGGCTTGGTGCCCGTTCGCGAAAAAGCTGGAGCTTCAGCCCGAGAGTGATCAGCAACCCGCTATCAGGCCTACGCAGTTCATCTTGCACAGCCTTGCCGCACCGTGGAACGCGCGGCGGCTCTACGAGTACTGGAAGACTAGCTCACTTGAGTCTCACTTCGGCCTCGGCTACGAGGGCGACCTGGCCCAGTACATCGGCACCGAGACGAGAGCCGACGCCAACTACCGTGCGAACCGCCGCCCGGACGGCACGGGCGCCGTGTCGATCGAGACGGCGTCGAACACGAAGCACACCGACCCGTGGACGAAGGCGCAGATCGAGCAGCTGATCAAGGTCGGGGTCTGGCTGCACCGGCACCACGGGCTGCCCCTGCGGATCTGCCGCACGGCGGACGACCCGGGCTACGGCTACCACGGCCTGCACCGCGCCTGGTCGTCCTCCGGCACGTCCTGCCCGGGCCAGGCCCGTATCGACCAGTTCCGCAAGGTCGTCTTCCCGGGGATCGTGGCCCGCGCGAAGGGCCAGACCGCACCCGCGCCCGTACCGCCGAAGGAGGAGCCCGTGCCGAGCATGCTGAACGAGGCGAACGCCATCGACGTCGAACTGGCATCGGGCCAGTGGACCGGCCTGGCGTTCCGCGACGCCGTCCTGCACACCGGCCCGTGCCGCCACCACACGCTCGTCCACCTGCTGCTGGACGACGACACCCCGGCGGAGGCGACGGTGGAGGGCCGCTTCTACCTCACCGACACGAAGGGCGGCAACCCGGCCCGCTACCTGCCGATCCGGGTGCACGGAGGCGGCGGCCACCAGTTCACCTGCACGGCCGACGTCCCGGCGGACCGCCAGCTCCGCTTCGAACTCCGCGCCACCACCCCGGACGACCGCCCGGTCCGCCTCCTCCACCGCACGGCATACGGCCCGTACTGGCCGCTCTGACCTCGCTCTGACCGCTCTGACCGCTCTGACCGCTCTGACCGCCGGGATGCACCCCACCCCCGCCCCTCATAAGCTGAGAACGCCCGAAACGCCCCACTCAGGAATCCGGCGGTCACCATGTCGAAGCGAGGCAACAAGCGCCGCGCCCGCAAGGGCAAGAAGGCCAACCACGGCAAGCGCCCCAACGCCTGACCGCGGTCACTGGCCCACCCTTCCGTCGACGCACTCGCGCAGCAGGTCGGCGTGCCCGCAGTGACGGGCGTACTCGTCGATCCTGTGCACCATCAGCTCCCGAATCGCGATCCTGTCCTTGCCGACACGCTCGCCCAGGTCCGAGTACGCGGCCAGAGCGGCGTCGGTCGCGGCCTGCTCGCGCTCCAGGTCGGCGTACGCGGCGTCGACCACGGCCCGCTCCGGGACAGCTCCCTCGAAGTCCGCGTCCTTCGCGCCGTACAGCTTCGGCAGCGGGTCGCCTTCGGTGATCCAGTTGCGCCAGTCCCGTTCCACCTCGGCGAGGTGCCGGAGCAGGCCGAGCAGCGACATCGTCGACGGCGGAACCGACCGCCGGGCCAGTTGCTCCGGGTCCAGGCCCTCGCACTTCATCCGCAGGGTGATGCGGTAGTTCACCAGGAAGTCCCGCAGCGTCGCGAGCTCGCCGTCCGGGCTGTCCTCGTTGTTGCGGGGGTCGTCGTCCGGGTCGGCCCACATGTCGGGGTAGACGGTCGCCCGGGTCCATCGCGCGGGGTGATCGCTCATGCGTCGCATGGTCGCCTGTGACAGCCCGGGCCCGCCACCGAGTTCTCGCTACAGGCAAGGCCCCAGCCTGGTCGGCTGGGGCCTCTGTGCTGGTGGGCGCGGACGGTTTCGAACCGCCGACATCTGCTTTGTAAGAGCAGCGCTCTACCCCTGAGCTACGCACCCGTGGAATGAGGCAACAGCGTACATGGCGCATGGGTGGGGTTCGCAAACCGCTGCGCGGCCCGTGGGCACGTATCGTCGTCGCCGGCGCACCGTACGTGGTCGGGTCGCCGTGGGCGGGGTGATGGTGCTCGTGCGCAGCGCGAACTCATCCGCTCCCTTGTTCGTCCTACCTGGTGGGAGAATGACCGGGCAAGCCGGCACGGACACGGGCATGGACACGGACACGGGCGGTACGGGGAGCGGATGTGACGCTGACACGCACGCGGCGGTACGCGAACGATGTCCTCGCCCTCGTGCTGTCGCCGGTGCTGCCGGTGCCCCTGCTGCTCGCCGCCTTCGCCGGCAGCGGCGGCAACGGCGGCGGGCCCCGCCGCTGGTTCGGCGGCGGCCGCGCCGAGAGCCAGCGGGCCGACGCCCAGGCCGCGAAGGACGCCGCCGCGGCCGCGTTCTACGAGCTGGACACCGCCCAGCGCGGCCTGCGTATCTCCATCGAGACGATCACCGCCGTGGACGGTTCGCCCGCCGCCCTGCGGGCCGCCGACGACTTCGCCGCGCTGGGGCGGCGGATCGACGAGGCCAGCCATGTCTACATCACCGCGGTGGACTCGTTCGATCTCGACCGGGTCGACCTGGAGCCGTCCGTCGCCGTCCGCGCGCGCGACGAGCTGAACCGGGCCAAGGACGACCTCGTACGGGCCAAGGGCGAGCTGGAGCGGTTCGAGCGGCAGCTCGGCCCGCTCCTCGACAAGGCCGAGACCCAGCTCGCACGGCTCGCCCCGGCCGTCGAGCGCGCCCGCGCCGCACTGCTCGCCGCCAGCAACGCCCTGGACGCCGTGCGGGGCGCGGGCCTGCGCGCCGACGACCTGGCCGCGCGGCTCGCCGCCCTCGCACCCGAGCTGACCCGGCTCAACGAGGGCGCCGGGCGGCACGGCGTCCCCGAGACGCTCCAGCGCGCCGACCGCGTCCTGCGCGACGCCGAAGCCGTACGGGCGGAGGCCGAGCGGCTGCCGGAGCGAGCCGCCGAGACCGACAGGCGGCTGGTCTCCCTCCGTACCCGCGCCCAGGCCCTCGCCAACCGGGCCACCTCCGTCGAGCCGGTGCTGAGCGAGCTGCGCCGCCGGTTCAGCGCCGCGTGCTGGCAGGACCTCCAGTCCGTACCGGCGCGGGCCGCCGACAGCGTACGGAGAGCGGAGGAGAAGCTGGCCGAGGCCTCGCGGGCGCGCGACGACCAGCGCTGGGCGGACGCGACGGCGCTGCTCGGCACCGTACGGGCCCTGCTCAACGCCACCGACGAGGCCGTGTCGGCGGCCGGGGAACGGCTGCGGCGGCTCAACGCCGTGTCCAAGGACCCGCAGCAGGAGATCGAGCGGACCCGGTTCACGATCCGGGACGCCCAGCGGCTCGCCATGGCCGGGCGCCACACCCCCGACCCGCGGCACGCGCGACCCCTCGACGACGCGGTGGCCCGGCTGGAGCGGGCGGTGGGCGGACTTGAGGGGCGGCACCCCGACTACTGGCACTTCCTGACGGAGACCGAGGCCGTTCGGGGCGCTGTCGCCCGGGTCGTGGAGCAGATCCGCGACGAGCGCGGCGGGGACGGCAGGCGAGGACTGTGACCCCGGTGGCCTGACGGGGCGTCGGGGGCGCCGGGGTGTCGGGGGGCGTCGGGGGTTTTCGGGGTGCGGCCGGGGCGGTCGCGGTGGTGGGTCTCCGGTCCGGTCCTGTGCGGTTCCGGCCGGGCTGCTCGGGCCTATTCTGGGCGTAAGGCGCCACGCCGCACCCAGGAGGCTCCATGGCCGCCCACCGTGTCCTCCACGCCTTCCGCTCCTGGCGCGGCGGGCGGCGCCTTCCGGTCGCGCGGGCCGGGGCCGGGGTCGTCGGGGCGCTGCTGGTGGTCTTCGGGGTCGCGGGGCTTCTGAGCGGAGGGGTGGACGGGTTCGCCGGCACCCGTGGGGTCACGGTCGCCGGGCTCGGTACGAACGGTCTGCTCGGTGCCGTGTGCCTCTGCGCCGGGCTGGTACTGCTGATGGGCGCGGCCCTGGGCGGCGGCGATTCCGGCCGCGCCGTGGCGACGCTGGACCTGGTGGCGGGGACGGCGTTCCTGGTCAGCGGGTTCGGGGCGCTCGCACTGGTGGGTACGGACCTGAACGTCCTGGCGTTCCGGACGTCCAACGTGGTCGCCTGCTTCGCGGTGGGGGCGTTCCTCGTGGCGTGCGGATCGCACGGCCGGGCGCCGCGGCGTGGCCGGCACCCGCGGCGCGGTCGATAACCTGTCCGTATGCCTCGTTACGAGTACCGCTGCCGCACGTGCGCCGACACCTTCGAGCTCAGCCGCCCCATGGCGGAGTCCTCCGCGCCCGCCGCCTGCCCGGCCGGGCACGACGACACGGTCAAGCTGCTGTCGGCCGTCGCCGTCGGCGGTACGGCGACGGGCGCCGCCCCGCCCCCGCCCCCGGCCGGCGGCGGGGGCGGCGGATGCTGCGGCGGCGGATGCTGCGGCGGCTGATCAGGGCACCCGGCCGGCCCGGGCGTCACCGACCGGACGCTTGGCGCCCGACGCGCCCGATGGGCCCGACGCTCCCGACGCGTCCGATGCGTCCGACGCCCCGGCTGTGCCCGTCGCGTCCGCCGTCGGTCGGCTCGTCGCCATGAGGAACCGGCGCAGGATCTCCTCCCCCGCCGCGACCCCGCGGTCGCCGAGCGCCTCGACGTGGGCGGCGCCCCAGCCCGTATCGGCCAGTTCGCCGTGCCCGGGCCGCCACGCGCGGTCCGCGGCCAGCAGCAGGTCCGCGTCCAGCAGCGAGTCGCCCGCGGCCAGTACGGTTCCCGCGCCCGTGCGCCGCGCCACCTCCCGTACCGCCGCGCTCTTCGTGAGCGGCTTCGGTACGGCGTACACCTTGCGCCCCTGCAAGGACACCGTCCAGCCGCGCGGCTCCGCCCAGGCGGCCAGCTCGGCCGGCCAGCCGTCCGGGAGCAGGTCCCGCTCCACGACGAGGTAGGCGAACAGGTCCTCCGCGACCCGCTCCTTGAGCAGCCACGCCGGGTCGGCGACGGCCCGCAGATGCGCCCGTACCTCGTCGAGGGGCGCGCACTCGTCGGCGAGGCGGGCCGCGACCGCCGCCTGCCAGTCCGGGTCCGACACCCCGTCGACCAGCAGGTGTCCGCCGTTGGCGCAGATCGCGTACGGGGGCGGCGGGCACGGCAGGCGGATCCGCCCGTACTGCTCGCGGGTGCGGGTGGTGACCGGCACGAACGCGGCCATGCGGGCGAGTTCCCCGAGGAGCGCGGCGGCGGTCTCGGTGACGTACGACAGGGGCTTGCCCTGGTAGACCTCCACGCACAGCAGGCGCGGGGCGTCGGCGTCGGGCGCGGTGAGGGCGAGGGCGGCCGCCGAGTAGATGAGCGTACGGTCGAGGTCGCTGGCGATGATCGTCTTTGGCGTCACGGGGCCGTCACCGCCCGGCCGTCGGCGCCGGTCGCCCCGCGCGTGTACTTCGGGTGGATCAGGCCGACGCACGTGTACGGCAGGCCGTCGACCTCCTCGACCGGTACGCCGCGCTGCTCGGCGAGCAGCCGTACGTGGTCGAGGTCGGGGCCCGCGCCGCGCCGGGCGAGGACCTTCCACGGGACGCGGCGCAGCAGGACCCGGGTGGTCTCGCCGACGCCGGGCTTGACCAGGTTCACGTCGTGGATGCCGTACTCCTCGCTGATCCGCTCGACGGCAGCCCAGCCTTCCCAGGTGGGGGCGCGGTCCGCCGCGAGCAGCTCCTTGACGCCCGCGTCGACGGCGGGGGCGACCTCGTCGAAGCGGTCGGAGACGGTGTCGAGGAAGTCGCCGGAGACGTCGGCGCCCGCGAGCTCGCGGTAGAACTTGGCGCCGTGGTAGTCGCCCGGGCCGACGAGGTCGGCGCGCAGGACCGTGCGCGAGATCAGCCCGGAGACGGTGGAGTTGAGGCAGGCGGAGGGGATGAGGAAGTCCTCGCGGGTGCCGTAGGTGCGGACGCAGGAGCCGGGGTCGGCGAGGACGGCGATCTCGGGGTGGAAGTCCGGGAAGTCGCGCAGCGCGTCGGCGAGTTCGCGGGTGATGGCGCCCTTGCCGGTCCAGCCGTCGACGAACACGACGTCGGCCGGGTCGTGGTGGGCGCGCAGCCAGCGCAGGGCGTTGGTGTCGATGCCGCGGCCGCGCACGATGGACACGGCGTAGTGCGGGACGTCCAGGCCGTGGCGGTGCAGGGCCCAGCGGCGCATGAGCACGCCGACGGGGGTGCCGGCCCGGGCCAGGGACACCAGCACGGGGCGCGGTGACCGCTCGGCGAGCACCGTCTCGGTGACCGTGCCGACGGCGCGGGCGATGCGGGCGGCCGAGGTGTCGAGGGCGGAGCGGAACAGCTTCTGGTAGTCGTCGCTGGGCTGGTATTCGACCGGCAGCGACTCGGCGTAGTGCGCGCCGCCGCTCTGGACGGCCTCCTCGCGCTCCTCGGTGGGCGCTTCGAGCTCCACGTCCGAGAAGTCCTGGAGGAGCCAGCCGACTTCGTCGGGGGCGTAGGAGGAGAACGCGGGGCCGCGCAACGGCTCCGGCAGCGGCGCGGGCGGCATGGGGACCCCTTCGGGTGCGGGAACGTACGAGGGGACGGTCGCGAGCACGACACGCGGGACGTGCGCCGCGAGCTGCGCCAGCAGTCCGTCCGGGGCATGGAGGGCGGGTGTGTCGGCGGCCGAGTCGACGACGACGGCGACCGCGTCGAACCCGACGCCGCCCGCGACGTCGCAGACGTTGTAGGCGTACCGGTCGCCCGGGCCGTCGGCGGGGTCGTCGTGCGCGGGGAAGACCAGCCGGGTACGGATGGCGTACCCGGGGTCGTCCACCGCCAGCACGGGCGACCGCGTGGTTGTCGAGAACCGCACGTCGACCCCCGGGGCCCGCTCCTCCAGCACGGCGGCGAGCGCGAGCGGCGCGTACATGAGCTCCTCACACCCGAGCACGAGCACCCGCGCTCGCCGACCGCCGGGCGCGGAGGCACCTGGGGCCTCGGGCGCGGAGGCGATGGGCGCGGGGGCACCCGGCGCCGGGGCACCGGAAGCCGCGGGCGCGGGCGCGCCGGCCGCAGGAGCACCGGGCGTAGAGGCCCCGGAAGCTTCGGACACAGGGGCACCGGGGGCTTCGGGCGCTGCGGCATCAGAAGCCTCGGGCGCAGAGGCACCGGGCGCTGACGCACCGCGCGCAGGGGCGCCGGGCGCGGGCACGGGGGCGCCGGGCGCAGGGGCGCCAGCAGCTTCGGGCACGGAGGCACCGGCCGCAGGGGCACCGGAAGCTTCGGGCACGGAGGCACCGGCCGCAGGGGCACCGGAAGCCTCGGGCACGGGAGCACCGGGCGCAGGGGCACCGGAAGCCTCGGGCGCGGAGGCCCCCGGCGCGGGGGCGGCGGGTGGGGTGTCGGCGTGCGGGTCGGCGGGGGCGTCGGCCACGCCGAGTGCCGCGGCCAGACGCGCCGCCATCGCCGGAAGCGCGGCTTCCAGGCGGGCGCGGTGGGCCGGCGTGAAGCCGTGGCGGCCCCCGTCGGGCACCCCGGCCGGCCAGCCGAGGTCCACGCGCCGTACCGCTCGCGGGTCGCCCGTCCGGTCGGGCGGCGGGGTCTCGTGGGCGGCCACGAGGGCCTGGCCCTTCTCCAGGACCCCGTCCGGCAGCCGTACCGTCCCGGCGGCGAGCGTCACCAGGTCCACCCGCGCCCCGATCTCCGCCGCGAACTCCGCGAGCCGCCCCCGGTCCTGCTCCGACCGCATGTCGACGAGCGCCACGATCACGTACCGCTCGCGCGCGTACCGCTCGTGCAGCGTCCGCACCGTGTTCAGGACCGTGTTGCCGGTCGAGAACTCGTCGTCGACGAGAACCAGCGGCCCGGGCCTGGCCAGCAGCTCCGGGTCCTCCGGCAGCAACAGGTGCGAGGTGTGGTGCGAGTGGGACTCCTCGAACCCGCCCGCCGGCCGGACCCCTGGCACCGGCCGCCGGGTGGAGTGCAGGTACGGGGCGTGGGCGAGCCCGTCGGCGACGCAGTGACCGAGGCCGGTCGCCGTCTCCGCGTACCCGAGCACGACGGCGCGCCGCGCCTCCGCTTCGCCCAGCAGTGCGCGGACGCGGCACCCGAGTTCGTACCCCGAGCGCCGGACCACGGCCGGGCTCTGCGGCACGTGCTTGCCGAGGACGTTGGAGACCAGGAGGTGCGCCCGCCTGGGGTTGCGGCGCAGGGCGAGCCCGAGCAGTCCGCGCAGCTCGTCGTCCGCCTTCTGTCCGGCGAGCTCGACGCCGAGCCGCTCGGCGACCCATGTTCCCGTCCACACCGCGCTGTGAATGACGTGCCTCTTTCCTTCGGGGGTGTTCGTTCCGTCTCGTCCCGTGCTCACGGGACCGCGAGCCCTGCCGCGAGCAGTTCCACGAAGCCCACGTCCGCCTTGGCGACGCCGAACACCTCGGCGCGCTGGAGCGTGCGCTCCGCCCAGGCGCGGTGCGGCTTCACCTCGTTCATCTTGTTCGTGTACGCGGAGCGCATCACTCCGCCGCCGTTCCGCTCGGGGTGCAGGATGTCCCGGGCGTCGCTGTACTCCTCGTGGCTGACGACGGAGAGTGCGTGCACGGGCTGGACGTGTGAGGGGTGGATGCAGGTCTTGCCGAGCAGCCCGTTCGCGCGGTCGAGTTCGATCTCGCGGAGCAGCCCGTCGAGGTCGTGCTCGATGAGCGCGGTGCGGAGGGCGTCGGCGCGGCCCTCCGTGAAGGGGCTGCGCCGCAGCATGGGCTTGAACATCCGCTCCTGGAGGCGGAAGTACTCCCACACGGGCCCGGTGATGGTGAAGCCGCTGCCGTCGGCGCGGCCGAGGACGTTGACGACGTCCGCGATGACATGGGCGACGATCTGCACGTCGTACGCGGTCATGTCGGGCGAGCGGCGCAGTCCGTACGCGGAGCAGAAGTCGGTGACGCCGAGCCGCAGTGCGAGGACCCGGTCGCGGTACGCCGTGACGGAGCGGGCGATTCCGGCGAGGGTGTCGGCGCGGGTCTCCAGGTGGAGCAGGTCGGGCGACTCCAGGACGGGCATGGCGTAGAGGGGGCGGCCGGCGAGTACGTCGGCGGCGACGGGCCCGGACTCGGCCTCGACGAGGGCCTCCAGGAAGGGCAGGCCGCGCTTCTCGGTGAACTTCGGGAGTACGAATCCGGACAGCAGCCGTACGGCGGGGCCGAGCCTGCGCGTGAGGTCGGGGATCTGCTCGGGTGTGCGGACGCGGACGAAGAGGAGCGGCGGCTCACCGCCGCGGGCGGCGAGGTCGGTGAACTGGCGTACGAGGTTCTCCTCGGCCGCCTCGACGTCCCCGTCGTCGATGGAGTCCTCCAGGCACAGCACCATCGACACCACACCGCGCCCGACCTGCTTGTACACGTCGTCTGCGAGCGCGGGGCGGGTGGCGGGGCTGTACAGCGTGGCGCCGAGCCCGGCCGCGAGCACACGCGCGGGGGATCTCACATCGAACGCGCAGGGCTCCCGGTGGAAGAGCCCCGCGCGGGCGGCAGGTGAGATATGCCCGAAATGACGCATGCGGATCCCCGTACTGCCGTGGCGTACCGTCGCGACGGCTCTGATGACGTGTGGCCGGTAATAGTACGTACGGACCGGTGTCGCCGGTTCCCCGCCGATGTGAACGCCAGGTGACCTGCGCCTTGCGCCGAGCCATGGCGCGGCCCGCCGGACCGGTCGGCGCCACGGCGCTCCGGATCCGCCCCCGCGTTGTCCGTCCGGGATGCCGCCAGGCAGGATGACGGGCATGACGCACACGATGCTGAAGGGCTCGAACGTCCCGCTCGATGCCACGGCCGTACGGGCCGTACTGTGCTGGACCCCTGGCCCGGGGGTTCCCGACGTGGACGCCTCGGCCCTGCTGACCGGCGCGGACGGACGGGTGCGTTCCGACGAGGACTTCGTCTTCTACAACCAGCCGCGCCACCCGTCGGGCCTGGTGCGTCACCTGCCGAAGAAGCGCGTCGATGACGGGCTGACGGACACGATCGAGGCGGACCTGGCGAGGCTGGACCCGTCGGTGGACCAGGTGGTGATCGCCGCGTCGTCGGACGGCGACACGTTTGCGTGCGTACCGGACCTGCGGATCGAGCTGTTCGACGCCGCGGTCGAGCCCGGGGACGGCGCGGAGCCGCTGGCGGTCTTCGAAGTACGCCCGGAGACGGGCGAGGAGACGGCCGTGATCTGCGGCGAGCTGTACCGCCGCGGCGACTCCTGGAAGTTCCGCGCGGTGGCGCAGGGCTACCCGACGGGGCTCGTCGGCCTGGCAACGGCCTTCGGCATCTCGGTCGACGAGGAGGGTGGGGAGGACGCGGAGGCCGAGCGGGTCGGACACGACGGGCAGGACGCGGAGGCGGCAGCGGACGCGGCCGGCACAGCGGACACCGCGACGCCCACGGACGACGGCGCGAGCGCGGGCACGGGCACGGGCACGGCGCCGGAGGACCCGGAGCCCGACCCGGCCCCGGCCGCCGCCTCCGCCTCCGCCCCGGCCCCGGCCCCGGCCCCGGATGACGTCACCGCCGCCATCCCGGCCCCGCCCCTGAACCCGCCGCCCCCGGCGCCGACGCTGCC
>NZ_JABWDV010000032.1 GCF_013362995.1 Streptomyces sp. TRM64462 | reverse complement strand
CGCCGCTCCTCGACGTACGAGACGAGGGCCCCGGGCACCGCGGCGAGCGCGGCTGCGGACGGGGGCAGCAGCAGCGCGGCGGCGAGCAGGACCGGGACGAACGCCCCGGAAGGGAGGGGTACGGGGGCGGTGCCGCCCGCGAAACGGGCCAGCAGCGGGTTGCGGGCGGGGCCCTCGCACAGCGCGTACAGCGCGGCGAGGAGTGCGACGGCGCCCCAGGGGGTCGCGGAGCCGGCGGTGAGCGCCGGGAGTGCGCAGGCTGCGGCGCACAGCACGGCGCCCGCGATACAGGCGCGCGCCGCCCCCGGAATCCCCGCCACCGTTCTCCCGCCCCCTCCCGTCGGCCGAACCGAGTGCCAGGCTGGCCAGGCTAACGAGCCGGTCCGGCCTGGGCGGCGGGACGGAACTGATTAGCACCTTCGGGTGACGGTGGCGCGGGGGCGGGGGCGGGGGCGCGGGGCCCCGACTGTGCCGTTGTTCCTGTGCCGTTGTTCCTGTGCGGCTATTCCTGTGCCGTCGCCGGCACGTCCTCCTGGTGGCCGGCCTCGGCCGAGCGGATCATCTCGATCCGTCCCATGACCTTGGCGCGCAGATCGCTCGGCACGTCGTCGTGCCCGCAGCACCGCTTCACCAGCTTCTTCACGGCCTGCTCCAGCCCGTACTTCTCCAGGCAGGGCGAGCACTCCGAGAAGTGGGTCTCGAACTTCGAGCAGTCGCTGTCGGGCATCTCACGGTCGAGGAACTCGTAGAGATGGTCCAGGACCTCCGAGCAGTCCATCTCGTGCGGCTCTCCGCAGCTCATGAGCCCGAGCCTTTCCGATCGTTCGTCGACTTTCCCGCGCCCGCGGGTACCAGCCCGCGGTCGCGGGCGTAGTCCTCGAGCATGCCGCGCAGCTGGCGGCGCCCACGGTGGAGCCGGGACATCACGGTGCCGATGGGCGTACCCATGATGTCCGCGATCTCCTTGTACGCAAAGCCCTCGACATCGGCGAGATACACGGCGATGCGGAACTCCTCCGGAATCGCCTGGAGGGCGTCCTTCACATCGGAGTCGGGGAGGCGGTCGAGCGCCTGGGACTCGGCGGAGCGCAGACCGGTCGACATGTGCGACTCGGCGCGCGCGAGCTGCCAGTCCTCGATCTCCTCGGCCGCGCTGCGCTGGGGCTCCCGCTGCTTCTTGCGGTACGAGTTGATGAACGTGTTGGTGAGGATCCGGTAGAGCCACGCCTTGAGGTTCGTGCCCTCGCGGAACTGGTGGAACGACCCGTAGGCCTTGGCGAACGTCTCCTGCATCAGGTCCTCGGCGTCGGCCGGGTTCCGCGTCATCCGCAGGGCCGCCGAGTACATCTGGTCGAGGTAGCCGAGGGCGTCCCGTTCGAAGCGCGCGTTGCGCTCGCCGTCCGTCTCCTCGGGGCCGTTGGTCCCCGTGTCGGTCCCAGTGACCGGACCCACCTCCTCCCGCGCCGCGGCGAGACCGAGTCCGGACCCGCTCGAATCGGAGAATAGTCGACCGTCGGTCGGCCGTCCCTTTTGATTCTTCGCGGCGGACGCGGTACCTGTCACCCGCACGGAGCCGGTCGCGGGCGCGGGCAGCACCGTCCAGTCCAGCTCTGCGGCGTGCGACCGGTTCGGGCAGATGGTCGAACCCATGCGACGGACTCCCTCTCCTGGCTCTGATGTACGACGCACAGTCACAACAGCGGGAGCACGCGCCTCATTCCCGCCGCGCGGGACATGTCCACCGCTTCGCGTGTCCACCGCTTCGCGTGTCTGCCGCTTCGCGTGTCTGCCGCTTCGCGTGTCTGCCGCTTCACCGCTTCGCGAGCCAGCCGGCGACGCCGACCGTGATCACGTCCAGCGTCTCCTCCTGGGTGACCGTGGCCTTCTTCGGTACGGCGAACCCGTGGTCGGCCCACGGCACCCGCACCACCTCGTGGTCACCGGGCGGGAACTCGTCGGGCTTGCCGAACGGGTCGTTGCCGCCCTGGACGACGAGGGTCGGGACGCCTGTGCCGAGCAGTTCGTCGGCGCGGGAGCGCTCGGGTCTGCCCGGCGGGTGGAGGGGGAAGGCCAGCGCGAGGACGGCGTGGGCGCCGAGCTCGGGGGCGGTGCGGCAGGCGACGCGGGCCCCGGCGCTGCGGCCGCCCGCGACGACGGGCAGGCCGGGGGCGCGCAGGGCGGGCCACAGATCGCGCCAGGCGGCGTCGAGGGTCTTCGGGGCCGGCGCGACCTTCTTGCCGGCCACCCGCCAGGGCTGCTCGACGAGGGCGACGGTGGCCCCCGCGGCGTCCGGGAGCCGCGCGGCGAGCGTCTGGAGGTCGCGGGCCTCGATGCCGCCGCCGGCGCCGTGGCCGAGCGCGACGGTGAGCCGGGCGCCGGCCCCGGCGTCGTACCAGGTGATCCGGGCGTCGCCGGCGCCGGTGGGGATGATCTCGGTCTGTGTCACAGGTCTCATACTCCCCGCCGTACGTCAGAAGTACCTCAGAAGAGCGTGCCCTCCTCCGGGGCGGCGAGCTCGGTCAGCAGTTCGGGCCCGTTGTTGCGGACGTTGCTGACGGCCGTCGTGACCGGGTAGGCGCGCATGAGGCCCTCGGGCGGCGGGGCGAGCAGGCCGCGCAGTTCGTCGGTGTCGGTGCGGGCGGGGTCGAGCCAGGCGTCCCAGCGGTCCTGCGGGAGCATGAGCGGCATCCGGGGGTGGATGTCGGCGAGGGAGCGGGGGCCTTCGGCGGGGGCGACGCCGAGCGGGCCCTGCTCGGCCTCGGTGGTGATCACCGAGCAGGTGGCCCACCAGGCCTGCGGGTGTTCAGGCGGCAGGGTCGGGTCGCGCCAGAACTCGTACAGGCCGGCCATCGCGAAGACGGAGCCGTCGGCGGGCGTCACGAAGTAGGGCTGCTTGCGGGGCCGCTTCTTCTTGCCCTCGACCTCCAGCTGCCGCTCGGCGCTGCCGGTGACCCACTCGTAGTAGCCGTCGGCGGGCAGGATGCAGCGGCGGGAGGTGAAGGCCCGGCGGAAGGCGGGCTTCTCGTGGACGGTCTCCGCTCGGGCGTTGATCATCCGGGCGGCGCCCTCGGGCGTCTTGGCCCAGGACGGGACCAGGCCCCACTTCAGGACGCGGAGCTGGCGAACCGGACGGGGCGTCGCCGCGTCCTTCAAGGGGCGGTCGAGGACCGCGTACACCTCTTTGGTGGGGGCGACGTTCCAGTCGGGCTCCAGGCTCTCCTCGGGCTCCCACTTCTCTATCCCGAAGATGCCTGCGAGGTCCTCGGGCTTTCGACTGGCCGCGTAACGTCCGCACATACTTGCCAACCCTGCCATGTCCCCCCGTCCCCTTGAGGAGCCGTCCGACAAAATGGCCGCCACCCACGTCCTGGCCACCGCCGACCTGTTGTCCGACGTCCTCGGCACCCAGCCCGCGCCCGAGCTGTGGCTGGTGATCGTGACGGGTGTCGCGGCGCTCGCCGTGACCCTGCCGCGGCCGGTTTGGCGGCTGGCGCGGAACGCCGTCACGATCGCCCACGAGGGCGGGCACGGCCTGGTCGCCCTCGTCATGGGCCGCAGGCTGGAGGGCATCCGGCTGCACTCGGACACCAGCGGTCTGACGGTGAGCCGCGGCAGGCCGACCGGTCTCGGCATGATCCTCACCGCGGCCGCCGGCTACACGGCGCCCTCGCTGCTGGGCCTGGGCGGGGCGGGGCTGCTGGCGGCCGGCCGGATCACGCTGCTGCTGTGGGTGGCGACGGCGCTGCTGCTCGTGATGCTGGTGATGATCCGCAATGTGTACGGGGCGCTGACCATGGTCGTGACGGGCGGGGCGTTCCTGCTGGTGTCATGGCTGACGGAGCCCGAGGTGCAGGCGGCGTTCGCGTACAGCGCGGTGTGGTTCCTGCTGCTGGGCGGGGTACGGCCGGTGTTCGAGCTCCAGGTGAAGCGCCGGCACGGGGGAGCGCCGGATTCGGACGCGGATCAGCTCGGGCGGCTCACGAACGTACCGCCGGCGCTGTGGCTGTTCTTCTTCCATGCCGTGTCGCTGTCCTCACTGATCGGCGGGGGCCGCTGGCTGCTCGGGTTGTGACCTGCTCGGCCCACTAAAGTGAAGGGCATGACCGAAACCCCCGCGCACCTTGACCTCTGGCCCGCCCCGCACGCGAGCTCCGCGAGCGGAGCGGTCGACGCGACCGTCGCCGTGCCCGGTTCGAAGTCGGTCACCAACCGGGCGCTGGTGCTGGCCGCCCTCGCGTCGGAGCCCGGCTGGCTGCGCCGGCCGCTGCGGTCCCGGGACACGCTGCTGATGGCGGAGGCCCTGCGCGGCCTGGGCGTCGGCATCGAGGAGACCGTGTCGTCCAGCTCCTCCGCCGCGGGCGGCCCCGAGGGCACGGGCGAGGCCTGGCGGGTCATCCCGGCCGGGCTGCACGGCCCCGCCACGATCGACGTGGGCAACGCGGGCACGGTCATGCGCTTCCTGCCGCCGGTGGCGGCACTTGCCGACGGCCCGGTCCGCTTCGACGGGGACCCCCGATCGTACGAGCGTCCCCTGCACGGCGTGATCGACGCCCTGCGGGTGCTGGGCGCGCGGATCGAGGACGAGGGGCGCGGCGCGCTGCCGATGACCGTGCACGGCGGCGGCGCCCTGGACGGCGGCAAGGTCGACATCGACGCCTCGTCGTCGTCGCAGTTCGTGAGCGCGCTGCTGCTGTCGGCGCCCCGCTTCAACCAGGGCGTCGAGGTGCGGCACACGGGCCCTCGGCTGCCGTCGATGCCGCACATCCGGATGACCGTCGACATGCTGCGCGCGGTGGGCGCCCAGGTCGACGAGCCGGAGAGCGGCGGCGAGCCGAACGTGTGGCGGGTGTCCCCGTCCGCGCTGCTCGGCCGGGACCTGGTCGTCGAGCCGGACCTGTCGAACGCGCAGCCGTTCCTCGCGGCGGCCCTGGTGACCGGCGGCCGGGTCGTGATCCCCGACTGGCCGTCCAGGACCACCCAGCCCGGTGACGCGCTGCGGGAGATCTTCACCGAGATGGGTGGCTCCTGCGAGCTGACCGACGAGGGTCTGGCGTTCACCGGTTCGGGTCGGATCCACGGCATCGACGTGGACCTGAGCGAGGTCGGCGAGCTGACGCCCGGTATCGCGGCCGTGGCCGCGCTCGCGGACTCGCCGTCGACGCTGCGCGGCGTCGCCCATCTGCGGCTGCACGAGACGGACCGGCTGGCGGCGCTCACCAAGGAGATCAACGAGCTCGGCGGCGATGTCACCGAGACCGCGGACGGGCTGCGCATCCGGCCCCGCCCGCTGCACGGCGGCGTGTTCCACACGTACGACGACCACCGCATGGCGACCGCCGGCGCCGTCATCGGCCTCGCCGTCGACGGCGTACGCGTCGAGAACGTGGCGACGACCGCCAAGACCCTGCCCGACTTCCCGCAGATGTGGACCGAAATGCTTTCGATCGAGGCCTGAACGACATGCGCCGCTACGGCAGGAACGCCGACGAGGACGACATCCGCGTCCGCCCCAACCGCAAGGGGAACCGCCCCCGCACCAGCATCCGCCCCAAGCACGAGGACGCCGCGGACGGCATGGTCCTCACCGTGGACCGCGGCCGTCTCACCTGCCTCGTCGACGGCCGCGTCGTGATGGCGATGAAGGCGCGCGAGCTGGGCCGCAAGGCCGCGGTGGTCGGTGACCGGGTGTCGCTGGTCGGTGATCTGTCGGGGCAGAAGGACACGCTCGCCCGGATCGTACGGATCGGTGAGCGGGCCTCGGTGCTGCGGCGCACGGCCGACGACGACGATCCGTTCGAGCGGGTGGTCGTCGCCAACGCCGACCAGCTCGCCATCGTCACGGCACTCGCGGATCCCGAGCCGCGGCCCCGGCTGATCGACCGGTGCCTGGTCGCGGCGTTCGACGGCGGCCTCGAACCGCTGCTGGTGCTCACCAAGTCGGACCTCGCCCCGCCGGAGAAGCTGCTGGAGCTGTACGGCGCGCTGGACATCCCGTACGTCGTGACGAGCCGCGACGAGCTGTACGACGGGCACGCGGCGGACCGGGTGCGGGAGCACCTCACGGGCCGCACGACCGCGTTCGTCGGGCACTCGGGCGTCGGCAAGACGACGCTGGTGAACGCCCTGGTGCCGGAGGAGCGGCGGCGGTCTACCGGTGTCGTGAACGCCGTGACGGGGCGCGGGCGGCACACCACCACGTCGGCGCTGGCGCTGCCGCTGGCGGGCGGGGACGGCTGGGTGATCGACACGCCGGGCGTGCGGTCGTTCGGGCTGCACCATGTGGACCCGTCGCGGGTCATCCACGCGTTCCCGGACCTGGAGCCGGGCACGGAGGGCTGTCCGCGCGCGTGCAGCCACGACGAGCCGGACTGCGCGCTGGACACCTGGGTGGCGGAGGGACACGCCGACCCGGCCCGGCTGTACTCGCTGCGGCGGCTGCTGGCCACGCGGGAGCGACGCGAGGGAGACTAAAATGCCCGAGTTTGCCCACCTCCGGGCGAAGTAAGTGCATAATCGCACGGAAACGGGCAGTCACCGACCGGCGGGGAGGCACTGACGATGGCGTGGCTGCTGGTGGTGGTCGCGGGCCTACTGGAGACCGGCTTCGCGGTGTGCCTGAAGCTCTCGCACGGGTTCACCCGGCTGTGGCCGACCCTCGCCTTCGCGGCGTTCGCGCTGGGCAGCTTCGGGCTGCTGACACTGTCGCTGCGGAAGCTCGACGTGGGTCCGGCGTACGCGGTGTGGACGGGGATCGGCGCGTCGGGCACGGCCGTATACGGAATGATCTTCCTGGGCGATGTGGTCTCCACGCTCAAGATCTTGTCGATCACACTGGTGATCATGGGCGTGATCGGACTTCAGCTCTCGGGCTCGTCCCAGT
>NZ_JABWDV010000031.1 GCF_013362995.1 Streptomyces sp. TRM64462 | reverse complement strand
CGGTGTCCCAGGCGGCGACGGCGGTCTTCTCGGCGTCGCTGGCGGCGAGGGCGGCGCGCGCCGGGTCGGCGTCGGGGGCGGTGTCGTCGAGCCAGCCGGCCCGTACGGCCTCGGCGGTCTCCTGCTCGACCTCGGCGAGGCGCTGGCGCAGGTGCCCGGCCTCGCTGCGGGCGCGCTGGGCCTCGGTGGCGGCGCTGGTGGCGTCGCGGTGGGCGGTCTCGGCGGCCTCCTGGAGGGCGGCGGAGCGGCCTTCCTCCTCGTCGGCGTGCCGTTCGCCGTCCTCGGCGGCGGCGTGGAGGGCGCGGATCAGGTCCGTCGCGGCCTTGGCGCGGGCGGCGAGTGCGGGGGCCGCGTCCCGCTCGGCCTCGCGGATCGCGGCGGCCACGCGCGCGGAGCGGTCGGCGGCGGCGCGGTGGCGCAGCACGG
>NZ_JABWDV010000030.1 GCF_013362995.1 Streptomyces sp. TRM64462 | reverse complement strand
CGCGCCCGCCCTGCGTGGCCAGGGCGGCGGCCAGGCCCGCGCCACCGGGGCGCCGGTGGTCACCGGTCACGTCCACGACCGGTGCCGGCGCGTCGGGCGCGAGCCGGGTCGACACGCCCTCGATGTCCTCGTCCAGCAGCGCGTCCCCGACCACCACCAGCGGCCTGCGGGCGGCGCTCACGGCATCCTCCGGTGCACGGCGACGCGGTCCGCGCCCGCCACCCCGCCGGCCCCCGGCGCACTCCGCAGTGGCCCCTCCTCCAGCGCCGTGTCGAAGCACTCGCACAGCACGTGCACGGCCACCAGATGGGCCTCCTGCACCGTCGCCGTCGCCCGCGCGTCGACGCACAGCGACTCGTGCGCCGCGTCGACGAGCGGATTGGGCGACGGACCGGTCAGCGCCCACACCCTGATGCCGGCGGCACGCGCCGTCGCGGCGGCGGCGATCAGGTTGGCGCTGCGGCCCGATGTCGACAGCAGCATCAGCACGTCACCCGGCCGGCCGTGCGCGGCGACCTGCCGGGCGTACACCTGGTCGAAGCCGTAATCGTTGCCGACGGCGGTGAGGCTGGACGTCTCGGCGTGCAGGGAGATCGCCGAGTACGCGGGCCGTTCGCGCCGGTAGCGGCCCACCAGCTCGGCCGTCAGATGCTGGGCCTGCGCGGCGCTGCCGCCGTTGCCGGCCGCCAGCAGCCGCCCCCCGGCGGGCAGCACCACGGCCAGCCGGGCACCCCACCGGGCGAGCCGGTCCAGATGGTCGCGGCGCAGCCCGCCGAGCGCGTCCTCCAGCGCCTGGCAGTGCCGCCGGGCCGCGTCACGCGCGGCGAGAGGGAAGTCGTCCATGGCGTCCGGGCCACCCGCGTCCGGGGACGGCGGCCGGCCCACACCTCCTTCAGTCATCCGCGGGACTCGCATCGGAACGGCGTCGGTCGATGGCCGACGGGCCCGTCATGCCGCGTCCCTGACCGCGGGGCGGGCGGCACGGACCTCGGCGTACACGCTCTCGGTGGCCGCCGCGACACGGGCCCAGTCGTAGCGGCTCAGGATCCGGCGGCGGCCCGCCGCCCCGCAGACGGCGCGCAGCTGCGGATCCGCCAGGAACTCCGCGACCGCCCGGGCCAGCGCGTCCGGGTCACGGGGCGGCACCAGACGCCCGCACCGCGGGTCGTCGACCGTGTCGAGCTGACCGCCCACCGCGCTGGCCACCACGGGCCGCGCGCACGCCATGGCCTCCAGCGGCACGATGCCGAACGGCTCGTAGTCCGCCGGGCACACCACCACGTCCGCGCTGCGCAGCAGCGGCGCCACCGCGTCCCGGGACACCGCCCCCGTGAACCGGACCCGGTCCGCGACACCGGCGAGCCTGGCCACGTCGCGCAGCCGCCGCACCTCGGGGTCCGCGTCGAGCTGCTCGGGGGGCGGCCCGCCGACGATCACCAGCTCCGCGTCGGGCAGCCGGGTCAGCGCCGTGATGGACACGGCCGCGCCCTTCCGCGGCACCAGCCGGCCCAGCTGGAGCAGCCGGTAGCGGGCCTGGCCCCGCTCCGCGACCGGCCCCGCCGGACTGAACTGCTCCGGGTCGACCCCGCAGGGCACGACGCTCACCCGGTCCGGCGCTATGTGCATGCGCCACAGCTCCCGCACCTCGTCCTGGCACGTCGCGACGACCCGGTCGCAGCCGAGGCCGATCTGCCGCTCGCAGGAGATGCGCTCCGGCGGGCTGGTGTCGGCGGCCTTCTGGTGCCGCCGCTTCACCGTGCCGAGCGCGTGGTACGTGACCAGCAGCGGCACCCGCAGCACCCGCGTGGCCGCCAGGGACGCGACACCGGACATCCAGAAGTGCGCGTGCACCACGTCCGGCGGACGCTCCCGCAGCTCGTCCACCATGTACCGGCCGAACTCCGCCATGTACGGCAGCAGTTCGTCCTTCGGTACGGGCTCCGGAGGGCCCACCGGCACATGGTGGACCACGACACCCGGCCGCATCTCCACCTCGGCGGGCAGGAGCGTCCCGTCCCGGCGGGTGAACACGGTCACCTCGTGGCCGCGGTCGGCGAGCCCCTCGGCGAGGCGTGCCACATGGACGTTCTGGCCGCCCGCGTCGACCCCGCCGAGCGCCGCGAGGGGGCTCGCGTGCTCCGAGACCAGGGCGACGGACAGGGGGGCCACCGGGCCGTGGGGGGTCATGAGCGTACCTCCGTCATCACACGCTCCCAGTCGTCCAGGAAGCGTTTGAGGCCGTACCGTTCGAGCGCCGCCTGCCGGGCCCGCGCGCCGTCCTCGGCGGCCGCCTCCGGCTCCGCCAGGTAGCGGCGTGCGGCCGCCGCCAGCACCTCGGGCCGTGTCGACAGGGTCCCGGCACCGGCCGGGACCGCCTCCACGGCCTCGGTCGTGGCCAGCGCCACCACCGGCATGCCCAGGTGCATGGCCTCCAGCAGGGACAGACCGAGCGACGTCCACCGCACCGGGTGCAGATACAGCCGCCGTTCGGCCATCGCCGCGTGCAGGTCCCGCTGCGGCAGGTCCGCGCCCCGGCACCGCTCGTCGGGCAGCCCCAGGTGGGCGGCGAGGCCCTCGGTGCGCATCCCGAACACGTCCAGGGGCGCCGCGTCCGCCAGCGCGGGCAGCAGGTCCGTACCGGTGTGACGGCCCCGCCGCACCGGCTCGTTGACGACCACGGCGGCCCGCGGCAGCCGGCCCGTGTACAGGTGGCCCGGGTCCACCACACCGTGCTCGACCACGACGGCGCGGGCCCGGCCGCTGTCCCAGAACAGCCGGTTGAAGTGCGTGACGTGAACGAGGGTCAGCCCGGCGCGGTCGGCGCACGGGTGCCGGGTGTCCGGCACGGCGCCGTCGGGCGCGTTGTGCTCCAGGTACACCGCCGGCACGTCACGGCCGGGGCGGCGGCCGCCGAGCCAGCGCTCGGCCAGCGCGAACTCCTCCGGCCGCTGGAGCAGCACCAGGTCGACCGGCTCGTCACGCAGCTGACCCGGCGTCACCTCCCGTACGGTGTCGGGCCAGGTGAAGGTCCTGGCGCGGCCCCGCCCGTCCGGGCCCCGGTCCGGCAGGACCGGTACGAGGTAGGTGTGCGGGCCCTGCACGAACGCCGTCGTCCACGAGCCGTGCACATGCCACAGCAGGATGTTCACGGGGCCGCCCTCCTCACCGACTGCGAGTCCTGCGAGTCGGCGGCGAAGAAGCCGCCGCGCCGCACCGCGTACGGGCCGATCGCCAGCAGGTCCACGGGTGTGGACCCGAAGCACTCCAGCGCGTCGCGCGGGTCGTCCACCATCGGGCGGCCCGCCGTGTTGAGGCTCGTGTTGACCACCACGGGCAGCCCCGTGAGCCGCTCGAACTCGGTGAGCATGCGCGCGACCAGCGGCTCCGCCGTCCGGTCCACGGTCTGGACGCGGGCCGTGCCGTCGACGTGGACGACGGCCGGGATGCGGTCACGCCACTCGGGCGCCACCTCGTGCACGAACAGCATGTACGGGCTGGGGAGCTGCCCCGAGAAGATCCCGGCCGCCCGGTCGGCCAGCACCATCGGCGCCACCGGACGGAACTGCTCGCGGCCCTTCACGTCGTTGAGCCGCTCCAGGTTCCCCGCGTGCCCCGGGTGGGCCAGCAGGGACCGGTGGCCGAGCGCGCGCGGCCCGTACTCCGAACGGCCCTGGAACCAGGCCACGACCGCGTTGTCCGCCAGCGCCTCCGCCACGGTCGCCGCGATGTCGGGCGGCCGCTCGAACGGCACCGCCGCCGTCTTCAGCCACGCGCCCAGCTCCGCGTCGGACCACTCCCGGCCGAGGTCGGCGCCGCCCATGGGCTCCACCTCGTCCCCGCCGCCCGCCGCGAGCAGCAGCGCCCCGCCCAGCGCCGTACCGGCGTCCCCCGCGGCGGGCTGCACCCACACGCGGGAGAAAGGGCCCTCGCGCGCGATGCGGGCGTTCGCCACGCAGTTGAGGGCGACACCGCCGGCCAGGGTCAGGACCGCGTCGTGCGTCTGCCCGTGCAGCCACCGCACCAGGTCCAGCAGCGTCTCCTCCAGCACCGCCTGGGCGCTGCACGCGACGTCCGCGTGGTCCTGCGTCCACGCCTCGTCGGCGCCCCGCGGCGGGCACAGCTCGTGCCACGGCACGCCGGCCGCGTGGAAGCCGCCGTCACCCGTCGGGTACACGTGACGGCGCAGCTCCGCCAGCATCCGCGGCCGCCCGTAGGAGGCGAGCGCCATCACCTTGAACTCGTCCGACGAGCGCAGGAATCCGAGGTGCTCGGTCAGCTCCTCGTACACCAGGCCGAGCGAGTGCGGCAGGTCCTGCGCGGCCAGCGCCTCCAGGCGGTGGTGGACGCGGCGGGCGGCGAGGTGCGAGGCGCGCTCACCGCGCCCGTCGAGCACCAGCACGGACGACAGGTCGGCCCCGACGTCGCGGTCCGCCGCGAAGGCGCCGGACGCGGCGTGCGCCATGTGGTGCGGCACGAACCGGACCGCCGCCGGGTCCAGGCCGGGCAGGGCGGTCCTGAGAAATCCGGGCGCTTCACGCGCGTAGGTCAGCCGGAGATGGTCCCAAGGATCGTCCAGGCCCATCTCGGCCGCGGGCCGCGCCAGGCCGGGGTCGAAGGAGTACGCGACGGCGTCGAGGTCCTGCGGGCGCAGCCCGGCCCGCTTCAGGCACCAGGACGCGGCCTGCTCCGGCAGCTCCCAGGCGGAGAACGGGACCGGCCGCTTGCCGTGCTTGCGCCGCGAGAAGCGTTCCTCCTCCGCGGCGGCCACGACCCGTCCGTCGATGACCAGCGCGGCGGCCGGGTCGTGGAAGAGGGCGTTGATACCGAGAATGCGCATGGGATCCAGCCTTTCGGCGCTCGGGAGGCGCCGGGGGAGACGGCGGGGACGGCGGGGACGGCGGGCGGCGGGGACGGCGGCCGGGCGGGGTGTCCGTGGCGGACGCCTCCCGGTGCGGGAGGCGCGTCGTCCGGGACGGTGCGCCCGACGGAGCGTCAACCCCCGGGTGCCGCGGGGGCGGTGGTGCCGCGGAACCAGTCGATGGTCCGCCGCAGCCCGTCGTCGGCGGTCACCCGCGGCTCCCACTGGAGCTTGTCGCGGGCCAGCGTGATGTCCGGACAGCGCACCGCGGGATCGTCCACCGGCCGCTCGATGTACCGGATCTCGGAGGACGAACCGGCCAGCTCGATGACGAGCCGGGCCAGCTCCAGCATGCTGATCTCGGCCGGGTTGCCGATGTTCACCGGCCCGCGCATCCCGTGCCCGGCGGCCGCCAGGATGCCGCGCACGGTGTCGTCGACGTAGCACAGCGACCGCGTCTGCCGCCCGTCACCGGTGACGGTCAGGGGTTCGTCGGCCAGCGCCTGACGCACGAACGTGGGCACCGCGCGCCCGTCGTGGCCGCGCATCCGCGGGCCGTAGGTGTTGAACAGCCGCACGATCCCCACGTCCGTGCCGTTCGTGTCCGCCTGCGCCGTCGCCAGCGCCTCCGCGAACCGCTTCGCCTCGTCGTACACGCTGCGCGGGCCGACCGGGTTGACGTTGCCCCAGTAGCGCTCGCTCTGCGGGTGCTGCTGCGGGTCGCCGTACACCTCCGACGTGGACGCCAGCAGGAACCGCGCACCGGACCTGTGGGCCAGCTCCAGCGCGTGCCGGGTGCCGAGGCTGCCGGCCTCCAGCGTGTGCAGCGGCAGCCGCAGATAGTCGGCGGGCGACGCGGGCGACGCGAAGTGCAGGACCAGATCGGGCGGCCGGTCCACCTCGAACGGCTCGGCGACGTTCGCCTCCAGCAGCCGGAACCCGGGCCGGCCGAGCAGAGCCGACACGTTCGCGCGGCTGCCGGTGCTGAAGTCGTCCACGCAGGTCACCTCGGCACCGGCGGCCAGCAGCGCGGTGCACAGGTGGGAGCCGACGAAGCCGGCGCCGCCCGTGACGACGGCGTGCTGCCAGCGACGCGAAAGAGCGCTGTTCATCCGGTCACCTCGGTTCTTCGGTCGGATCGGGTTGGATCGGGTCGAGTCGGGTCGGTCGGTCGTCATGTCTCGCCGTTGACCAGGCTGGGCCGAACGGGGGGCCGGGGCGCGGTGGTGTGAGCCGGACGAGTGATGCACGGAGCGTGAGCGGAGCCGGGCGTCACGGTGCCACCGTCTCGCTGATGAGGAGGTGCGCCAGGGCGGCCACACCGCCCTCGGCGAGCGCCCTGCGCTGCTGGTCGGCGGGGGTGCCCTGCTGGAGCAGCCGGTGGACGAGCGACGTCACCTCGCGCGCGTCCCCGGTCTCCTCCAGGCCCGGTGCCACGGAGTCCAGCAGCAGGCACAGGACGTCACCGGCGCGGCGGCAGCGGCCCTCCGGGTCCATCAGCAGGTCGCTCAGCCCGTGCCGCGCGGCGTACCAGTTGGCGGCGAGCAACTGCTCCGGCGGGCAGGCGGGCGGTGGCGGCGCCCCGGTCTCTTCGGCGCGCAGCGCGGTCGCGACCATCGCGCGGACGATGCCCGCGAACATCACGGCCGTGTCCGCCCGCAACTGCACGTCCATGCAGCGCACTTCGAGCGTCGGATAGTGGTCGGAGAGCCGGGCCTGCCAGTAGATCTGGCCGGTGTCGGAGATCGCCCCGGAGTCCAGCAGGGTCCGTATCCGGCTGTCGTGGTCCTCGATCCCGGCGAACTCGGGCGGCGGTCCGCTGACCGGCCAGCGGCCGAAGATCACTGTCCGCCAGCTCGCGAAGCCCGTGTCGTGCCCGTCCCACAGGGGCGAGTTCGCCGACATCGCGACCAGGACCGGCAGCCAGGGCCTGATCCGGTTCATGACGGCGACAGCCGTGGCCGGGTCCGGCACGCCGACGTGCACGTGCATGCCGTTGACGAGCTGTTCCGCGACCAGCTGCGGGGCCTGGGAGCGCATCGCCAGATAGCGGGCCTTCTCGGTGACCGGCACGGGTGTGGAGTCCCGGTACGGGGCGGTGCCGGTGGCCACGATCCGGCAGCCGTTCTTCTCGGCGGCCGTCCCCAGCGCGTGCCGCAGCCGCAGGAGGTGCCCGCCGACCTCGTCGAGGTCGGAGCAGACGGGCGTGGCGACCTCGATCTGCGCCTGCAGGAGCTCCGACTGGACCTCCTTGGCGTCCACGAAGGGCCCGAGTCCGGCCGCCGCACGCACGTCGTCGGCGAGCGGCACGGGGAGGCAGGTGACCGGGTCGACCAGGAGATACTCTTCCTCGACCCCAACAGTGATCATGTGCCGCCGGGTACCCGGAAAAAGGCCGGCGAACCGGTACGGACCGACGCCGGCTCACCCTCACCCGATCGGCCTTGCCCGGCCGGCCAGGCTCTCAGCCCACGTAACGGCGTGCGGTCGAGGTGCGCTGCACCCGCGAGAGCGCCTTCAGGCGTGCCTCCACCTCCGGCGGTACGACCCTGCGCTCCCGCACCACCCAGGGCAGCCCGGCGAGAGCCTCGCCGAACGCGCGCAGCGACGCCCGGTCGCGCGGCACGGTCCGCGCCAGGTGCAGGGTCCGCCGGAGGGCGGCGCCCGCGGGCCGGCGCAGCCAGCAGAACCACAGCGTGTTGCGCACCCCGTGGATCCGGCGCAGCGTCGGGTCCCGCAGCACGGAGGGGGCGTGGTGCGCGGTCAGCCCGGCCGCGTAAGCGAACCACCAGCCGCGCACCGCCAGATCCGTGGCCAGCAGTTCCTCCTCACCGCCCAGCCACAGCCGCTCGCTGAACCCGCCCGCCGCGAGGAACGCGTCCGTCCGCAGGACGGTCGCCGCCGCGAGGAACGACCCGAGCGCGGGCCCCGGCAGCCAGTCGGGCCCCCGCACGGGCGAGTCCCGCAGCTCGGCGACGATCGGGTCCTCGCGCCCGCCCGGCTCCACCACGATCCGCGCCGTCACCCCGGCCAGCGGCCGGTCGCGGAACCGGTCCAGCAGATCGGCGGCCCGGCGCAGGGACCCCGGCTCCCACCACGAGTCGTCGTCGCAGAACGCCACATACGGCGTACGGATCCGCCGCACCGCGAGGTTGCGCCCCACCGCCCCCAGGTTCCGCCCGGGCGTGAGCAGCGTGACGTCCGGGTGCTCGCGCGCGACGGCTTCGGCGGTGCCGTCGGCGGACGCGTTGTCCACGACGACGACGGGCGGCCGCTCGGGCAGCTCGCCGAGCAGCCGCAGCGTACGCAGCAGCTCCTCACGCCGGTTGTGGGTGATGACCACCACGGTGGTACGTCCAACGCCCCCGCCCGGTCCGGCGCTGTGCGGCTCGGCGGGGCCGGGGGCGTAGTGGGCCCGGGTGTCCCGGTCGGAGGTGCGGGGATCCGGGGTCATGGCGTCGTG
>NZ_JABWDV010000001.1 GCF_013362995.1 Streptomyces sp. TRM64462 | reverse complement strand
CCCACGGCCCGGTCACACCTTGCCTTCGGTGCCCTCGGACTCGATCTCGTTCTCCCCGTCGGGGAGGCGCTCGCCCTCCGCCTGGGACGGCGTCGTCCTGGCCACGTCGGGGTGCTCGTCGACAGCCGGCTCCCGCTCGCCCTCCGCCTGGGAGGGAGTGGGGTAGCCCCACGGGTCACTCATGTGTACGCCTCCACACTCGGCCACCCCGCGACCGCACCGGACGGGGGGACGCACGAGTACCCTCCCGCGCCCGCCCCTACCCTCCGCCCTACGGTCCTCCGGTGCTCCCGTCCTCGCCCGGCGCCTCCGCCTGTGCCATGCGCATCTCCATGAGCTCGGTCTCGTACTGGTCGATGACCTCCTCCACCGTGCGGCCGGTGTACTTGGCCACCTCCTTGATGGCGGCGGTCGCCCAGTTCGACAGGGACAGCGCGAAGGCCAGCAGCCCGTCGTCGCCCCGCGCGTGCTTCACGCCGAGGATGTACGCGAGGTTGAGGTAGGGCACGAGATCCGGGGGCTCCGCCGGTGCGCTCTGCCGCAACATGGCGATCGTCGTGTCCGTCGCCTCCTCCCGCAGCGGCAGCAGACGCTCCCGTTCCGCCTGTACCTCGGCGATGAGGCGCCGACGCGCTTCCTTCTCCACGGTGCCCTCCCGGTTGCCAGGGGCCTTCGACGAGCACGTTAGGGGCCCGAGGCACGCGTGGGGCGCTCTTTCGGGGATCCGGACCTGTTCGGCCGTCAGTGAAGCGCCCTGTCACGCACGTTGACGGACGACCGTCCTCCGGTTGTGTCGAACAGGTCTGCGTGGAACGGGACTTCCCTTGACATGCCCGCATCTGAGATCTTGCGCGTCGACCACTTCTTCACCCGGCCCTGCCGGCACCACCCGTGTCGCGGGGCCTTCGGAGGACACATGCTTCCCCACATATCCGCCGGGCTCAGGCGCTCGGCCGTCGTCGCCGCACTCGGCGCCGCCGTCGCTCTGGCGGCCCCCGCGGCCCCGGCCACCGCCACCACCGACGCGCCCGGCGCGGGCCCGTCGGCCACACCCGCGGCCGCATCCGCCACTGCCACCGCCACTGCCACTGCCACTGCCACTGCCACCGCCGCCGCACCGGTGACCGCCGCCGACTGGGCCGCCGGCACCCGCGCGTACCTGGTGATCACGGCGCCGGGTGACACCTCGGCCGTACGGTCCGCCGTCACGGCCAACGGCGGCACGGTGTTCGCGCACTACGACGCGATCGGCGTCGTCGTCGCCCACTCGACGTCCACGGCCTTCGCCGCCACGATGCGCGGCGTCAGCGGCGTCCAGCAGGTCGGCGCGACCCGTACGTCGGACGTGCCCGCCGACGCGTACGCTCCCGCCCTGCCGCCCGCCGCGGCGCAGAGCCCCACGACGCTCACCGAGTCGAACCGCTGGGACATGACCCAGATCAAGGCCGACAAGGCCTGGGCCGTGAGCACCGGCTCCCCCACCGTCACGGTGGGCATCCTGGACACCGGCGTGGACGACCTCCACCAGGACATCGCCCCCAACTTCAACGCGGCCGACTCGGTGTCCTGCGCCTACGGCAGGCCCGACACGCGGCCCGGGGCGTGGCGGGACATCGACACGCACGGCACGCACGTGGCCGGCACGGTCGCCGCCGCGAAGAACGGCAAGGGCGTCATCGGGGTGGCCCCCGGCGTGCGGGTCTCCTCCGTCCGGATCGCCGAGCCCGGCAGCACGCTGTTCTACGCGGAGAACACCGTGTGCGGCTTCATGTGGGCCGGTGACCACGGCTTCAAGGTGACCAACAACAGCTATTACACCGATCCGTGGATGTTCAACTGCCCGGACGACGCCGACCAGGCCGCCATCATCGAGGGCGTGCGGCGGGCCCAGGCGTACGCCGAGAGCAAGGGCTCCCTCCAGGTCGCCTCGGCCGGCAACTCCGACTACGACCTGGCGAACAAGACCACCGACTCGTCGAGCCCGAACGACTCGACGCCGGTGCGCCGCACCCTCACGAACGACTGCATCGACATCCCGGCCGAGCTGCCGGGCGTCGTGACGGTCTCCGCGATGGGCCGCGGCGACGTCAAGGCGTCGTACTCCAACTACGGCCGCGGCGTCATCGACATCGCCGCGCCCGGCGGTGACGGCGCGTACGGCGTGTACTCGACGCTGCCCGGCGGCAAGTACGGCAACAAGAACGGCACGTCGATGGCGGGGCCGCACGTGGCCGGCGTCGCCGCGCTGCTGGCCAGTGCCGACCCGTCGTCCACGCCGGCCGATCTGCGCGCCCGGCTCGCGTCGCAGGCCACCGACACGGCCTGCCCGTCCGACAGCCGCTGCACGGGGACGACCGCGGACAACGGCTTCTTCGGCGAGGGCCAGGTCGACGCGCTGAAGGCGGTCGGCGGCGGTACGCCTCCGACGCCGGGCACGTACTTCGAGAACACGGCCGACGTGGCCGTCACCGACCACGCCACGGTGGAGAGCCCGATCACGGTCTCCGGTGTGACCGGCACGGCGCCGGCGGCGCTGAAGGTCGGGGTCGACATCAAGCACACCTACCGCGGTGACCTCGTGATCTCCCTCGTGGCGCCCGACGGAACCGTCTATCTCCTGGAGGACTTCCCGAACGGCGACGGCGCGGACGACGTCGTCAAGACGTACACGGTCGACGCGTCGGCGGAGACGGCGAACGGCACGTGGAAGCTGCGTGTGCGGGACGGCGCCACCCGGGACACCGGCCGGATCGACGCCTGGAACCTGACCTTCTAGGACGGTCGTCCGGGCTGTTCCGGCCAGGCCTGCCGGCCGCGCATCGGCCGCAAGTACCGAGAAGTCCGAGAGGGCATACCTCTCTGGGCCGATGCGCGGCGGGGCCGCGATGACGCAACGTGGTGAGATCCCTACGGGGCCGGTCCGTACTGCCGCTTGAGCACCGGTGGTTGACGAGGGATCGAGGGAGAACAAGCCATGAGACGACCGTTCGCGTTCCAGTTCGCGGTGCCCGCCGAGGCTCCGGACGCGCCGCCGCCGTACGTGTACGACGCGGCGCTCCAGCTCAACGTGCTGCCCGACGGGCGGCCGGCCATCACGGACCGGGACGTGCTGCTCGCGGCGGGCACGACGACGTCGAAGGCGGGATCCCAGACGCACTTCGACGACTGACCGGCCCGGCGCATCCGATGACCGTGCTGATCCTGACGTGCGAACAGGACGTCACGGCGGACCTGGTCGTGGCCGAGCTCCAGGCCGGGAGCGTTCCGCTGGTGCGTCTGGACCCGGCCGACCTGCCGGGCCGTGCCGCCCTGTCGGCCGAGTACGTGCGCGGCGACTTCCGCGGCTTCCTGTCGGTGGACGGGCGGATGGTGAGCACCGACGCGCTGCGCAGCGTGTGGGTGCGCCGGCCCGGTGTGCCCGCGGCGCGGGCGCCCGACGCGTCGGAGTGGCTGACCGCCGAGACCCGGCAGGCCCTGTACGGGGCGCTGTACTCGACGGACGCCCGGTGGATGAACCACCCGGAGGCGGCCGAGCGTGCCCGGTACAAGCCGTGGCAGCTGCGCGCCGCGCACCGCGGCGGGTTCGCGGTGCCGCCCACGGTGGTCACGACGTTCCCGCGCGTGGCGGAGGAGTTCGCGGAGCGGTACGGGCAGGTCGTGGTGAAGACCCTGTCCGGGCCTCCCCGGGTCGGGCCGCTGCGGATGGACCTGCCGACGGCGCTGGTCGGTCCGGACGCGGACTTCGCGGCCGTCGAGGTCGGACCCACGCTGCTGCAGCGGTACGTCCCCAAGGCGGCGGACATCCGGCTGACGACCGTGGGCGGATGGCTGTCCGCCGCGCGGAAGACGGCGGCGCCCGGTCAGGTCGACGGGCGGTACGGGGAGACGGGGCACGTCTGGGAGGCGGCGGAGGTCCCGGAGCGTATCGCGCGCGCGGTGCGCGCCTACCTGGAGGCGGCGGGCCTCGCGTACGCCGCGTTCGACTTCGCGGAGGACGCGGACGGCGTGTGGTGGTTCCTGGAGTGCAACCAGGGCGGCCAATTCGGGTTCGTGGAGCTGGACACGGGGCAGCCCATCGCGCGGGCCGTCGCGGCGTGGCTGGCGGGCGGGGTCTGACGGCTCCCTGCCTGGTCCCGCGCCTGAACGGGCGGCCTGTGCGCCTCGTACGGGAGGGGGCAGGCTGCGTCGTACGAAGAAGGGGGCCCCGCCGTGACGCGTGTCCGGGTCCGTGTCGGTGTCGGTGTCGGTGTCGGTGTCGGTCGTCCGCGGCCCGGGCGCCGCGGGTTAGCGCGGTTCCGGCCGTCGTGGCGGCAGTTGCTCGGCCTGGTGCTTCTGGTGCTGACGGGGGGCGCGGGCCTGGTGGGGTGGGTGTACGTCACGACGCCCATCCCGGACGTGAACGCCGAGGCGCGCTCGGAGGCCACGGTCTACTACTGGGCCGACGGCACGCAGATGGCGAGCGTCGGGCCGGTCAACCGGCAGAACGTACCGCTGTCCGACATCCCGCCGTCCCTCCAGAACGCGGTCATCGCCACCGAGAACGCCACGTTCTACAGCGACCCGGGCTTCTCCGTGCGCGGCCTGGCGCGGGCCGTGGTGAACATGGCGCGGGGCGGGGAGGTGCAGGGCGGTTCGACGATCACGCAGCAGTACGTGAAGAACACGTATCTGACGCAGGAGCAGACCGCGTCGCGCAAGCTGCGGGAGCTGTGCCTGGCGGTCAAGCTGTCGCGGAGGCTGTCCAAGGAGGAGATCCTCCAGGGTTACCTCAACACGAGCTGGTTCGGGCGGAACGCGTACGGGGTGCAGGCGGCGGCGACGGCGTACTACGGCACGGACGCGCGGAACCTGGACCCGTCGCGGAGCGCCCTGCTGGCCGCGCTGCTGAAGGGCGGTGACCTGTACGACCCGGCGCTCGGCGACGACCACCGGCGCCGGGCGGAGGCGCGGTGGCGGTACGTCCTGGACCGGCAGGTGGAGCTCGGGGTGATGACGCGGGCCGAGCGGGCGGCGTACACGGTGTTCCCGGAGCCGCGCCCGAGGTCCGTCGCGAGCGGTCTGTCCGGGCAGGTCGGCTATCTGGTGGACGCGGCCGACAAGGACCTGCGGAACCGTACGGGCCTGACGGCGCAGGAGCTGGGGCGTGGCGGGTACCGGGTCCGTACGACGTTCGAGCGGGCGGCGGTGGAGCGGCTGCGGCAGGCGGTGGAGGGCGCGCGGGAGGGCGCGGCGGCGGGCGGTGACGTGCAGGTCGGAGCGGGGGGCGGTGACGTGCAGGTCGGCGCGGCGGGCGGTGACGTGCAGGTCGGCGCGGCGGCGGTGCGGCAGGCGGACGGGGCGCTGCTGGCGCTGTACGGGGGGCCCGACGCGACACGGCACTTCAGCAGCAACGCCGACACGGCGGGGGTGCCGGTGGGGTCGGCGTTCACACCGTTCGTGCTGGCGGCGGCCCTGCGGGACGGGGCCGGCCGCGGGACGGTGAGCGGCGCCGGGGGCGGTGACCTGGTCGGTGCGGAGGGCGGCTTCGGGGGCCGTGGACTGGTCGGTGCGGAGGGCGGTGACGGGAGTGGTGCGGGTGTGGCGCGCGGGGCGCCGGCGCTGCGCCGGGCGCTGGTCCGGGGCGACCAGGACGTGTACCGGCGGCTGGGTGCCGCGGTCGGGCTGTCCCGGGTGCGGGACGTGGCCGTGGACACGGGGCTGCTGCCGGGCAGCATGGCCGCGCTGGAGCCGTCGTTCGCGCTCGGTACGTCCACGCCGAGCGCCATCCGGATGGCCGGCGCGTACGCCACGTTCGCGGCCGGCGGGCGGCGCGGCGAGCCGTACTCGGTGACGGCGGCGACCTACCGGGGCGTGCCGCTGGAGGGCCTGGACCGGCCGGAGGCCCGGCAGGTGCTGGAGCCGGACGTGGCCGGCGAGGTGGCGCGGGCGTTGCGGGACGTGGCCGTGGAGGCGGTCGCGCCGGACACGCTGAGCGCCCTGGGCCCGATCGCGGCGGGCCGCACGCGCGCGGACGACGGCCTGCCGGCGGCCTGGTTCGTCGGGTACGGCGGCGACCTTTCGACGGCGGTGACGGCGTTCCGTACGGGCCCCGGGGGCCAGGGGCTGCGGCGGCTGGCCCCC